>CACMFN010000006.1 GCA_902612965.1 uncultured SAR116 cluster alpha proteobacterium | reverse complement strand
GCATATTAGGCATTGGAGGCATTGTGCCATCTGCTAATGGTTGCATTGGAGGCATATTTGGCATCGGAGGCATATTTGGCATCGGAGGCATAGTACCATCTGCTAAAGGTTGCATACCCTGACCTCCTGGCATTGGCATTCCAGGCATTCCTGGAGGTGGTGGAGGGGGAGGAACAAAACCTTCTGGAAGTTCCATTCCTTCAGGAAGCATATCAACACCAATTAAACCATCTTTTACAAATCCTAAAAGCATATCCTTACCAGCTTCAAATGCAACTTGGCCAGCCATATTTACAGCATGGTGATGAGCAACGCCCATCATTTGATGCATTTGATTAGGTGGAGGCATCACATTAATAAATTCTCCGTCTCCATCAAGATCCATCATTACGCCTTGCGCCATTTGTCCAGCTTGGTCTAAAGCTATATTATTAGCCATATCTTGAGCCATGCCTTTAGCCATATCAAAACTCATTCCACCTGCAATACCTTTTGCAATGTCGTGAGTTAGATCCATAGCCATTCCCATCATCATTTGACCTGCCATTTGCTCTGCCATTTCTTTTGACATACCCTTTGCCATTTCTTGGGCCATAATATTTGCCATTTCTTGTGAATTTTCCATTATCACTCCGACATCTACTTGATGGAATGCTTCAGGTGGTAATATTTGAGCAAAATTCTGATTTAGTTCAGGCATTTGAAAATTAGGGCCACCGCCGGGCAGAGGTGGTAAAGGTTGCGTCCCTGGCATAAATTGTGGGACAACAATTTTTTGCATCTGATCAGGTTTAATGTTTTCAAAAGCTTTAGGGTCAATAGCATTTAACATGTCAACTTTCATTTCACCAAATACTTCAGGAGGAAGTAGGGCAAAGTGTTCTGGGCTAAAATGTTGAATAACTTGTGGAGGTAGGGCTCCCATCTGTTCTGGTTTAAATTTAACCATTGCTTCTGGATTTATAGCCTGAATCTGGCCTTCACCCATTTGTGCCATAGCTTTTGGAGGTACTTTAGCTAATTTATCTGCATCCAACTTAGCTATATCTTCAGGAGGCATTTCTACATACTTTTTAACAGTTTTTACTTCGTATTCTTTAAAAGCATCATTTATAACTTCATTTAACTCATCTTTGCCAATGCCAGTTATTTTACCCATAGGTACAGCAATTATACCGTCATCTTGCATTATAAATAAATTTTTATTAAAAACACCGACCTGGTCACCGCCAGCTTCATATTTCTCCATTAATTTCTGTTGCTCAGCAGGTGATGCAAAATCATAAACCTTACCATCGGATGATAGAACTTGCCCACTTTTAATCGTAAAGCCATAAGCGTTAGTTAAGCTGAAAAAGATAATTAAGCTTGTTAAAGTATAAAAATTAAAAAACCTCATTTATTACCTCCAAACACATTTTAAAAAAAATTGATTTGAAATCATAATACACTTTTACATAATTAATTTTAAATGTCCAACTCGAGGAACTAAAATTATGAGGAATATTTCAAATTTTTTTGATGTTATTAAAAATCGACGAAGTGTTCGTAAATTTGTGAAAGGGAAAACAATCAAAAGATCTTCTTTGGAGAGAATAGTGGATTGTGGGAGATGGGCTCCATCTGGAGCAAATACACAATGCTTTGATTTTATTGTTATAAATAATAAAGAAATGATCAATAAAACAACCGATGTTTTCCTTAAGCAGGCACAAAGACTAGTTGAATTTGCAAAGGGATTTCCCGCTGTTAAAAAAACTTATCTTGCAAATACTGTAGCAATTATTGTTGTAGTTGGTGATCCAAGATGGAAAGTTTGTTTTCCTCATGCCTCATCAAGTAATTATGAAGATGAGTATAAAGAGAATAATGAAGCCATCTTTTTATCTTCCTTGGGTGCTGCTATTCAAAATATACAACTTGGTGTAGCAGCAGAAGGGTTAACTTCTGCATGGTTGTCTGGTGGGGGGGAGGATACTACTAACAATGAATTATCTAGATTGTTAGGTTATCCAAAATGGATGAAAGCTTATGGAACAATTCCAATAGGCTATCCTGCAGAAACTCAAGATAAAAGATATAGGAGGCCATTAGAGCAATGCCTTCATTGGAACAGGTATCAACCAAAACAATACCGAACGCATCGTCAAGTTGACTTTTATGAAAGTACTTTGAGGCCTTTTGCAATGTATCGTGATGTGGAGAAAATTCAAAATTGGCCTGACTTTAAAGAAAAATTAGGTATTTGGGCTAGTGCATTTTCTTCGCGAAATTGTAATAAGAATGAAAAACTTGAAAGAAAACAAAACTTCTCTAAACCTAGAACTGAAGGCCGTTCTACAAGAAGAAGAAAGTTACAATAGTTGCTAAATAGTATTTTTATTTTTTTTGTTGGTTAGGAATAATTCTAACAATTTATTAAGCTCAAATTTGCTTTCAACGGATTTACATTCAGCAAAGTGCTCTTCTTGATTTCCAATATGAAGCTTTAGTGTCTTTGTGTTAAATTTAACGTTATACCAAATAAAGTAATTTCCTTTTTTTCGAAAGTTCTCCTTGTAGTCTAAAATTTTTTCAAAATTTTCAATACCAATTTGTGCAACTTCATTATCTTTAAAGATTAAACCGAAAGGATTTCCTTCAGGAATTTGATTGCAATATACATAATACTCTAATTTGTCATAAGATAATGAGTATTGCGGCAAAAAAAATAACATTAAAATGAAAAATTTTAATTTTTTAAACTTCATATATGTAAGTAATATATGGGCACATCCCGAAGAAAGTTCTTTCTTCCATGGATTTCTCTAATTTTGAAATCCATTCTTTTGCAACTATTTCCTCAAGTTGTTTTGACTTTACAACTGCTGTTGATAAAGCTTTTCCCATTCCATAAAAAAAATCAGCTTCACCCGCTTCAAAAAGAAGATTGGCTTGATAATTTAGAAAATTTAAATTTAAATCTTTAGCAATTTTTGGAATTTCTCTCATAACTTTAGGTTGAGCCACGCAACCTTTCTTAATTGCGTTATTGACAATATCATCTAATTTTTTGTCTCCTGATGACATTAAAAGTGTTTCATAATCAGCATCAAAAATTATAATTTTACCACTTTTCTTTATATATTTCATTGCATTAGTAAGTACAATTTTTGGGTCAGGAACATGGCTAATTAGTGTGTGCATAATTACTATGTCATAATAATTTTTAATAGAAACTCTATTTACCATGGCGTCAATTTGCTCAAAGTTCAAAACTTTATCTAAGTTTTGCCTTTTAGCTTTTTGTAATCCGTACTTCAATAATTCAGCACTTAGGTCAGAAACAGTATATTTGCCTTTAAAATCTTTATATCCTATAAAATTTCTTCCAATTACGCCTGTTCCACCACCTAACTCAAGAATACTGGTTTGATTATTAACTTCTATCAAGTCAAAATATTTTTTTGTAAATTCAAGAAATTGCCCACTTAATGATCTCGCTTCTAATCTCTCTGAAATAATCGACAGACTCTCATTTGGTTGTCCGTCTATATCCAAAAATACATCAGTCATTTTATTCCTAATCTGTAGTAAATTAAATAATGATAGCCCAAATACTAAAAAATTTAAATGGTATAGATTTTGCTTTTTAATAATTGTCAATTTTTTGATAAATGGAGGATGAAATGTTTAATAACTTTAATAAGATTTATAAAACAACAATTGAAGAAGAGAATATTGAGGAACTTCAAAGGCAGAAAAGTATAATTGAGATTTTATTATCTAAAGATGAAGCTTTATACTTATTAAATAAAGTTGAAGAAAAAAAAGATAAAGAAAATACAAATCCAATACTTTCATAGTTGGAAAATTGTAAAATTATTGATTATATTTATTTTATTTATTACTTTTAGTGGTGTATGTCTTTTGTATCTTCATCACTCGTGAAATCCTTTGTGGGTTTTGATACTTTATTTGATGAAATTAATAAATTATCTGAGATTAAAGAGTCTAATTATCCAGCATATAATTTAGAAAAATTAAAAGAAAATCATTATAAAATTACAATTGCTGTTGCAGGTTTTTCAATAGAAAACTTATCAGTTGAAGTATCAGGGACGCTTTTAGTTGTTAAGGCAAGAAGTCCTTTGAAGGCTCCTGAGACTGAATATTTGCACAGAGGTATTGCTCAAAGACCATTTATAAAAAATTTTAGACTTGAAAATAATGTTAAAGTTTACAATGCAGAATTAATTGAAGGAATGTTATCTATTTTTCTTGAAAAAATTATTCCTAAAGACACATCTCCAATTAAAATTAAAATAAATACTAAAAATACATAATATTATATTTTTTAAGACGTTGATTTATTTATGATTAAAATTCAAAAATTGCCTTTAATTTTTTTATTGTGTTTTTTGTTTATAAACATTTCTTTTGCTAAAGAAATTTTTACAACTGATTTCGAGAGAAAGTCAGAAACAAACACAAAAAAAAATTCAGATGATTTTTTTTGTATAAAATCCTCTAAAAAATATATACCTGGCAGAAAGATCCATATAATTCAGTTAGGTAATTTCAAATTTAATTTATTGAAACTTGATGGCTTTAAGAGAGTAACACAAATAAAATGTAAATTAAATGAATAGTATTATTTAATTTCTAGGCAAAAATTTATTAGCTTTCTTTAAAATGTAATCATAAAGTAGATTGCTTGCATACGATAGCTGTCGAGTTTTTATCTTTGTAGCATACCATTTTTTTATAATTGGCAAACCATCAACATTTAATTTACACAATAAGTTATTTTTTAGTTCATTATAACAACAATGTTCTGAAATCATTGCTATACCGAGATTGGAAATAACAGCCTGTTTAATAGTTTCATTCGATCCAACAACTGTCATAGATGGCTCATAAGCCAATTTAGTATCATCTAAAAAGCTTTGTAACGTATTAAATGTTCCGCTATCTTTCTCTCTAGTTAAAATTTTTTCAGTAATCAATTCCATTTTTTTAATTCTTCTTTTATTTGCTAATGGTGATTTTGGTGAGGAAATAAAAATTATAGGATGATCACCAAATGATTGAGTAATTAATTCTTTAGAGAGTGGCACTGTACCTGTAATCGCAATATCAAGTTCAAAAGAAGATAATTCATTGAGGATGTTTTCTCTAGATGCGACTTTTATTGTTGTTTTGATATTGGGGTTTTCTTCTATGAAGCTTGCTATAATATTATGACCAAAATATTTTGCAGTCGAGACTATTCCAACTTTTACAGATCCTCTTTGAGCAAAGCTAACCTCTTCTAATTTATTACTTAAATCATTTAGTTCTCCAAAAATTTTTTTTGCGCATTTTACTACTTCATTTCCAGCATCAGTTAATTTTAAACCTTCTGGTGTTCTATCAAATAGAATTAACCCTATTTCCTCCTCAGCCTGTCTAAGTTGTATTGTAACTGCAGGGGGCGTAAGAGATAAAAGTTCTGAGGCTTTTATTAACCTTTTCTGTTCAGATATTACTAAAATTGTCTTTAATTGTCTTAAACTTAAGTTATAGTATTTCATTTTAACAATTTAATTAAAATTTATTTACTGCGAAAAAAAAAAAATTTAAATTTACTTAATTTGAATTAATATATTTACATATATCTTTCAATATTATTTCAATTTTTTTTTGTAGCTTTTTAAATGAATCTAGAAAAATTTTTAGAACTTCAATATAAAAACAAGAAAAAAAATTTTAATTATGACACAAATAATTTAATTCAAATTTTTAATTTGCTCTCAATTTCAGCTATTGAAATATCAAAAATTATTTCAAATCCTGAACAAAGTGAACTTTCAAATAAAAGTGGTGCTACTAATTCTGACGGAGATGAAACTAAAAACTTAGACTTGAAAGCTGACAGTATTATCATGCAACATTTATCATCAGCCGATATAAAATGGTATGCGTCAGAAGAAGAACAAGATTTTGTATTTTTAAATAACAACGGTAGTTTCACAATATGCATCGACCCCTTAGATGGTTCGTCTAATATTGAGACAAATGCGCCAATTGGAACAATATTTGGAATTTATAAGTCTAAAATTAATCCAAATGAGACAATTCTTCAAAGTGGAGATAATTTAATTGCTTCTGGCTTTTTTATTTATGGGCCAAGGCTAAAGTTAATATTTTCAATTGGAAATGGAACTTCAGTTTTTCAATTAAATCAAAGTGATGAATTTGTCCTTATGCAAGAGGCGATTAAAATTCCTCAGAATACAAATGAATTATCTATTAATTTTTCAAATTATTCTTTTTGGCCAATTTACATCAAAAGTTATGTTGAGGAATGTATAAATTTATATAAATCCAATGGCCAAACTAACTATAATATGAGATGGATAGGCTCTCTTGTGGCTGATTGTTATCGGATTTTGGCTAGAGGAGGTATATTTTTATATCCACAGGATACAAGAAAAGGTTATGAAAAAGGGAGACTAAGAATAGTATATGAGGCAAATCCAGTAGCCTTCTTAATTGAACAGTCTGGAGGCTTTGCAACAAATGGACAGAAAAGGATATTATCTTTAAAGCCTGAAAGCATTCATGAAAGAGTACCCTTTATATTTGGTTCAAAAAATGAGAGTAATAAATTAATAAATTTTATGGAAAAATAAATGTCAGATAAAAAAATTTCAAATGAAACTCTTAAATTAATGTCTAATTGTTTACGCTTCATGTCATTAGATGCAGTTGAAAAAGCTAAATCGGGACATCCTGGAATGCCAATGGGTATGTCTGATGTTGCGACAGTATTATTTTCAAAATTTATAAAAATTTTTCCTAAAGATCCTGAATGGCCAAATAGAGACAGGTTTATTTTATCTGCAGGACATGGCTCTATGTTGCTATATGCACTTAATTATTTTTTAGGTTACGAAGATATGAAAATTGATGAAATAAAAAATTTTCGTCAACTAAATTCTATTACTGCAGGTCACCCGGAATATGGACACGCTAAAGGAATTGAAACAACAACAGGCCCCCTTGGCCAAGGTTTGGCGAATGCTGTTGGAATGGCGATAAGTCAAAAACTATTTAATAAGAGATTTGGAAGCAATTTAATAGATCATTATACATATGTGATAGTTGGTGATGGATGTTTGATGGAAGGGATTAGTCATGAAGCAATTGATTTAGCCGGTCACTTAAAACTTAATAAACTAATTGTACTTTGGGATGATAATGGCATCTCAATTGATGGTGATACTCAACTTTCAACCTCAACAAATCAAATTGAAAGATTTAAGTCCTGCGGTTGGGAAGTTTTTGCAGTTGATGGACACGATTTTGAAGAAATAGAAAAAACTATCAATTTAGCAAGAAAAAGTAAGTGTCCTAGCTTAATTGCATGTAAAACAAAAATTGGATTTGGCTCTCCAAATTTTCAGGGTACTAGTAAAGTGCATGGCGCGCCCTTGGGTGAAAATGAAATCAAGTTAACAAGGACAAATTTAAATTGGGAGTATCCACCATTTTCATATCCAAATGAAGCTCTAGATGCTTGGAAAGCTATATCCAACAACTCTAAAGAAATTTATAATAATTGGACGGATAACATTAATAAATCTGATTTAAAGAAAAATTTTTATGATGCATTAAATCTTTCATTATCAGAAAAATTATATAGTGAGCTCAAAAATTTTAGTGAAGAAATTAAAAAAGAAAAACCGAAAAACGCCACTAGAAAGTCAAGTCAACAAGCCCTAGAAATCATTAATAAAAATACTAATTTGTTAATCGGTGGGTCAGCAGACCTTACCGGTTCTAATCTAACTTTAACAAAAGAAATGAAGGTGATTAGCCCAGATAATTTTGATGGAAATTATATTCATTACGGTGTAAGAGAGCATGCCATGGCTTCAATTATGAATGGTATATCTTTGTATGGCGGACATATACCTTATGGAGGTACTTTTCTAGTTTTTTCAGATTATATGAGAGGAGGAATGCGGCTATCATCATTAATGAAATTGAATGTAATCTATGTTTTATCTCACGATTCTATAGGTTTAGGTGAAGATGGTCCAACGCATCAGCCTATTGAACACCTGTCAATGCTAAGAGCAACACCAAATACATTAGTTTTCAGACCTGCTGACGGTGTTGAAGTAAATGAAAGCTGGGAGTTAGCTCTAAAATCTACTTCTACTCCATCTGTTTTAGCACTTTCAAGGCAAAGTGTCCCAACTTTAAGAATTGAGAAGGAAAATAAAAATCTTACTTCAAAAGGTGCATACATAATTCATGGAGATAGCAATAATAGAGATATAACTTTTCTATCATCTGGCTCAGAACTGTCTATTGCTCTAGAAGCTGCTAAAGAGCTAGACCAAGTTGGTATATCTGTAGTTGTGGTTTCAATGCCATGTTGGGAACTTTTTGAAGAGCAAACTAATGAATATGTTCAGAGTATTTTGGGTGAAAAGCCTAAAATAGCAATCGAAGCGTCAATTTCATTTGGGTGGGAAAAATGGCTATCAAAAAATGATATATTTATTGGAATGAAATCATTTGGAGCATCTGCGCCTGCAAATGAGTTGTATAAATTTTTTAATATAACAAAAGAAGAAATAATTAATAAATCAAAAACTTTATTAAAATAAATATTTGGAGAGAAAAATTTGGCCTTAATAACACTTAAGCAGCTTTTAGATCATGCTGCTGATCATCAATATGGACTGCCAGCTTTTAATATCAATAATATGGAGCAAGGCCTTGCAATCATGGAAGCTGCTAATGAACTTAATGCTCCTGTGATTATTCAAGCTAGTAGGGGAGCACGAAAATATGCAAATGATCAAATTTTATCAAAATTAATTGAAGGCTTAATATCACTTTATCCGGACATTCCAGTATGTATGCATCAAGATCACGGGAATAGCCTTGGAACATGTATGTCAGCAATAAAATACGGTTTTAGCTCTGTTATGATGGACGGTTCACTTTTAGAAGATGGTAAAACTCCATCTAATTATGATTACAATATCACTGTTACAAAAAATGTTACTGAAACAGCACATTTATTTGGTGTCTCAGTCGAAGGGGAGTTAGGAGTTCTAGGTTCTTTGGAGACTGGTCAAGGAGATGCTGAAGATGGACATGGCGCTGAGGGTACATTAGAAGTGGAACAGCTTTTAACTGATCCAGACCAAGCAATAGATTTTGTAAATAAAACTAAAGTCGACGCTCTAGCTATAGCAATGGGTACTAGTCACGGAGCATATAAGTTTTCCAGAAAGCCAGATGGAAATATTTTAGCTATGAATGTTATTGAAGAAATTCACAAAAGAATGCCAAATACGCATTTAGTAATGCATGGCTCTTCATCAGTTCCACAAGAGCTACAGGATATTATAAATAACTATGGAGGAGAAATGCCGCAAACGTGGGGCGTTCCATTAGAAGAGATTGAAAAAGGTATTAAAAATGGTGTTAGGAAAATAAATATTGATACAGATTGCAGGATGGCGATGACTGGAGCAATTAGGAAAATTTTAATAGAAAAACCAAATGAATTTGATCCTAGAAAGTATTTAGCTCCTGCAATGAATGCTATGAAGGAAGTTTGCAGTGACAGGTTAAAAAGATTTGGAGCTGAGGGTATGGCCTCAAAAATTAAAGTTTTGACACTTGATCAAATGGCCCATAAATACCTTTAATTTAAAAAATTATAACTTTTTTATTTTAGTTTTTAAAGAATTCAAAAAAATCTTCTTATCAATATTTCCACCTGATAATATTACTAATACATTTTTGTTTTTTACAACTTCACTGTAATTAAGGGCTGCTGCAAGAGCGACAGCACCACCTGGCTCAAGAACTAGCTTCAGATACTCATAAGCAATATGTATTGCTTCCATTGCTTGCTGGTCAGTTACTGAAATGCCAAAAGATAAAAGTTTTTTATTAATTCTAAATGTTAATTCTCCTGGAGTTTCAGATAATAAAGCATCACAAATACTACTCTTTTTATTAATTATAATATGCCTTTTTTTTTCCTTAAGAGAAATTCTTGTATCATCCCAGAATTCTGGCTCTACTGGGTGTATGTTTAAATTATCCCAATATGATTTTAAAGCAATTGATAAACCAGATATTAATCCACCACCACCACAACAGCATAGGACAGTGTCAGGAACAAAATCTATATCTTTTAATTGATCTATAACTTCTAACCCTAATGTTCCTTGACCTAATATAATATCTTTATGGTCATATGGGGGAATGAAATCATAACCTTTCTCTAAAGAAATTTTTTTGGCAATTTTTACTCTGTCCTCTTTATATCTATCATAAAAAATAATATTGCCACCATAAGATTTCACTCCTTGAATTTTTGATAAAGGAGCATCTGATGGCATAACCAAAGTTGAATTCTTATTGTGTAAACTTGCTGCTGCTGCAACACCTTGAGCATGATTTCCACTTGATGGGGCAACAAAATCCTGATTTTTTGATTGGCCAATGAAATTTAAGGCTCCACGGATTTTAAATGAGCCTGTTTTCTGTAGATTTTCAGCCTTAAAGATTATATTTGATTTTGTAAGATTATTAATTTTGTCAGAAGATAATATCGGTGTCTTATTAATATTACTGCATATAATCTTGTATGCATCTTTAATTTGATAAATTGAAAACATAAGTTATAATTATAATTTATAACCTAAATTCAAGTTTATTTTAAAATAAATACTTCTGATAGGAGAAAATTTTGAACGGATCGCTTAGGCAAGGAAGCCCAAAATTTAATGGCTCAATGACAGCATTAATTACCCCTTTTGAAAACGGTGAATTAGATATTAAATCATTCAAAAAAATTGTTAATTTTCAAATAGACAATGGAACAGATGGTCTTATTCCAGTGGGTACTACAGGCGAATCTCCAACTCTAACACATTATGAACATGAAAAAATAGTTGAGGAATGTATAAAAGTTGCGGATAATAGAGTGCCTGTTATTGCAGGCGCTGGATCAAATTCAACACAAGAGGCTTGTAAGCTTGCTAAGCATGCCGCAAAAGCAGGAGCAAAAGCAATTTTGGTTGTAACTCCTTATTATAATAAACCAACTCAAGATGGCTTATACTCTCATTTTATGACTGTTGCTGATGCTGCAAAGATTCCTCTAATTGTTTATGATATACCTGGAAGGTCAATAATACCTGTGCATGATGAAACATTGGTTAAACTTTGTGAGAATAACGAATTAATAGATGGTATTAAAGACGCTACTGCTGATATTTCAAGGCCACCAAGACTTTTAAGGTTAATTGGAAGTGGTTTTTCTCAACTCTCAGGAGAAGATGCAACAGCTTTACCTTATCTAGCTGCAGGTGGGCATGGATGTATTTCAGTTTCATCAAACATTGTTCCGAATTTATTGTCAGAAATGCATAGCTTTTGGAAAAATGGTGATTTTAAAAATGCATTTAACATACATCTTAAATTGATAAATTTTCATGATGCGATGTTTTGTGAAAGTAGCCCAGGTCCTGTAAAGTTAGCTGCTGAAAAAATAGGCTTATGTAGCTCAGAGGCGAGGTTGCCTATTGTAAAAATTTCAGAAACAAGCAAAAATCAAGTTTTGTCTGCCTTAGAAGAATGTAAGTTAATTTAAAAACCCTTTTTTTGATGACAAAAAGTAAGTTAATTTCATTTGGAAGAATTG
The DNA here is from genome assembly GCA_902612965.1 of uncultured SAR116 cluster alpha proteobacterium. Taxonomy (GTDB): domain Bacteria; phylum Pseudomonadota; class Alphaproteobacteria; order Puniceispirillales. The sequence goes on along the minus strand of CACMFN010000006.1, from coordinate 91,978 downwards.
CAGAGAACAGAAAAGCTAGATACAATTACGAAATAAAAGAAAGAATTCAAGCTGGAATTATTCTTACTGGGACTGAAGTTAAGTCATTAAGATTAGGAAAAGCGAGCATAAGTGAATCCTATGCTTCTGATACTAATGGTAAATTATTTTTAATAAACTCAAATATACCAATGTATGAAGCTGCAAATAATTTTAATCATGAGCCTACTAGGCAAAGAGAATTATTAGTTTCAAAAAAAGAACGAAATAAATTATTGGGTTTAATAAAAAAAGAAGGTGTAACACTGGTTCCATTATCTCTTTATTTTAATAATAAAGGATTTGCAAAACTAGATATTGGTATTGCTAAAGGAAAAAAGAAAGAAGATAAAAGAGAAAGCATAAAACTTAGAGACTGGAATAGACAAAAATCTAGAATTTTAAAGGAAACTAATTAAGTTATATTTTAAGCTCATTTATTACCTCAGCAAACATTTTATCGGTAAGGCGTTTAGTATTAGTATTGTATCTTGAGCAATGGTACGAACCGATTAAGATTTTATTATCAGGTAAAAAAACTTTCTTATTATGAGAAAAGCGATTTTCAATTTTCGAGAGACCATAAAAATTCAAAATTGAGATAAATGCGTCTCTACCTAATGCCAAAATTTTTTCAAGTTTTTTCATGTTTGCAATCTCTTTTTTTAGATAAAAACTACAATTTTTTATTTCCTCTCCTTTAGGCCTATTTTTAGGAGGTACACATTTAACAATATTAGTAATTCTGCAATTTATTAGTTTCAAATTATCAAACCCGTCAAAGTTATAATCTCCTTTAGCAAGGTTGTTTTTTATTAATGATTTAAATAAAGTTTCGCCTGCTCCATCACCTGTAAAAGGGCGACCAGTTCTATTTGCACCTTTTTTGCCTGGAGCTAATCCAACAATTAATTTTTTTGAATTAATTGACCCAAATGATCTTACGGGTTTATTATGCCAATTAGGATATTCAATTTTTATTGATTTTCTATAATTACTTAAACGAGGGCATTTAGTACAATCAAATGGTGGCTCATGTATATCTTTTATTTCCATCAAAAAACCTTATCATGATTTTTTAATAATGAAAAATACAGCCTTTATTGCTTTAGGAGCAAATTTAAAAAGAAATCAAGATTTATCACTACAAGAAAATATACAAACTGCATTAAAATATTTTCCTGATCATGGTATAAGCATAATAAAAATATCAAACTTTTATAGAAGTGAGCCTTACCCAAAGTTAAATCAACCTTGGTATGTAAATTCTGTAGCAAAAATAACTACCAAAGAAACATCAGAAAACTTAATTAAAAATTTGCATAAAATCGAAAATACATTTGGTCGCATAAGAAACAAGCAAAATGATTCTAGAACATTAGATTTAGATATAATAGATTTTAATGGTATTATTAAAACTGATAATCCAATATTGCCTCATCCTAGAATGCATATTAGAAAATTTGTTCTTTTACCACTTAGAGATGTAGAACCAGAATGGTTACATCCAAATTTTAAGATTAAAATAAATGATTTAATTCTGCAATGTACAGATAATCAGAAAATATATAAATTATAATTATTTTTTATTTATAGATAAAATTATTGATTTCTATATTTTTTAAATATATATAAATTTATCAATAAAGGACATAATTATGGCAAGAGTTACTGTAGAAGATTGTATAGAAAAAATACCAAATAGATTTGACTTAGTTTTAGCTGCTGCGCAAAGAGCAAGGCACATTTCAACTGGTAATCCGCTTACAATTGATAGAGATAATGATAAAAACCCAGTTGTTGCATTGCGCGAAATAGCTGACGAAACTATTGATCCTGACAAATTAAGAGATGATATAGTGAATGGCCTTCAAAAGCTCACAAATAATGAATTTGTTGAAGATGAAGAAGATGATATTCTTGAAGATAATACATTAGAAGATAATTACACTATAAATGATGAACTTAGTGATTTTAAAATCAATAACGATAGCAATGATGTTCAAAATAAAATAAATCCTGGTTTTCATGATGTTGATGAAAACTTAATTAAATCCGAAGATTTATAATTTCCTTTTTTTTCTTATATGTTAGCTTATAAGAATATATGGACGCAGAAGACTTAATAAAAAATTTAAAAAATTCTGATTATAAAAAAAATTGTAAAAAAATAAATGTTGCTTGGAACTTTGCTCAAAATGCTCACAAAGGACAATTGAGAGGGACAGGCGAGAGCTACTTTACACATCCTGTTTCAGTTGCTCAAATTCTTTCTAATTTAAATTTAGATTTAAATACTATTATAACAGGTTTGCTTCATGATGTAGTTGAAGACTGTGGCGTATCTATATCCAAAATTTCTTCAATTTTTGGAGAAGAAGTAGCTCTTTTAGTGGATGGAGTAACAAAATTAACTAAATTAGAATTGCAATCAGACAGATCAAAGCAAGCTGAAAACTTTAGAAAACTTTTTTTAGCTACTAGTAATGATATTAGAGTACTTTTAGTAAAGCTAGCTGATAGAACACACAATATGAGAACTATTGGGGGCATAAGTGATATTGAAAAAAGACAGAAAATTGCTCAGGAAACACTTGAAGTATTTGCCCCTTTATCTGAAAGAGTTGGTTTAATAGGACTTAAAAATGAGATGGAAGATCTTGCTTTTGCTGTTGTGCAACCACAAATGCGAACTTCTATTATGAATAGGCTAAGTTTTATTCAGAACGAGTCTAAAGATATATTACCTTTGATTATTGAAGAAATTAGAGAAACGCTATTGAAAGCCGGAATTAAAATTTTAGAAATTTCAGGTAGAGTAAAATCAGCTTTTTCTATTTGGCAAAAAATGCAAAGAAGAAATGTTCCTATGGACCAGTTATCAGATATAATGGCTTATAGAATTTTAGTTGAAAAAGTTGAAGATTGTTATTCTTCATTAGGAGTAATTCATTCAAAATACCCTAATGTGATGGGCAGATTTAAAGATTATATTAGTACAAAAAAAAGAAATGGTTATCAATCTCTTCATACTGATGTCATTGGGCCCTTTAAACAGAAAATTGAAATCCAGATTAAAACCTTAGAAATGCATAAAATTGCAGAAACTGGTATTGCATCCCACTGGGTTTATAAACAAAAAATTAATGATCTTGAGAAAATCAATAGTAGATGGGTACAGGATTTAGTTTCTATTCTTGATCAAGAACAAGGTCCCGAAGATTTTCTTGAGAATACAAAACTTGAAATGTATGCAGATAAAGTATTTTGTTTCACACCAAATGGAGATTTAATAGCACTTCCAAGAGGCGCTACACCTGTAGATTTTGCTTATGCTTTACATTCAGATATTGGATATACTTGTGTAGGTGTAAAAATTAATGGAAAACCTAGACAGCTTAAAACACAGTTAAATAATGGAGACCAAGTTGAAATACTTCGGTCCAAGAATTCAACCCCCAGTCCTGAATGGGAAAATTTTGTCAAGACTGGAAGAGCTAGAGCAGGAATAAAAAAATTTATAAGGCAAAAATCACAAGATGAATTTTTTAATGTTGGGGTTGCTATTTTGCAAAAGTACTTTAGACAAATAGACAAAAAGTTTAATCTTGAAAGTATAAGTAAAAAATTAAAGAATTTTAAAGATTCGCAAATTTCAAAACCACATGAAATTTTTATAGCCATTGGAGATGGATCATTAGATCCATTAAAAATAATAAACTTTTTATATCCGAAAATGACTAGTAATTCAGAAAAGAAAAACATTATTCAGAAAAAAACCTTTATTAGAGAAAATAAATCTGAAAATGCTCTAAAAATAAATGGTCTAATTCCAGGTATGGCAGTTCATATTGCAAAATGTTGTACACCTTTGCCTGGTGAAAATATTGTAGGCATTGTTACAACTGGAAAAGGAATCACTGTTCATACAATTGATTGTAATACACTAGAAAAATTTTATGACATACCTGAAAGGTGGTTAGATATCCATTGGGATAAGGATGGACTTGCTTATCATATTGGAAGGATAAATATCGTGATGACAAACGAACCTGGAAGTTTAGCATCTGTAACTAATCAAATTTATAAGTATGGAGGAAATATAACCAACCTTCAATTGATAAATAGAGAAATTGATTTTTTTAGATTTATAGTTGACCTTGAAGTAGCAGATTTAAGTCACATTAATAATATTATAATGGAATTACGATCTAATGATTTTGTTGAAACAGTTAACAGATATCAAGGTTAAAAATTAAAATGAAATATATTTCATACCTGATTAGATTTATTAAATTTCAATTAAAAAGGCTTAAACATTTAAAAGACTCACCTCATGAAATCGCATTAGGATTTGCATGTGGTGTATGGACAAATTTTAATCCATTTTTTGGTATTAATATCTTTATAGGTATGGCCTTGGCATTTATTTTCAGAGCTAATATTATTGCTTCAGTTATAGGTGTTTTAATAACTGGTTTGCCTTTTGTTTTTCCTTTTTTTTGGCTAGTAAGTTGGTATGTAGGAGCTAAATTATTTTTTGATAATTATAATAGTGATCTTTTTGCTGATACAACTTCTCTTGTTGAAAACTTAGCTGAGTATTTTACTGAAATGTTAGTAGGAAGTATAATTTTATTTCCTTTGATAATTTTAATTTTTTATTTGCCGATCAGATTTATTATCCAAGCATGGCAAATAAATAAAAGATTGAGAATGGAGAAAAGAAGTGAAAAAAATGCGTCTAGGAATTAATATTGACCATGTAGCCACTGTTAGAAATGCAAGAGGTGGAAGCCATCCAAATCCTTTAGAAATAGCCATTATTGCTGAAAAATGTAATGTAGATAATATTACAGCTCATCTAAGAGAGGATAGAAGGCATGTAAATGAAAACGATATAAAAAATTTATTAAATAATTTAGAAATACCTCTAAATTTTGAAATGGCTGCTACAAGTGAAATGATTAACTTTGCTGTTGAAAACTTACCTTATGCTTGTTGTATAGTTCCTGAGAAAAGACAAGAAATAACTACTGAGGGTGGATTAAACTTAAAATCCAATAAAGAAATTGTTTATTGTATAAATAAATTAAAAGATGTTGGGATACTTTGTTCATTATTTATTGATCCAGACATTGAACAAATAAGTATAGCTTCAGAGATTGGAGCAGATGCGATAGAAATACACACAGGTAAATATTGTGATGCTCAAAATGAAAGTATTATGTTTAATGAATTAGAAAATATAAAAAAATCTGCCATTTTTGCTAAATCAAAAGGCTTAGATGTGCATGCTGGACATGGACTAAATTATAAAAATATATCAGAAATAGCAAAAATTGAAGAAATTACTGAAGTTAATATCGGTCACTTTTTAATTGGTGAGGCGATAAAGATTGGTATAACAGAGGCAATTCTAAAGATGAGATCAATTATTGATGGTTCAAGAAAAGTTGATGTTTAAATGATTGTTGGAGTTGGTAATGATATTGTTGAAACTAATAGAATAAATTTGATTTATAATAAGTTTGGCGAAAAATTTTTAAAAAAACTTTATACTAGAAACGAAATAAATTTTTTCTATCAAAATAAAAGCAGATTAATCTATAGATTGGCTAATAGATTTGCTGCTAAGGAAGCTTTTTACAAAGCTTTAAATCATAATAAGAAATCTAGAATACCATCATTCAAAGATGTTGAAATTTTGAATGCAAAAGGTGGTAAGCCTTACATAAATATTAGTAATACAGCAAAAAATTTATGTTTGGAATTAATCCCAAATGGTTGTAGTTATAAAGTTCACTTGAGCATAAGTGATGAAAGACATTATGCTTATGCTATTGTTATAATAGAAAGCCTTAAAAATGATAAAGAAAAAAAATAAAAAAAAAGAAAGTAGTTTTTTTGAATTTTTCAAAACAATTTTTTACGCTGTAATAATAGCAGTTATTTTTAGGTCTCTTTTTTTTGAACCATATAATATTCCTTCAGGATCAATGTTGCCAAACTTGTTGATAGGGGATTATTTATTTGTTTCAAAATATAGCTATGGGTATTCAAGATATTCTTTCCCCTTTGGTATTGTTCCATTACCAGAAAATAGAGTTTTTGCTTCAGAGCCCAAAAGAGGTGATGTAGCAGTTTTTAAATTACCATCGAATACAAATATAAATTATATAAAGCGAGTTATGGGTTTGCCAGGAGATAAAATACAAATGAAATCTGGAAAACTTTTTATAAATGGTAGTTTAGTTATTCAGGAGGAAGATGGTTTTTATAGACATATTATTAAGAATAAGTTTGAACAAATTCTTGAGCAAAAAAAAGAAAGATTAAATGAAGATAAATCATACGCAATACTAAATTTGAATAATTATCAAGTGATGGATAACACAAAAGAGTTTGTGGTGCCAAATGATAAATACTTTGTTATGGGTGATAACAGAGACAACTCATTAGATAGTAGAGCAAATGGTGGTTGGTTTGTACCTTTAGAAAATTTTGTTGGCAAAGCAAATATTATTTTCTTTTCAATTACTGATGATACGAGGTTTTGGCAAATTTGGAAATGGCCATTTAATATAAGATATAACAGAATTTTCAAAAAAATAAGCTAAGTGAAAATAATTGTTAATTGAAGAACTTGAAAAAAAAATTTTTTATAATTTTAAAAATAAAGCAATTTTGCTTGAAGCATTAACGCATAAAAGTGCTGGAAAGAAATATAATTATGAAAAACTTGAGTTTTTGGGAGACAGAGTATTAGGATTTATTATTGCAGAAAAGTTAAATATAATAATGAACCATGAAAAACTATCTGAAATTCATTTAAAATTTGAAGCATTAACAAATGAAAATTTTTTATCTCAAGTAGCTAATAGCATTAATCTTTCGAAGTATATAATAACTCAATCTGGAAGGGATGGAGAAAAATTTAAAAAAAATGATTCTATTCTGTCAGATGTAATGGAAGCTATAATAGGAGCTATTTATATTGATGGAAATATAAGTTTTGTAAAATCTTTTATAGAGAAATTTTTCAATATCAATAATAAAAAATCAAATATAAATTCTAAATCAGCTCTTCAGGAGCTCGTTTTGCAAAATGGTTTAATTCTACCTAATTATGAGTTAATTAAAAAAGAGGGCCCTGACCACAACCCCTTTTTTATTATAAAAGTAACAGCCATGGGTTTTTTTTCTGAAGGAAAGGGTAAAACAATAAAGTTAGCAGAATTAGATGCTGCAAAAAATATTTTGAAAATAATAAGAGAGAAAAAATATTAATAATAAGGAAATATCATATTCTGGATTAGTTTCACTTGTTGGTGCACCTAATGCTGGTAAATCAACTCTGATAAATACAATTATTGGTGAAAAAATTGCAATTGTCAGTCATAAATCACAAACTACACGAACTTCAATTAAAGGTATTTTTTTAAAAAAGAATACACAAATTGTGTTTATAGATACACCTGGAATATTTAAATCAAAACGTTTTTTGGATGAGTTAATGGTTAACAACGCATGGAAAAGTTTAAATGACTCAGATCTAGTATGTTTATTATATGATGTTGGTATAAAAAATATTAACTCAAATACTTTAGAAATTATTAAAAATCTTAAGAATATTAATAGGCCAATAGTTTTGATTTTAAATAAGATTGATTTAATCAATAAGAAAGATTTATTACCTTTGATTTCAGAATTTCAAAGTTTATTTAAATTTGAAAAAATTTTTATGTTATCTGCATTAAAAAGTAAGGGGATCAAAGATTTTTTAGATTGGATAACAAAAAAGATGCCTGTTGGACCATTTTTGTATCCAATAGAAGACATTACAGATACTAATTTAAGATATTTAGCATCTGAAATTTTAAGGGAAAAACTTTTACTAAATATGCATCAAGAAATACCCTATAATTTAATAGTTTCAACGGAAACATGGAAAGAAAAGAAAGATAATAATCTCGAAATTCATCAAAATATTTTTGTGTCTAAAACTTCTCATAAGGCAATGATACTAGGAAAGTCAGGTCAAAATATTAAAAGAATTGGTATTTTAGCTCGAAAAGAAATGGAGAAAGCTTTCAAAAAAAGAATTCATCTTTATACAAGAGTAAAAATTCAGGAGAAATGTCTTACAAATATTAGTTTACTTAAATCATCAGGACTTGATGTTGATGCCTGAATGGAAGGATATGACTATTCTCTTATCCTCAAAACCATTTGGTGAGACTGGAATGCTAGTATCAGTATTAAGTAAAAATAATGGCAGGTATAAATCGTTTGTTCATGGAGGGAATAGTGTAAAAAAAAGATCAATTTTTCAAAAAGGAAATATATGTAATGCTGAGTGGAAGGCAAGAATATCTGATCAAATGGGTTCAATAAAATTAGAACTAGATAGTTCTACTGCTACTAACTTTTTTAACCTTCCTATTCAACTTACTGCTTTATCGGCAGTTTGTGAGATTTCTGATTATATTCTTCCGGAAAGGGAACCCAACCAAAATATCTTTATTGCAACCTTGAATTTATTTGAATTATTAAAACTATCTAATGGGTTAAATTTTGATTGGGTAAAAGGATATGTAAAGTGGGAAATAGGGCTTTTGTCAGAATTAGGTTTTTCACTAAAATTGCAAGAATGTGCTGTCAATGGCAAACGAGAAAATCTTTCTTTTGTAAGTCCAAAAACTGGAAGGGCAGTAAGTTACAATGAAGGGCTGCCATATAAAGACAAACTATTAGTTTTGCCAAAATTTTTAGGTGGAAATAATAATTCTACTTGTTTAATTAGTGATTTAATCTTAGGTCTTAATTTAACTAAATATTTTCTTAATTTAAATTTTTATAATAATAATATAATATCTCCTTCAAGGATTAGACTTGAAAAACAATTACAAAAAAAAATTATACAGGCTTAATGTTTTATGAATGATAAAGTCGATTTTTTAGAGAAACAAATTAATTCAGATTTTTCCAATGAGTTGAGTAAAAGATTTTTACAATATGCTTTATCCACAATAACTTCACGTTCTTTGCCAGATGTTCGTGATGGATTAAAGCCTGTGCATAGGCGACTTCTGTATGCAATGAATTTATTAAGCCTTCAGCCAAATAAAAGTTTTAAAAAGTCAGCAAGAGTAGTTGGCGATGTTATGGGAAAATATCATCCACATGGAGATGCAGCTATTTATGATGCTATGGTTAGAATGGCGCAGGAATTTTCTATGAACTTCACTCTTGTTGAAGGACAAGGAAATTTTGGAAACATTGATGGCGATAACGCTGCTGCAATGAGATATACAGAAGCACGTATGAGTGAGGTAGCTAGCTTAATGTTAGACGGCATTAATGAAAACGCTGTTGATTTTAGAGATACATACGATGGTACTGGTAAAGAACCAGTTTTATTACCTGCAGGGTTTCCAAATTTAATTGTAAATGGAGCGCAAGGAATTGCTGTTGGGATGGCTTGTTCAATTCCTCCCCATAATTTAAATGAAGTTTGTGACGCTGCTTTATTTCTAATTGATAATAGAGATAAAAATCATAATGAACTTTATAATATTATTAATGGTCCTGATTTTCCAACTGGAGGAACAGTCATTGAAAGTAAAGATAATATCATTGATACATATAAAAATGGAAGAGGTTCATTTCGTTTAAGAGCGAATTGGATTTTGGAAAAAAAGTCTTCAGGAACATGGCATATATGTATAAATGAAATTCCATATCAAGTTCAGAAATCGAGAATTATTGAAAAAATTGCTGATCTTATATTGAATAAAAAGTTAATAATGGTTTCAGATGTCAGAGATGAGTCATCTGAGGAAATAAGAATTATTATTGAACCTAAATCAAGAAATCTTAGCCCTGAAGATATAATGGATACATTGTATCAAGTTACAGATTTAGAAATTAGGGTTCAACTCAATTTAAACGTATTAGATAGTGATGGTTCTCCTAAAATTATGCCATTAAATGAAGCAATCATTTCGTGGATTGATCATAGACGTGAAATATTAATTAGAATAAGTAATAATTCTTTGAATAAAACAATTAATCGCCTTGAGATTTTAGATAGTTTTTTGATTGTTTATTTAAATCTTGATGAGGTTATCTCTATTATAAGAGAAGAAGAAGACCCTAAGAAAAAATTGATAATGAGATTTAAACTTTCTGAAAATCAAGCAGTTGCAATTTTGGATATGAAATTACGTAATTTGCGAAAGCTTGAAGAACAGCAAATAAATAAAGAAAAAATTGAGTTGCTAAACAAAAAATCACAATTAGAAAAATTATTAAAAGAAAAAACTCTGCAGTGGAAAAAAATCAAAAATGAGATTTTGAATATAAAAAAGATATTTAAAAATGAATTAAATAGAAAAACAAATATAGAGAATAAAAACATAGAATATAGAAATGATATTTCTTTAAAAATAGAAAAAGAGCCTGTAACTGTAATTGTTTCAAAAAAAGGTTGGATTAAATCCTTAAAAGGCCATTCTACAGATTTAGACAGTATAAAATTTAAGGAAGGGGATGAGCTAGGTTTATATATATTTTTAAGTAGTTTAGATGATCTTTTGTTATTTGTTGAAAACGGGCGATTTTATAATATTCCTGTTTATAAACTTCCGACTGGACGTGGATTTGGGGAACCCCTTTCACTAGTTTTTGATGATATAGCAGATGAAAAAATTCTATTTTTAAGTGATTCAAAAAATGAAAAACTATTATTGGTTTCTAATGATGGAAGAGGGTTTATTGTAAATTCACATGAGGTTATTTCAAAAAGAAGAACAGGGAAACAAATAATGAATCTAAAAGGCTCTAACAAAGCCATTTCATGTTTACCAATTAATGGAGATATGCTTGCAATAGTTGGTGAAAATAGAAAGTTATTAATATTTGAAGTTTATGAAATACCAGTATTAAGCAAAGGTCAAGGTGTCATACTTCAAAGGTACAAAGATGGTAAATGTTCAGATGTAAAAATTATTTCTTCCAATGAAGGTCTATTATGGAAGATGGGAAAAGATCGAACACGTCATGAAAAAGTAATTACAACTTGGCTTGGTAAAAGAGGAGGTGCAGGTAAAATGCCCCCAAGAGGGTTTCCTAAACCACCAAAGTTTAATTAGTTTTTTGACCATTTACCGTTAATATATATTTCATATGGATAAAACTGGTTTTTATAATTCATTTTATGATTTTCTTTAATAAAATATCCCAAGTATAAATAATTCAATTTGTTATCTTTTACAAAGTTAATTGTATCTATAATCATATACTTCCCAATACTTAATTTTTTATGAGACGTATCATAAAAGGAATAAACTGCAGATAATCCGTCTCTTTGTATATCTATGAGCATTACTCCCAAAATATTTCCTTTAAGACTTTTATATTCAAATATCATAGAATTAATAGGTGTAAGATTTATCATATTTGAGTAATTGGCCCATGACATTTTTGACATAAGACCGTTTTCATGTCGCTGCTTTTGATATTTCTTAAAAAGATCGTAATGTTGTTTATTAGATTGGCAGGGAAGTATATTCCTGATCAATTTTTGAGAATAGCATCTTTTCTGGTTTTGGTTTGGGTTAAAGCTTTTGCATATTACTCTTAAAGGGATGCATTCATTACAATCAGAGCAAATTGGTTTATAAGCCCAATTTTCAACCCTTCTAAATCCTGTCTCAGCTAATTGGTCGTGAGTTTCAGGATGTTCTGACAGATTTACAAATGCTCTAGTTTCAATTTTATTATCAATGTATGGGCAATTTGAATTGTTGCTTATCTGAACCGGAATATGAGAGAGCTCTATTATTGACTTTTGAATAGACATAAGACTAGTTAAATGTTTCATTTATTATGCGAACTTCAAAACCTTCACTTTTCAAAGTAGCAATTATTTCTTCAATGCTTTTTTTATTTTGGGCTTCAATGACTGCATCTATTTTAGCTTTTTTTACTGGTACGTCATGAAACATTCTTTGATGATAAATTTCAATTATATTACCACCGGTTTTTGCAATTGCATTAGATATTTTTGATAACATACCAGGCTCATCTGTAATGCCAATACGTATTCTAGCTAATCTGCCATCACGTGATAATTTCTTATTTAGAATGCCTGCATAAATTCTACTATCTATATTCCCACCACAAATTATTGAACATACTTTTTTATTTTTAAACAATGATGAATTTTCAATAATTGCTGTAACTCCAGCTGCTCCAGCTCCTTCAGAAATTATTCTCTCATATTCAAATAAATTGCTAATAGTATTTTCAATAGAAATATCATCTACTAATATTATATCATCAATATATTCTCTGATTATTGGAAAAGTTTTTTCTCCTGGTGTTTTTACTGCAATTCCATCTGCTATAGTGTCACCTGAACAAAATAAATTTTTCTTTTTAAATTTGTTATAAGCAGATGGATAAAGGTCACTTTCAACACCAAAAATTTTTATTTTTGGATTTATCTTTTTTGCAACTATCGAAATACCAGAAATTAATCCTCCACCACCAATTGGAACCACGATACAGTCAAGCTCATTTATCTTTTCAAATATCTCAATGCCAATGCTTCCTTGGCCTGAAATAACATCATAGTCATCATAAGGATGAATTAATTTAAGATTTTTTTCTTTTGCAAGATTATTTACAAAATCAGAAGTTTCATTGAGTGTTCTTCCTTTAAGAATAACATTAGCTCCTAATTCCTTTGTTCGCGAAACTTTTGAAAAAGGCGCCTGTTCAGGCATAATTATTGTTGAGCTAACATTAAACTGATTTGCAAAGTAGGCTACAGCTTGTGCATGATTGCCAGCTGACATAGTGATTATACCTCTGTTAGGATCTGCAAGAGTATGCTTCATTATAGCATAACATGCTCCTCTGGCTTTAAATGACGAAGTCAATTGCAAGTTTTCTAACTTAAGGAATATATTTGTATTAAAATTTGATGAAAGTTTATTCGCTCTTACAAATGGAGTATTTACTATATTTCCATTTAATTCTTTAGAGGCAGCTACAATTTTTTCAAAGTTAATTTTCATTTTTGTTATTTCAAATATTAAATCATAAAAATTATTTAAAGTTGTTTAATAAAATTTTTATTTTAAGGACTTAGCGATATCTTTTGCAAAGTAAGTTAAGATACTTGATGCACCAGCTCTTTTAATACTTAATAAAGATTCAAAAATTATATCCTGCTCATTTATCCAGCCCTTTTCAGAAGCAGCTTTAATCATAGAATATTCTCCTGACACTTGATAAGCAAAAATTGGTATTTGAAAATTTTGTTTCGCTAAACTTATAATATCTAAATAGCTTAAAGCTGGCTTTATCATTATCATATCAGCACCTTCATTTATATCTAATTCAATTTCTCTTAATGCTTCTCTAGAATTAGCTGGGTCCATTTGATAAGATTTCTTGTCAAATACATGGTCACTTTTAATTTTAGTACCTAATGCATCCCTAAAAGGTCCATAAAAAGAAGAAGCGTATTTTGCAGAGTAAGACAATATAGAGGTATTAACTAAATTTTTTTTATCTAAAGCAGACCTGATTGATTTGACTCGTCCATCCATCATATCACTCGGAGCTATAATATCACATCCTGCCTCTGCTTGAGTCACTGCTTGCTCACATAAAATTTCAATAGTTTTATCATTATTTATTTCGTTATTAATAATAATACCGTCATGTCCATGGTTTGTGTAAGGATCAAGTGCAACATCACAAATTATCCCTATTTCAGGACATGAATTTTTAATTTCCTTAATAGCTTTGCAAATAACATTGTTTTTATTTAAGCTTTCAGTACCATTTTCATCTTTCAAATCATTTGGTATATAAGGAAATATTGCAATCGCTGGTATACCTAATTTGTAAATTTCCATAGCTTCTTTTGCAACTGATTTTATAGAATGTCTTTTAATTCCAGGCATTGATTCTATATAAGTATTTTCATACTCTCCTTGAGTGACAAATAATGGCTGTATAAGATTATTTGCATTTAGATGGGTTTCAGATATCATTCTTCTGGAAAAAGCTTTCATTCTATTTCTGCGCATTCTTATTGCAGGGTAACCATTAATTTGTTTGTAAAATTTAGTCATTTTAAATAAATAAAATTTTCGTCTTAGAATTTCAATTTTATAATTTTATATTAGCAAAAACATATTAAATTAATATAATCTGGATTTATACAGATCAGAATTTAATAATCAATTACAATAAAATTATTTAGGACAATTTCAATGTTTCTTTCAAAATACTTTTTACCTATTGTGAAGGACACACCAAAAGATGCTCAAATTATTTCACATAGGCTAATGTTACGCTCAGGAATGATAAAGCAAGACTCAGCAGGCATTTATTCTTGGTTACCACTTGGCCAGAGAGTTTTAAAGAAAATTTCTTCAATTATAGTAAATGAACAAAATAATGCGGGCGCACATGAAATCTTAATGCCTACAATACAATCTGCTGAACTTTGGAGAGAATCAGGCCGATATGATGACTACGGATTGGAAATGCTTAGAATAAAAGATCGTCACGATAGAGATGTTTTGTATGGCCCCACAAATGAGGAAATGATAACAGACATATTTAGATCTCACATAAAATCTTATAGGGGTTTGCCATTAAATTTATATCATATTCAATGGAAATTCAGAGATGAAATAAGGCCTAGATTTGGAGTCATGAGAGGAAGAGAATTTTTGATGAAAGATGCCTATTCTTTTGATTTAGATCAAAAAAACTCCTTTGTGTCATATAATAAAATGTTCATTTCTTACTTGAAAATTTTTAAAAAATTGGGTTTGACTGCAATACCAATGGAAGCAGATACTGGTCCTATTGGTGGTGACAAAAGTCATGAATTTATCATTTTAGCCGATACTGGTGAATCAAAGGTTTATTGTGATAAAAAATGGCTAAATCTTACTGTTGATATTGATAGTATAGATTACGAAAAAGACCTAGAAAGTAATGTAAATCTATTCACATCCCTTTATGCCGCTACGGATGAAAAACATGATCCCACTAAAATTGATGCATTAAATTTGATGGAAACAAGAGGTATTGAAGTTGGTCATATTTTTCATTTTGGAACTAAATACTCTGAGAGTATGGGAGCAAAAATAACTCTCCCAGATGGAAGCTTATCTCCTGTTTTTATGGGTTCATATGGTATAGGTGTAAGTAGATTAGTTGGAGCAATTATAGAATCTAGTCATGATGGGGCAGGAATAATATGGCCAAAGTCAGTTGCTCCATTTGATTTATGTGTAGTTAATCTTGCAGTTGGAAATGAACTGTGTGATGAAATGTCACTCAGTGCCTATAATTTCTTTAAAGGCCAAAATAAAGAAATCTTATACGATGATACTAAAGAAAGTGTTGGTAGTAAATTAGCTAAAATGGATCTTATCGGAATACCTTTTCAAGTTATCATTGGCCCAAGATTAGCCAAAGACAACAAATATGAATTTAAAAATAGATCAAATGGTGAGAAACATATTGTTGATTTTGATAATTTAATAAATTTGGTCAATTCATAATGTTTTCTCAATTAGAATTTTTAATTGCTTTTAGATATTTAAGGTCAAAAAGATCTGAAGGATTTATATCAATTATAGCTGGATTTTCTTTGGTTGGAATAATTTTAGGTGTTGCAACTCTTATAATTGTAATGTCAGTTATGAATGGTTTCCGAGCAGAATTAATAGGAAGAATATTAGGGTTAAATGGTCATATTGGTATATATGAAAGCCAGAATAATTTTCTAAATTATGATGAATTTTCTGTTGGTGTTGCTGAAATTCCTGGGGTTAAGGCTGTAACACCACAAATAGAGGGTCAGGGCTTAATTGTTTATAACAATAATTCATCAGGAATTATTGTCAGGGGAGTTAGATGGTCTGATCTTTCAGCAAGAAAACAACTTTGGAATTCAATAGGCAATAAAGAAATTGAATCTTTTAATAACAATGGGATAATAATTGGCCATAGATTAGCAAAAAAGCTAAATATTCAAAATAATGATGATGTTTTTATTTTGACTCCGCAATTAAGAGTTACTGCTTTTGGTTCAGTCCCAAAGCAAAAAAAATTCAAAGTTATTCAAACTTTTGATGTTGGAATGTTTGAATATGATAGCAGTTTTGTTTTTATGTCATTAGCTGATGCACAATCACTGTACGGCTATGATAAAAATAATACTATTAGCAATTTAGAGGTATATCTAAACTCAACAGATGATATTGCGTTAATCAAAAATAAATTATTAGAAATATCAGATAAAAATTTTATTATCACAGATTGGATTGAAAGAAACTACTCTTTTATAAATGCCTTAAAAGTTGAAAGAAATGTAATGTTTATAATTTTAACTCTTATCATTACAGTTGCAGCATTCAACATTATTTCTTCGATGATTATGTTTGTAAATAGTAAGTCAATCGATATTGCTGTTTTAAGAGCAATGGGTGCATCAAAAAACTGTATAATGAAAATATTTTTTCTAACTGGAATATCGATAGGTGGGGCAGGTACTTTTCTTGGAACAATTTTAGGTGTTTTATTTTGTTACAATATAGAATCTATAAGACAGTTTTTAGAAAAATTAACTAACTATGAATTATTTTCAGCTGAAATTTACTTTCTTACAAAAATGCCTGCATTAATAGATCCAATTGAAGTTATTCAAATTATTGCCTTGGCTTTATTTCTTTCTTTTTTGGCTTCTCTTTATCCAGCATGGAGGGCAACAAGAATACTACCCGCAGAAGTTTTAAGATATGAGTGAAAAAAATAGTAATGAAATTTTGAATGTCGATAACATTTCTTTTTCATATTTTAAAGGTGTAAACGAATTAAAAGTTCTTAAAAATGTATCTTTTAATTTGAAAAAAGGAGAAATGGTTGCCTTGGTTGGTCCAAGTGGATCTGGAAAATCTACACTGTTAAATTTAATAGGTTTATTGGAAGAATTAAAAAAAGGCAAAATATTTTTGAATCAAAAATTAATTAATCCAACATCTGTAAAAGACAGAAATAACATTAGATTAAATGAAATTGGCTTTGTTTTTCAATTTCACAGATTGTTACATGAATTTACAGCAATTGAAAATGTAGCTATTCCACAAATGTTAACTGGATTGAATAAAGAGCTTTCAATTAAGAGGGCTGACGAATTACTCAATATGATGAATTTAAAAGATAGAATGCATAACAAACCAGGTCAACTTTCTGGTGGAGAGCAACAAAGGGTAGCAATAGCTAGAAGTCTCTCAAACGCTCCTAGACTTTTGCTTGCAGATGAACCAACTGGTAATCTTGATCCAAAAACTGCTATAGAAGTTATTAATCACTTGCGTTTAATAGTAAATGAAACAAATTTGACCTGCTTAATTGTTACCCATAATATTGAAATTGCTTCTTTAATGGACAGAGTGTTGAAACTACAATTTGGAACTATAGTTGAGTAATTTTTCAAACAATTTATTTATTCATTTAAGGGTTCATTCTGCGTATTCACTTTCATTTGGTGCGCTCCAGATAGACAAGATAATTGATTTAGCAAAAAATGATAATCAACCAGCTATTTGTATAACTGATAATAATAACATGTTTGGTGCTTTAGAATTTTCTGAAAAAGCATCATCAAATGGTATACAACCTATTATAGGATGCCAGCTTGATATAATTGATGAATATAGTTCTGGTGAGGTTGTATTAATAGCTAAAGATGAAAGAGGCTATTTAAATTTAATAAATTTAGTAAGTAATGCACATTTAAATTCTAGTGAATTGAAGGGGCCAGTTATAAAAATTAATGAACTTAAGCAACGAAGTCATGGTTTAATTGTATTGAGTGGTGGGCCTGAAAATGGATTCATTTCACAGGAATTAAACTCATCTAATAAAAATATTATAAAAAGTAGATTAGATTTTTTTAAAAATAACTTTGATGGTGACTTTTATATTGAGTTACAGAGGCATAATAAAAATTATCAAAAAATTTTGGAAAAACATTTAATTGAAATAGCTTATAAGTATGAATTACCTTTAGTGGCTACAAATGATGTATGTTTTTTAGAGCCTGAAATGCAAAATGCCCATGAAGTGCTCATGTGTATAGAGGCCGGTTTAACAATTTCTAATCCAGATAGAAAAGTTATTACGCCAAACCATTATTTCAAAAACATGAATGAAATGATTGATCTTTTTAATGATATACCAGAGGCAATTAGTAATACAATAAACATATCTAGAAGATGCCATTTCAGACCTAAAACATCTAAGCCAATACTTCCTGCTTATGAAACTTTATCTGGGAAAAATGAAAAAGAAGAATTAAAAAACCTTTCTGAAAAAGGTTTAAAATTAAGACTAAACCAAAATGCTATATCAAATAGCGATAGTCAGGAAATCTATAAACAAAGATTAGATAAAGAGTTAAAAATAATATGTGATATGGGGTTTGCAGGATATTATTTAATCGTTTCTGATGTAGTAAACTGGGCTAAAGATAGTAATATACCTGTTGGACCTGGTAGAGGTTCTGGTGCAGGTTCAATTGTGGCATGGTGTCTAAAAATAACAGATTTAGATCCAATAAGATGGGGTTTATTATTTGAAAGATTTTTAAATCCTGAAAGAATATCCATGCCTGATTTTGATATAGATTTCTGTAAGTCAAGAAGAGATGAAATAATTGAGTATGTTCAAAAAAGGTATGGCTTTGATAAAGTTGCTCAAATAATTACTTTTGGAGAATTAAAATCAAGAGCTGTTATTAGAGATACAGGAAGAGTTTTAGAGATGCCTTATAGTCAAGTTGATAGAATTGCTAAACTTATTCCTAATAATCCAGCAAGGCCACTAACCATTTCAGAAGCTATAAATGAAGTTGATGAATTACAAATGGTTATAGAGAATGATGAACAAGTGAAGAGTTTAATTGAGGTATCTCAGAAAATTGAGGGATTGTTTCGTCATGCATCTACGCATGCAGCAGGTATAGTTATTGGACACAGAAAAATTTCAGACATCGTACCACTTTATAGAGATCCAAAATCTGAAATGCCTGCAACACAGTTTAATATGAAATGGGTTGAAAAAGCAGGCCTTGTAAAATTTGATTTTTTAGGTTTGCAAACATTAACTATGATCAAAAAAACAATTGATTTACTTAAGTTAAAAAATATTCATGTAAATTTTAATGAAATACCATTAACTGATAGAAAAACTTTTGATATTTTATCTGAAGGTAAGTCTTTAGGAATTTTTCAACTTGAATCTGGCGGAATGAAAGAAGTCTTGAAAGGGCTAAAGCCGGATAGGTTCGAAGATATAATTGCTATTGTGGCTTTATATAGACCAGGGCCTATGGAAAATATACCTACTTATATATCAAGAAAGCATGGCGCCCAAGAAGTTGAATATATGCATCCTGACTTAGAAGGAATTTTAAAAGAGACTTATGGGATTATGATTTACCAAGAACAAGTTCAGCAAGCAGCTCAAATTTTAGCAGGATATAGTTTAGGCGCTGCAGATATTCTTCGTCGAGCAATGGGAAAAAAAATAAAGTCTGAAATGGATGCTCAAAGAGAAAAATTTGTTGCGGGCGCAAATAATAAATCTATTTCTTCAAAGTTATCTAATAAAATTTTTGATCAAATTAGTGCATTTGCTGGATATGGTTTTAATAAAAGTCATGCAGCTGGCTATGCATTAATTACTTACCAAACTGCATGGTTAAGAGCTCATTATCCATATGAGTTTTTCGCTGCATCTATGTCTTTAGAGAAAAATAACACAGACAAATTGGCTGAATTTGTTATTGAAGCTAAAGCTAGGTCTATAAAAATAAATCCTCCTAATATAAATGGATCATTTTCTGATTTTTTAGTTTTAAATGATGAGAAAAATGTACAATCAATTAGTTATGGTTTGAGTTCTATAAAAAATGTTGGCCAGGCAGCAATTGAAGATTTAGTTAAAGAAAGAGAAATAAATGGAAAATTTTTGTCTTTGGAAAACTTTTTAAGACGTGTTTCTCGGTCGGTAGCCAACAAAAGATTATTAGAAAATTTAATAAAGTCTGGAAGCATGGATTGTCTTCATCATAATAGAAAAGAGCTTTTAACGAATATAGATAATTTAATTTCTTTTAATGATCTAATGAAAAGAGAAAATGAATCAAATCAAAATATATTATTTGAAAAAGAAGAAACAAATGACTTAAAAGTTAAATTAAATAATGTCAAAAATTTTTCATTTTCTGAAAAATTAGAAAATGAATTTTCGGCTTTAGGCTTATATTTATCATCACATCCGTTAGAACCTTTTTCAACAATAATAAAAAAATTGGAAATTTTGTCATCAAATGAAATCGAAGAATATGTAACAAAAGTTGGTTCTGGATGTAGAATTAAATTAGCTGGTATTATTAGTAATATGCAGATGAGAACTTCAAAAAGGGGTAAGAAATTTTTTATTATATATATGACAGATAATTATGGACCTTTTGATTTTCTTGCTTTCGATGAAATTGCAATTCAAGCAAAAAATTATTTTGATGACAATAATCCAATCTGTGTAAGTGTTGAAGCTCGAATTGATGAGAATTCAGGCGTAAGATTAAACGCTATACACATTGAAGACTTAGAAAAATTATCAATGGATACTTCGGAGATTCTATCTTTTAAAATAGAAAAAATTGAATGTATTGATAAGCTGAAGGAGTTTTTAGGGAGTTTTTCTAAGGGTAACTCATATATAAAATTATTCATTAAAATTAATAACAAAGAATGTGAAGTAAATTTACCAAATGGTTACTGTTTAACCTCGGATGATAAAGAGCAATTATACAAAATAAAAGGGGTGCGTGTAATTTAATTTCATGGAGCGGCCGACGAGACTCGAACTCGCCCTAAAAGCTTGGAAGGCTTTTGTGCTACCACTACACCACGGCCGCAATTATTAATATGCTAGTCTTACCAGTTTTTATATCCATCCTGCAAGTTCTTTTAAAGCAAGTTTATGTAAAAGGTCCATGCCTTCTTTTGTATCATTCAAACAAGGAATATAAGTAAACTTTTTTCCTCCAGATTCCAAAAATTCTTCTCTGCCTTCCATATTAATTTCCTCTAATGTTTCAATATTATCAGCTGAAAATCCTGGAGTGATAACAGAAAGATGTTTAATATTTTTATTTCCAAGTTTTTCTAAAGTTTCATCTGTATATGGCTGTAGCCATGGCTCACTTCCAAATCGAGACTGAAAACTTATCATGAATTTATTATCATGTATCTTTAATTTTTCTTTTATAAGCCTACCTGTCTTAGCACATTGACAATGATAAGGGTCTCCTTCAATTAAATATCTTTTAGGGGCACCATGAAAAGATAAAAGTAATAAATCTGGGGTTCCATCTTTTTTAAATGAATTTAAAATACTCTTAGATATTGAATTAATATATTCAGGTGTATCAAAATAGGGTGATGCAATCCTAATAGAGGGCTGCCATTTTTGATTTAACATCCATTTGCACACTTCATCATTCACAGTAGCGGTTGTAGGACCAGAGTATTGTGGATATAAACTTAGTATAATTATTCTATCACAGCCTTTTTCTTTAAATTCTGATAATTTTGACTTAATTGATGGACTGCCATAACGCATAGCATAATCAACAATTACATTTCTTTTATTAATTTTCTTTTGCAATTTTTCAGATTGTAACCTAGTTATCTTTCTAAGTGGGCTTCCATCAGGATCATTTTTTAACCAAATTTTTTTATATGCTGCAGCTGTTTTTTTTGGCCTGGTATTTAGAATAATTAGATTAAGTATCAACCACCAAAGGATTTTAGGAACGTCGATTACACGTCGATCAGACAAAAATTCCTTCAAATAAATTCTAATAGATTTAGTTTCAGTATTTTCAGGTGTTCCTAGATTTACAAGGAGTACTCCAATATTCTTATCATTATTCGTTTTAGGATGATCAGTTGGTTTTAGTATCATGAATTTTATATAATAAATATTAAATTTTATTCTAGACTGAAGCTTCTATTTTAGCTGCACAATATTTGAGTTCTGGAATTTTGCCATATGGATCAAGGGCTGAATTTGTTAATATATTTGCTGATGCTTCATTAAAGCAAAAAGGAATAAAAATAACATCATTTTGCAAAGCTTTGTCTACTCTTACCGATAGTTTAATTTGACCTCTTCTAGTTTTGACATAAACCAAGTCACCCGGTTCAACGCCGACGCTTTTAAGTTGAGAAGGACTCACATGAACTTCTGGAATTGGTTCAATTTTATCTAAAACATTGCTTCTTCTTGTCATAGAACCTGTATGCCAGTGTTCCAAAAGCCTACCAGTTGTTAAAACTAGTGGATACTCATCATTTATTGTTTCATCAGGTGGCAAGATTGAAGTGCTTGTCATTTTTCCTTTTCCATTAGGTGTAGGAAAACCATCTTTAAACAAAAGTTCTGATCCTTCACTAAATTCATCTTTACATGGATAAGTAACAGAATTTTCTTTTTCTAATCTTTCCCAAGTTATGCCGTTTAATGATGGCATAACATTTTTCATTTCATTGAATATTTCTTTGGGGCTATCATAATTCCAATTAAGACCCATTCTAACTCCAATTTCTTTAATAATCCACCAATCTTGTTTTGCATCGCCAGGCATAGGAACAGCTTTTCTTCCAATTTGTACTTTTCTATCTGTATTAGTTACAGTACCATCTTTTTCTGGCCAAGCTGATGCTGGTAAGATTACATCTGCAAATGACGAAGTTTCGGTAGGAAAAATATCTTGAACAACTAAAAAGTCTAGATTTGCTAAGGCTGCCCTTGCATGATTTTGATCAGGGTCTGACATAGCTGGATTTTCTCCCATAATATATAATCCTTTAAGTTCTCCATCGTGAGCAGCATTAATAATTTCAACTACTGTAAGACCTTTTTTATTATCTAATTCAGTATGCCAAAAATCACTCATTGTGGCCCCATGATTTCCTTCAACACTCTTATAATCTGGATAAAACATTGGTATTAAACCAGCATCAGATGCACCCTGAACATTATTTTGGCCTCTTAAAGGATGTAACCCAGTACCAGGTAGTCCAATGTTTCCTGTTAAAAGAGCAAGAGAAATTAAACATCTAGCATTATCAGTTCCGTGAGTGTGCTGACTTATGCCCATACCCCAAAAAATAATCGATTTGGATTTTGCATATTCCCTGGCTAAATTACGTATTCTTTCTGCTGAAATGCCACAAATTTTTTCCATATTTTCTGGACTATAGTTTTCAGTGGATTTCTTCAAATCATCAAATCCAATTGTTTGTGTTTTTACATATTCTTTGTTATATAAATTTTCGTTGATAATGGTATGAATGACACCATTCAAAATTGAAACATCTGTTCCAGGTAGAAAATTTATTGAATCTTCAGAGTATCTGTCTAATGCCTGACCTCTAGGATCTAAGATAAAAAGCTTGGAACCATTTTTAGCAGCATTTTTTATAAAAGTTGCTGCTACTGGGTGGTTAACAGTAGGGTTTGCTCCTATAACCCAAATTACTTCAGCATTCTTTGCTTCTGAAAAAGGTGCAGTTACTGCACCAGATCCGATATTTTCTAATAAAGCTGCAACAGATGATGCATGACATAGTCTTGTACAGTGGTCAACATTATTAGTTTTGAAAGCTGTTCTTATAAGCTTTTGAAAAAGGTAAGCTTCTTCATTACTTCCTTTTGCAGATCCAAAACCTGCTAAAGAATTCGGGCCATAAGTATTCTTTATACTACGTAATTTTTTACTTGCATAATCTAAAGCCTCATCCCAAGAAGCCTCTCTAAAATTAGATAAAATATAATCAGTATTAAATTTATCATTTTTTCTTTTGACAGAGTTTTCTAATCTTATAAGTGGTTTTGTTAATCTTTCAGGACTTGAAATATAATCAAAACCATACCTACCTTTAACACACAATCTTCCTTTATTTGCCGGACCCGATCTTCCAGATACTGAAATAATTTTGTCTTCTTTAATATTATATGTTAACTGACATCCAACACCACAATATGGGCATATAGAATCTACTTTTCTATCAGCTTCAAATTTGAAATTTTGATTTTCATCTAAAACAGTTTTTGGCATAAGTGCCCCTGTTGGACAAGCCTGAACACATTCACCACACCCTACACATGTACTTTCACCAAGATTATCATCAAAATCGAAAACAATTTTAGTTTCACTTCCTCTTCCAGAGAATCCAATAACATCATTTACCTGAACTTCTCTACAGGCTCTTACGCAAAGACCACATTGAATACATGCATCTAAATTAACTGCAATAGCTGGGTGAGAGCTATCAGGCTCAGGTCTGGATTTACTTAAAAATCTATTGTCATTTAATTTTGTTTTATCATTAACTTCTAAAAAATGACTATTAGGATTATGAACAATTTCTTTAGGTTGATCAGAATCTAGTAGTTCTAAAACAAGTGAACGTGATTTTGTTGCCTTATTAGAATTAGAAAAAACTTTCATATTTTCAGAAGGTTTTCTAATGCAACTAGCTGCCAGAACTCTTTCACCTTCAATTTCTACCATGCATGCTCTGCAATTTCCGTCAGGTCTATAGCTTTCACTGGGAGAAAAACATAAATGAGGTATAGTTTCACCTAATCTTTCTGAAACTTCCCAAATAGTTTCATTAGCAAAAGCTGAAACTTTTTTTCCATTTAATTCAAATTTTATTTTATCTTTTGACATACTTTTTTGGTTATTTAATTCCTACATCTTTTGGAAAAAATTTCAATACAGATAAAATTGGATTTGAAGCTGCTTGTCCTAAACCACATATAGAGGCATTTGCCATAACTTCTGAAATATCGGAAAGTAGATCTTTATCCCATTTAGAATTATTTTTTATAATATTAATAATTTTTTCTGTGCCATTTCTGCAAGGAGTACATTGACCACAACTCTCATGTTTGAAAAAAGATATTAAATTTAAAGCTACATCCGCTAAGTTATCTTTATCAGATAAAATAACAATAGCATGTGAACCAACAAAGCAGCCATATTCAGTTAATTCTCCACCAAAATCCAATGGGACATCACCTTTTGCTGATGGTAAAATGCCACCTGAAGCTCCACCTGGTAGATAAGCTTTAAATTTATGACCATCAAGTATACCACCACATTTTTGAATCAGTTCGTTAACTGTAGAGCCTGCAGGAGCAAAAACAACTCCAGGATATTTTACTCTTCCAGAAACTGAGTAGCTTCTAGCTCCAGGATGGTCTTTAGAGCCTTTGCTTGCAAAATTTTTACCTCCTTTTTCTATGATTTCTCTTATCCAATAAAGTGTTTCAATATTATTTACTAATGTCGGTTTATTAAAAATTCCTTTTTGAGCAACATAAGGTGGCCTGTGCCTTGGTAAACCTCTTTTGCCTTCAATAGATTCTATCATAGCTGATTCTTCACCACAAATATAAGCACCAGCACCTCTTCTTATATGAATATTAATATTTAAATTGAGATATAATTTGACTTTTTTAATTTCTTTATTAATGAAAATTCTTATTTCAGGGTATTCATCCCTTATGTAAAAATAACAATCTTTAGCTCCTATGAAATAGGCTGCAATTAACATGCCCTCTAATACTCGATGAGGATCTTTTTCTAGATAGAACCTATCTTTAAAAGTTCCTGGCTCACCTTCATCTCCATTCACAGCAACATATTTTATTCCCTTTTCAGAGTTTACTATTTCCCATTTTTTAAAAGTTGGAAAACCAGCTCCTCCTAAACCTCTTAAGCCGGAAACTTTAATTTCATCTAAAATATTAGAGTGCGTTATTTTTCCATTGATAATTTTTACTAAAGATGAATAACCACCACTTTTTATATATTGATCAAAATCTATGGTATTTTCTAAAGGGTCTTTTACTTTTGATCCACTTAGAATTTTTACTATTTTATTTTTATTTGCTTTAGGTATTAAATAATGTTTTTGAGCTGCGGCAGGTGCCATGTCGCAAGCTCCAAGGCATGGAGCCTCAATTATACGAACGTCATCATTTATGTAGCTATCTTCCTTAAGTTCTTTAATTAAATTACTAGAGCCATTTAAAAAACAGGATAATGAATTACATACTCTTATAGTTTTTTTTGGTGGTGGTGTTTCGTTGTCTTTAATTAAATCAAAATGATCATAAAAACTTGCAACTTCCCAAACTTCAACCAACGGAAGTTTCATTTCATTTGATAATGCTTCCATTAAGTCACTAGATATATATCCATTAGCATCTTGAATTAAATGAAGATATTCTATGAGCATATCTCTTTTAAATTCAGTATTATATCCAATAATTTTATAAAGTTCTTTAATGGCTTCTATTTTAACTTGTCGGCCCTTTGGTTTGAAATTTCCTGTTTTTTTTCTTTGAAGCACTTTATGATCGAACCTTAAATAGAATCTATATTGACTAGATATATAAAAAAAACTATTTAGACAATAATATTAATATATATGTATGTAAATTTTTTTAAATTATTTAAAACTGTTAATGCCAAATTCTGAAAAACCACTTGATCAAATAAAAATACCTGAAGGGTATTCTCCTTCAGATAAAGAAGAGTTTATGAGTCCTTTACAATTAGCATATTTTAGAAAGAAACTTTTGGACTGGAAAAATGAACTTATAAACGGAGCTTCAGATACGATTTTAGGCTTATCTGAGGAAACTCTCCAAAAGCCTGATGCAGCTGATAGAGCTCAATTAGAGGCTGACGCATCAATTCTTTTAAGAGCAAGGGATAGAGAGAGAAAACTTATATCTAAAATTGATGCTGCATTAAGAAGGATAGATGATGGTTCATACGGATATTGCCAAGAAACTGATGAGCCTATTAATCTCAAAAGATTAGAGGCTAGACCAATCGCATCTCTCTCATTGGACGCACAAGAAAAACATGAGAGAATGGAAAAAGTTCATAGAGACGAATAATTATTTGACATATAGAACAAAACATGAATATTATATAATTCGTTATAGAACAAAACATGTACAAAATTTATTGTTATTAATTATTAATATGTTTATTGCACTGTTTAGAAATGTATGCGAAATAGGAGAAAAGTATGGTTGCAGAGGTATATAAGTTGAAAGAAAATTCTGAAGATAAATTAAAAGCACTGGAAATGGCTATAGGCCAAATTGAAAAATCATTTGGTAAAGGTTCAGTAATGAAATTAGGCCAAAATGAATCTGTAGTTGATATTGAAGCTATTTCTTCAGGATCATTAAGTTTAGATATTGCTCTTGGCATCGGTGGTTTCCCAAAAGGAAGAATTGTTGAAATTTATGGTCCAGAATCATCTGGAAAAACCACATTAGCATTACATGTTCTTGCCGAAGCTCAAAAAAATGGTGGAACATGTGCATTTATTGATGCTGAGCATGCATTAGATACTATTTATGCAAAAAAATTAGGTGTTAACGTTGATGAATTAGTTATTTCGCAGCCAGATGCTGGAGAGCAGGCTTTGGAAATTACAGATACTTTAGTTAGGTCTGGTGCTGTAGATGTTTTAGTAGTTGACTCAGTTGCTGCTTTAACCCCTAGAGCTGAGCTTGAGGGAGAAATGGGGGATCATCATGTTGGTTTGCATGCAAGGTTAATGAGCCAAGCTTTAAGAAAGCTAACAAGTTCAATTTCAAAATCTAATTGTTTAGTAATATTTATTAATCAGATACGATTAAAAATTGGGGTTATGTTTGGTAATCCAGAAACTACAACTGGTGGGAACGCGTTAAAGTTTTATTCTTCAGTTAGAATAGATATAAGAAGAATTGGTGCTATTAAAGAAAGAGATGATATTATTGGAAATCAAACTAGAGTTAAGGTTGTTAAAAATAAGGTATCAGCTCCATTTAGAACAGTAGAATTTGATATTATGTATGGTGAGGGAATTTCTAAAACTGGTGAACTTGTTGACTTGGGAGTTGAATCTGAAATAATTGAAAAATCAGGCTCATGGTATTCATATAAAACTGAAAGAATTGGTCAAGGCAGAGAAAATGCCAAGACTTTTTTAAAAGAAAATCCTGATATAGCTGAAGAAATAGAAACATTGATAAGGCAGAATTCTGGAATAGTTAACGAAAAAATGCTTGAAGAAAAAATAGATAACAAAGAAGAATAAACTATTTTGATACAAACTTAAAATTGATAAATAATTGAAACTTGTTATAAATACCTAAATCTAATATTTTCTAGGTAATAATTATGACAAGTGTTTCAGATATTAGAAAAACTTTCATTAGTTATTTCAACAAAAATGATCATGAAATTGTACGATCTAGTAGTTTAGTACCTGACAACGATCCATCCCTGATGTTTGTTAACTCAGGTATGGTTCAATTTAAGAATATATTTACTGGCCAAGAAAATAGTGAGTATAAAAGGGCAGTGACAAGTCAAAAATGTGTTAGGGCTGGCGGTAAGCATAATGACCTAGAAAATGTTGGTCATACAGCAAGGCACCATACTTTTTTCGAAATGCTAGGTAATTTTTCGTTTGGTGATTACTTTAAGGAAAAAGCAATTTATTTTGCTTGGGATTTATTGACTAAAGAATTTGGTTTTTCAAAAGATAAATTATTGGTTACTTATTATCATGATGATATAGAAGCCAAAAAAATATGGAAAAATGTTTCTGGTTTAGATGATAAAAAAATCATTGCTATAAATACGAATGATAATTTTTGGTCAATGGGTGATACAGGCCCATGTGGTCCATGCTCTGAAATTTTTTATGATCACGGTGAGAGTATTTTTGGGGGCCCTCCAGGTAGTAAAAATGAAGATGGTGATAGATATATTGAAATTTGGAACTTGGTGTTCATGCAATTTGAGCAATTAGATAATCAAAAAAGAATTAATTTGCCTAGGCCTTCAATTGATACAGGTATGGGGCTAGAGAGATTAGCAGCAATACTTCAGGGAAAGCACGATAATTACGATATAGACCTTATGGACAAGTTAATTACATCAAGTGCTGAAAAGTCATCAACACGTAAAGATGGAAAATATAAAGTTTCTCATAGAGTTATTATTGATCATTTAAGGTCATCGAGTTTTTTAATTGCTGATGGAATTTTGCCTTCTAACGAGGGAAGGGGTTATGTCTTAAGAAGGATTATGAGAAGAGGAATGCGGCATGCGCATATTTTAGGTTGTAAGGATCCATTGTTATGTAAATTAGTACCAGATCTAATTGAAGAGATGGGAGATGCCTTTCCTGAATTAATCGAGGCACAAGAACTTATTTATAGTTCACTTGAAACTGAAGAGAATAAATTCAAAGAAACTTTAGAACGTGGGATAAAAATTCTTGATGATGAAACCAAAGGGCTAACATCTGGTCAAATGCTTGATGGAAAGGTTGCGTTTAAGCTTTATGATACATATGGATTTCCGTTTGACTTAACTCAGGATATTTTAAAGTCAAAAAAAATTAATATAAATGAAGTTGAATTTAAAAAAGAAATGAATAAACAAAAAAAATTAGCCCGCTCTTCCTGGAAAGGTTCAGGAGATATCTCATATGATAAATTATTTTCAGAAATTGAAAACAAATGCCAACCTACTAGCTTTGTTGGTTATGATAATGAATTTTGTAACGCAAAGGTTTTAAGTATAATTATCAATTCTAGTTTTGTTAATGTTGCTAAAAAGGGAACTGAAGCTTTAGTTGTTTTTGATCAAACTCCATTTTATGCAACTTCTGGAGGTCAACTTGCTGATAAAGGAAAATTAAATAAAAATAATGATCTTTCTGCAATAGTATTGGATTGCGATAAAACTAAAAATGGCGTTTATCTTCATAAAATTTTAATTGAAAAAGGAAACCTACAAATTAATGATAATATACAACTTTCTATAGATGCAAATGAAAGAAAATTATCAGCAACTAATCATACTTCAACTCATATCTTACACCAGTCACTAAAAGATATTTTAGGTAAGCATATATCACAAAAGGGATCATTAGTTTCTTCGGAGAGATTAAGATTTGATTTTAGTCATAATTATCCATTAACAAGAAAAGATTTGTTTAAAATTGAGGACCATATCAATAAAAAAATTAGAGATAATTCTGAGGTTTTAATTCGTGAAATGGAGATTTCTCAGTCAAAAAATGAAGGTGCAACCGCTTTGTTTGGAGAAAAATACGGAGATATTGTTAGAGTTGTTTCATTTGGTAAAAGTTCAGACACGAACAAATCTTATTGGTCAATTGAACTTTGTGGGGGAACACACGTTAAAAGAACAGGTGAAATAGGTTTACTAAAAATTATTAGTGAAGGCTCTGTATCTTCTGGCATAAGAAGAATTGAAGCAATTACTGGCGTAAAAGCATTAGAATGGGTAAACGAAAAATATGATATTTTAAAAAATTTAAGTGAATTAATGAAGTCTTCTGATGAACATTTGGTTGAAAAAATCATTTCTCTTAACGAAGATAAAAGGAAAATTGAAAAAGAATTTAATAATTATAAAAATAACAATTCGCAGCCTTCTAATAGTAATGAGAAAGTAGTTCAAATCGGTGATGTAAAATTTATTAGTAAAGTTTTTAATGATGTATCCCCTAAAAATCTCAAAGGAATAGCTGATAAAATTCTTTATAATCAAAGTGATTGTGTTGTGGCAGTAATTACAATTGAAAGTAATAAAATATCTCTAGTTGTAGGTGTTACAAGCGAACTTAGCAATAGGATAAATGCCGTTGATTTAGTAAAGATTGGTTCTTCTCAGTTTGGTGGTAAAGGAGGTGGTGGAAGACCAATGATGGCACAATCTGGAGGAAATGACATAAATGCTTCAAATGCAACAATTGAGACATTGATTAAACATATTAAAAAATTAAACTAATCAGACATTACTTTTTTAAAATTTTCATCAATTTTATTTAAAAATTGGGTTGTTGTTAACCATGGTTGGTCACTACCAACAAGAAGGGCCAAATCTTTTGTCATGTATCCACTTTCAACAGTTTCAATACAGACCCTTTCGAGGTTTTTAGCAAACTGCTCAACTTTTTCACTATTGTCAAACTTGGCTCTATAAGAAAGGCCACGTGTCCAAGCAAAAATTGATGCAATTGGGTTAGTAGAAGTCTGTTTTCCAGCTTGATGCTGCCTGTAATGTCTTGTAACCGTTCCATGTGCAGCCTCTGCTTCTACGGTTTTGCCGTCTGGTGTGAGAAGCACTGAAGTCATAAGGCCAAGTGAGCCAAAGCCTTGAGCAACCGTATCAGATTGAACATCACCATCATAATTTTTGCATGCCCATACAAAGCCCCCATCCCATTTTAAAGCACAAGCAACCATATCATCAATTAATCTATGCTCATAAGTAATTTTCTTTTTTTCAAATTGAGACTTAAACTCTCTTTCATAAACGTCATTAAAAATATCTTTAAACCTGCCATCATAAACTTTTAAAATAGTATTTTTTGTTGATAGATATACAGGCCAACCTAAATCCAATCCGTAATTAAAGCATGCTCTCGCAAATCCTTTAATAGATTCATCAAGATTGTACATTGTCATGGCTATGCCAGGACCAGGAAAGTTAAAAATTTGATGCTGTATTTTTTTACTTCCATCGTCTGGTTCAAAAACCATACTTAGCCTGCCTGAGCTTGGTATTATTGTATCTGTAGCTCTATATTGATCACCAAATGCATGTCGTCCAATAACAATAGGCATGGTCCATCCAGGCACTAACCGAGGTACATTTTTTGCAATTATTGGTTGTCTAAATACTGTTCCGCCAAGAATATTCCTTATAGTCCCATTAGGTGATCGGTACATTTCTTTAAGGTTAAATTCTTTAACTCTATCTTCATCGGGTGTTATTGTTGCACACTTAACGCCAACACCATATTGCTTAATTGCATTAGCAGCGTCTATGGTAACTTTGTCAGTTGTTTTATCTCTATACTCAATACCAAGGTCAAAATATTTTAAATCAATATCTAAATATGGGAAAATAAACTTTTCTTTAATCATCTTCCATATGATTCTAGTCATTTCATCTCCATCAATTTCTACTAACGGATTTTTAACTTTAATTTTGCTCATAGTATTTCCCTTTAAAAATAATAACTTAACTGGAATTTAAGTATTTATATTTCTTAACTTAATAGTGTATCTAATTTATGTTATAATTATGTAAATTTAGATTTTTGTCTTAAAATAAATTGTTTAAATGAAATTTATCCTATATTTAGTTTTTGGCTTTATATTGATGTATGGAAGCTATTTTTTTTATACACTATATTCCAATTCTCATCAATCAAATACAAAAATTTTCGAAGATAATTTTAATCTCAAAACTAATAAAAAACAAAATTTAGAATTTGATAATTTCTCAGATACTCAAAACTTTCAAAAAAATAATAATCTTTCTTTTGAAAAAGAATTATTGCCTGAAATAGATATTATTAAAGTATCTCCAGATGGAAGTTTTGTAATTGCTGGTAAAGGGCAACCAAATTCTAATATCAATATTTTAAATAAAGGTGATTTAATAGATAGTTCAATTGTAGATAGTGACGGAAACTGGGTTGTTATTTCAAAAGAAAATTTAAAAACTGGAGATAATTTAATTTCTATAGATCAGATAAATAACAATGGTTTAGTACTTAAGCACAAGCATTTATTTATTACTAAAATTGATAAGCTAAAAAAAGATCAGCCTTTGGTAATATCAGTACCAAACAAAAATGGAGAAAATATTAACATTATTCAACAGCCATTAGAAAAACAAAAAATTTATAAAGTTGAAAATGACCTTGTTATTCAGAAAAAAATCAAAAGTAATAAAAAAATTTTTAATGTAAAAACAATTTTTTTTAATGAAAATGGTTTTGTTTCTATACAGGGAGAAGTAAATTTTGGAAAAAGAATTGAATTATATATTAATAAAAAAATAATGGAAACTATAAAAATTGAAAATTCAAAATGGCAATATAATTCAGATACAATATTTGATTATGGTTTGCATGATTTACTAGTAGTTTTGAAATCTGATAAAGATGAAATTTTAGATAAAATTACTTTTCCTTTTATGAGGGTTGAGATACCTTATAATGATGTACCAGAAAATTTCATATTAATAAAACCAGGTGATATGTTATGGACAATAGCTTACAGACTTTACGGGGATCCTTTTAAATACATTCAAATTTTTGAAGAGAATAAAGATCAAATTACTAACCCAGATTTAATCTTTCCAGGACAGTTATTTTCTATCCCACCTAAAAAATGATAGATGAATATTTTATAAAAATTTTTAAACCTTTTTTAGAATTGGTGGCGACTCCTTTTTATAAATTTGGTGTAAATGCTAATTATATTTCATTGTTTGGACTAAGCATGTCATTTCTATCCTTTTATCTGATATTGGAAGGCTTAAATAACATAGCTTTATTTGTATTTCTTTTGGGAAGGATTTTGGATGGGGTTGATGGAATTATAGCAAATAAAACAAGAATAACTGAATTTGGAGGTTTTATAGATATTGTGTTTGATTTAATTTCTTACTCATTGGTTCCATTGGCATTTATATTAAAAGATAATTCAAATGCAATTTTTGGTTCAATACTTCTTGCAACATTTTTTGGCACATCAAGTGCTTTTTTTGGAATTGCAATTTTTGAAAACAATAGATTTATTAAGAGGAACCCTAAAAAAGGTTTTTATCATGTCGGTGGTTTTATGGGGGGGGCTATTACAATTTTTTTTCTATCTTTAATGTTCATATTTCCTGAAAAATTCAACTTAATAGCATTAATTTTTTCAGTTTTATGTATACTAGGTACTATTGAAAGAATATTTTATGCTTATATAATATTAGATAGTGATTAGGGCTTTTTATGACTGAAAAAAAATTTGATGAAAATTATTGGAAAGACAAACTTTCAACTGAGCAGTTCTATATTACACGAAAAGGTGGAACAGAAAGGCCTTTCAGTGGTAAATATTTAGATAATAATGAAAATGGAATTTATGTCTGTGTATGTTGTGAAACTGAGTTATTTGATAGCGATAAGAAGTATAACAGTAATTCTGGTTGGCCAAGTTTTACTGAACCTCTATCTGACCATTTAATAAAGTCTTTAGAAGATAGATCTCATTTTATGGTTAGAACTGAGGTTAGATGCAATAATTGTGATGCTCATTTAGGTCATGTTTTCCCCGATGGCCCAGGCCAAAATGGTTTACGGTATTGTATCAATTCATTATCATTGGATTTTACAAAAAATAATAAATAAACATAATTATGTTAAAAGTTAATGCTAAGACTAAACTTTTTGGCGTACTCGCAGATCCGATTGAGCATGTTAGAGCGCCTGATATCTATAATGAAAAATGGATATACAATAACAAAAATCAATTAATGATTCCAATTCATGTGAAAAAAGAAAATTTACAGCTAACTATTGAAGGTTTAAGATCGTTTACTAATTTTTATGGATTTTGCGTTACAATACCTCACAAAGTAGATGTTGCTAAATATTGCGATATATTATTGCCTAATGCAGAAATGATAGGTGCGGTAAATGTTGCTTATTTTAATAAAAAAAGAGAGCTCATTGGAAATAATTTTGATGGTGACGGATTTATTTCCGGTTTGAAGTCGCAAGGTTATGATGTAACAGGAAAGAGAATATTTTTAGCAGGAGCAGGAGGAGCTTCAAGGGCGATAGCTTTTTCATTAGCAAAAAATCAAGTTAACTCAATTTATATTATAAATAGAACAGAAGAGACTGCTAGTGATTTATGCAACTCTGTTTTAAAATGGTATCCTGACTTAGATATTAAATTATATAAAGATTTTTCTGAATGTGATATTCTTATTAATACCACATCACTAGGCCTAAAAGAAAGTGATGAACTTCCATTTGATGTTGAAAAATCTTCTTCTAGTTCATTAATTGCTGATATTATCATGAAACCTGCAATGACTAGACTTCTCAATGAAGCAAAATTAATTAATCGAAAAATCCATTTAGGTAAGCATATGTTAGATTATCAGATAGAATTAATGGAAAAATTCTTGACCAAAGATATTTTATAATGTTTAAGACAATAAAATTTAATTAATAGGTTATATATGAATAAAGCTCAAAGTGGATGGACAGAAGACAGATTAGCAAAATTAAGAGAGCTTTGGGATAAAAAATTATCGATTACTAAAATCGGTGAAGAACTTGGTGTTTCAAGAAATGCTGTAGCTGGGAAGGCACATAGACTAGGTTTAGAAAAGAGACAGTCTCCAATAAAGCCTTCAATTAAACCAAAAACGCAAAAAAATGAGTGGGATGAGACTTTACGTGGTCCCATGCCTCTGAGATTAGTTTTAAGAAGTTTGGACTGGTCAAGAAATAAATGTCTATGGCCATATGGTGATCCAAAAAATTTAGACTTTAAGTTTTGTGGTGAACCAGTATTGTCAGGAAAACCTTATTGTTTAAAGCATTGTGATTTAGCTTATAATAACAGTAAAGATTAATTACCTTTTTAAAAAATTTGGAATTTGGTTACTTTCATATAAAGTGTCAAATTCATAATCTTTTAATATTTTTTCTTCTAAATTTATATTTAAAATTTTAATTTTCTTTTTTATTAGCTTTTCAATTTCTTGAAGGTATTTGGTATCTTTTTTTAAAACAAATGTGATTGCAGTACCATTTTTTCCTGCTCTTCCTGTTCTTCCAATTCTGTGAACATAATCTTCTGGATTTATTGGCACATCAAAATTAATGACATGAGAAATATTTTCGATATCGATGCCTCTTCCTGCAACATCAGATGCAATTAAAATTTTATTATTGCCATTTTTAAACTCATTTAATGCTTCTTGTCGCTTTGATTGTAATAGGTCTCCATGAAATATTATGGAAGAAATATTTTTTCTTTTTAAATCTGAATATAATGAACCAATATCTTTTTTTTTGTTGCAAAAAATCACTGTATTTTTTGTTTCTATATTTGATAAAATATTTTCTAGAGTGTTTAGCTTATTTTCATTATTGCATTTTATTATATACTGATCGATGGTATTAGAAGTAGATGATGGTGGAGAAACTTCAATCAATTTTGGGTTAATCACAAATCTTTTACCAATGTTTAGTATTTCTTTGTTAAGAGTTGCTGAAAAAAATAAAGTTTGTCTTATTTTTGGTAAATTTTCAGAAATCTGATCTATATCAGGAATAAAACCCATATCTAGCATTCTATCAGCTTCATCAATAACTAAAATTTTTAAATCATTAAATAGTATGTTACCCCTATTAATATGATCTATAAGTCTGCCAGGAGTAGCTATTAAAATATCAACCCCTTTATTTAATAATTTATCTTGATCAGTTAATGCTGTTCCTCCAATAAGTAAGCAAAAATTCAACTTATTGTATTTTAAAATTTTTTTGAAATAGATAGAAATCTGTTCAGCCAATTCTCTAGTAGGCGTTAAAATTAATGAACGAGGCATTCTAGCCTTCGACTTTTGATTATTTAAAATTTCAATTATAGGTAAAACAAATGAGGCAGTTTTTCCTGT
Source organism: uncultured SAR116 cluster alpha proteobacterium (assembly GCA_902612965.1). Taxonomy (GTDB): domain Bacteria; phylum Pseudomonadota; class Alphaproteobacteria; order Puniceispirillales. The sequence continues at coordinate 55,221 of CACMFN010000006.1, read as the reverse complement.
CCCGGTTTGCGCGCAACCAAGTATATCCCGCCCCATTAAAGCTAAGGGTATTGATAAAGATTGAATTTTAGTTGGTTCTTTATAGCCTAATTCACTAAGTAATGAGACTAAGTCGTTTGATAAGCCAAGATTATTAAATTTATTCATTTACACAATAAGATTATGATTAAAGTTTTAAAAAAAATAATTTGAATAAAATATATAAATTAGATATCAATCTCATCTAAAATTGATATAGCATTGGTTTTAATATATTCAAATCTAAGATCAGCTTTTTTGCCCATCAATGTATCCACAAGATTGTCAATTGACCTTCTTTCATCAGCCTGAACAATATTCCTTTTAGGCAAACTTACTTTTATTAATGACCTATTTGTTTTTGACATAGTGGTTTCTTTTAATTGTTTTGGTGGCATTTCACCTAATCCTTTAAATCTACTTACTTCAAGATTATTAGAATTTTTAAATTTATTGCTAATTAAAAGTTCTTTTTCATTTTCATCTGAAGCATACTCAGTAACATTTCCTAATGATAATCTGTAAAGGGGAGGCTGAGCCAAAAATAAATGACCATTTTCTATAACTGAAGGCATTTCTAAATAAAAAAAGGTCATTAATAAAGCAGCTATATGTGCACCATCCACATCAGCATCTGTCATAATTATTATTTTTCCATACCTTAGTTCAAAATCTTTATTATTTCTAAAACCAAGTGCAAGCTTAAGATCAGAAAGTTCTTGATTATTAATTAATTTATCTTTAGTTGCAGTTGCAACATTTAAGATTTTACCTCGTAATGGAAGGATCGCCTGCGTAATTCTATCTCGTGCTTGTTTGGCGCTACCTCCAGCACTATCTCCCTCGACTATAAATAATTCAGTTTCATTAAAATTTGATGATGAGCAATCAGCTAATTTGCCAGGAAGTCTAAATTTTTTAGTTGAGGTTTTACGATCAATTTCTTTTTCTTGCTTTCTCCTTTTTCTTTCTTCTAATTTATTAATTGCTATGTTAAGTAAATCATTTGCTCTAGTTGGATTTGAAGACAGCCAATAATCAAATGCATCTTTTATAATGTTGGATAGAATTTTACTTAATTCGTTGTTAACTAGTTTTTCTTTTGTCTGTCCTTGAAATTGAGGATTGCTTAAAAAAATTGAAATTATTACAGCCGTTTCTGAAAAAATATCCTCTACAATTAATTCTTGTGACTTCTTAATACCAGATAGTTCACCCCAATTTTTAAATCCCTTTAAAATAGCATTTTTAAAACCATTTTCATGAGTTCCACCTAATGGTGTGCTTATTGTGTTACAATGACTTTTAAAAAAGCCATCTTCACTCGGTCCTAGCCAATTCATTACCCAATCAATTCTATTATTATTGAACGGAATAGAGCCAAAAAAATTTTCTGAAGAAAGAAAAGACTTACCTGAAGTAGAATTGTGAAGAAAGTCTAAAATTCCATTAGGAAATTTAAAAATTAATTTTTCTTCAATATTATAATTTTTTACTAAGCTCTTATCGCACTTCCAAGTTATTTCAATTCCTTTTGTGAGGTATGCCTTAATTTTGGCCATATTAATTATTGTATTAGGATTAAAAGAGCATTTATAAAAAATCTCATTATCTGGAGTAAATTGGATGCTAGTACCAGATTTTTTTGAAACTTTTGAAATTTCTAAAAGTTTGTTTGTTGCAAGTCCCCTAGTATATTTTTGTTTATAAACTCTATTATTTCTGGTTATTTCTACTATTAGCTCACTTGAAAGTGCATTAACTACAGATACACCAACTCCATGAAGTCCGCCTGAGGTAGTATAATTTTTATCATTAAATTTTCCTCCCGAATGCAGAGTTGTTAAAATTACTTCAAGTGCTGATTTATTTGGGTATTTTGGATGATTGTCAATTGGTATCCCCCTACCATTATCACTTATTTTGATAGTATTTAATGATAAAAGTTCTATTTCAATTAAGTTTGCATGTCCCTCAATAGCCTCATCAATACAATTGTCTAAAACTTCAATTATTAAATGGTGATAGGCTTTTTCATCTGTGCCACCAATATACATCCCAGGTCTTTTTCTAACTGGCTCAAGACCTTCTAGAACTATAATGTCATCGGAATTGTAACTGTCTTTTTTTAGTTTTCTTGTTTTGGTTTGGGTAAAAAGATCTGTCATTCAAAAAGAAAAAAATTAGCTAATATAGTATAATTTTAAATTTCTTAGTGTATATATTGTTTTCAGGCAAAAAAAAAGACTGTTTCCAGTCTTTTTTTTTTAATAAAAATATTATTAGGATGAATAATACATTTGATATTCAATGGGATGTGGAGCGTGCTCAAAATTAATCACTTCTTCCATTTTTAATTCTACATATGCATTAATCTGATCTTTAGAAAATACACCTCCCTGTGTAAGGAAGTTATTATCAGTTTGTAAAGATTCCAAAGCTTCTCTTAAAGACCCACAAACTGTTGGCACATTTGCTAATTCATCAATAGGCAAATCATACAAATCTTTATCCATAGACTCACCCGGATGAATTTTATTTTGGATGCCATCAAGTCCTGCCATAAGCATAGAGGCAAAAGCTAAATAAGGATTTGCCATTGCATCAGGGAATCTTATTTCAACTCTTTTTCCACTTGGGCTCTGTGCAAAGGGGATACGGCAAGACGCAGATCTATTTCTGGAAGAATAAGCTAAAAGTACAGGCGCTTCAAAACCTGGAACTAGTCTTTTATAGCTATTTGTGGAGGGGTTTGTAAATGCATTAATAGCTTTTGCATGTTTAATAATACCACCAATATAGAAAAGAGCAGTTTCAGAGAGATTAGCGTATTCATTGCCAGCAAATAGTGGTTTACCTGATTTCCAAATTGATTGGTGAACATGCATTCCTGAACCATTATCTCCTGCTACTGGTTTAGGCATAAATGTTGCAGTTTTTCCATATGAATGGGCTACCATATGAACTGCATACTTATAAAGTTGCACATTGTCAGCCGTATCTATTAATGTTCCAAATTTTAATCCCAATTCATGTTGAGCAGGTGCAACTTCATGGTGATGTTTTTCCATAGGGACATTCATGTCTGACAATACTGACACCATTTCACTTCTAATATCTTGTCCGCTATCAACTGGCGGTACTGGGAAGTAACCACCTTTTATACCAGGTCTATGCCCCATATTACCAGCATCATAGTCACGCGCGCTGTTCCCTGGATTTTCAGAAGAATCCACTTCAGCATAACTTACAGTGCTTGAAACCTCCATTTTTACATCATCAAAAATAAAAAATTCGGGTTCTGGCCCAAAAAAAGCATTATCACCTATTCCTACACTTTTCATATAATTTAATGCACCTTTTGCTGTAGATCTGGGGTCTCTATCATAAGGAGCCCCAGTTATTGGATCTAAAATATCACAAAAAATTGACAAAGTTGGTTGGGCATAAAATGGGTCAATAAAAGTTCTATTGAAATCAGGTTTCATTAACATATCAGATTCATTTATTGCCTTCCAACCAGCAATTGATGAACCATCAAACATAAAACCCTCATTTAAACTTTCCTCAGAAATAGTACTAACATGTTGTGAAACATGCTGTAATTTACCCCTAGGATCAGTAAATCTAAGATCTACATAAGTTATATCGTTATCTTTAATGGCTTTTAATATCTTTTTTACATCTGTCATTATTATTTTCTCCAAATTAAATTTAATCTAAACTCCCATTTAAATTACTTAAATTGCATCAGAATTTTTTTCACCTGTTCTTATTCTTATAATCTCTTCAATATTTGAAACGAAAATCTTACCATCCCCAATTTTACCTGTGTGAGCTGAGGATTTAATTGTTTCAATTACTTCTTCTAAAATTTCATCATTAATTATAAACTCAAGTTTAATTTTTGGTAAAAAATCAACTACATATTCGGCGCCTCTATAGAGTTCTGTATGCCCTTTTTGTCGGCCAAAACCTTTAACTTCAAAAACAGTCAACCCTGAAACTCCAATTTTACTTAAAGCTTCTTTAACTTCATCTAGCTTGAAGGGTTTAACAATAGCTTCAATTTTTTTCATATTAATTATGTAAATTTTAGTTATATATGTAGAGAATATTTTTGTAATTTTTTTAAATTATTTTTCTGTTTAAGCATTTTTTTGTAAGCTGCAATTTATTTTGCCTATAAAATAGGCAAAATACTATATAATAGTCAAATTAATTAAAATAATTACCAATCTTTTCTAATGCTAATTTAATATTTTCTTTTGAAGTGCAACATGAAATTCTTAGATAACCATTGTAAGAACCAAAATTATTACCATCTATTGTAGCTATGCCTAATTTTTCTAATAAAATATCTTGTACTTCTGATGAGCTTAAGTTTGTATTTTTAATATTTACAAAACAATAAAAAGAACCACTTGGATGCTTGCACTGAAATCCATTTATTTGATTTATTCCTTTAACCATCAAACTTACTCTAGAATTGAAAATATTTTTTAGATTTTTAGTATAATTAAAATCTTTTAATAAAGCGGATATTGCTGCAAATTGTGTAAAATTATTTACACACGAAAATATGTTTACGGCGTATTTTTCAGCATTGTTAATTAGGCAATGAGGAAAAATTCCCCAGCCAATTCGCCAGCCTGTCATTGAAAATGATTTTGATAATCCATTAATAATTATTAGATTTTCAAGATTGTTTGAATATTGTAGGACACTTGTTGGAATATTTGGATTAAATATTATTTTTGAATAGATTTCATCACTCAAAATATAAACTTTATAAGGTAAATTTTCAATAAAATTTAATAATTTTTTTAATTCTTTTGTTTTGATTACACTCCCAGTTGGATTGCAAGGTGAATTTAAAATTACTAGTTTTGTTTTGTCAGTGATTTTCTCAATAATATCATCAGCTATAAAATCAAAATTATTTTCTTCTTTTAAATCATAATATACGGGTCTTGCACCACAATATTTAATAACCGATGAATAAATTGGAAAACTTGGGTTAGATAATAATATTTCGCAATTATATTCACTTAACATAGAAATAGCCATGTAAATAATCGGTTTTGCGCCTGGTGAAACAATTATATTATCTGGATCTATATTCTGCTTATAAAGAGATTGATATTCATTTGAAATGGTTTCTCTAAGTTTTAACATTCCTTTGGCGTTAGAGTAACCATGATTTTCATTTTTTAAAGCATTTATTGCTTCTTCAATTACATATTTAGGAGGATTTAAGTCAGGCTGACCTATGCCAAGATTAATTATCTTCTCTCCTGTCTCTTCTAATTCCTGGGCCCTAGATAAAACCTTAAAGGCATTTTCGTTTTCCATTAAATCTATATTTTTGATCATAAAGTTCAATTTTTTTTTAAGTAAGGCTTTAAATTAATTATTTATATATAAAAAAATAAATATTACATATTTTATTGACGGGAGTTATCTTAAAATGTAATTAAATTTAAAATTATGGCGGGTGTAGCTCAGTTGGTTAGAGCGCGAGATTGTGGCTCTTGAGGTCGCCGGTTCAACTCCGGTCACTCGCCCCATTAAATGCGTTAATAATATCGGCTTTATTTTATGAAAAATTTTACATACAGTATTTTAATTATTTTATTATTTCCATTGTACGCTCACACAGAAAATATTTCTGGATTGTTTAGGACAGAAACAAGTGATAAAGGTGGGTATTTAATAGTTGAAATGGGACCATGTCAAAAAAATAAAAACCTAACTTGTGGAGTTATTAAAGATGCCTTTTGGGAAGATAACTCATCAAAAATTCATGATTATGAACATCTAAACAAACCAATCGTATGGGGTATGAAAAATATTTCTCCAGGGAAATTTAAAAAAGGAAAAATTTGGAGACCTACAGATAACAAAACATTTAACTCAAAAATGGAAGTTGAAGGTGATAATCTAAAAGTCAGTGGGTGTATACTTTTACTATGTAGTTCCCAAGTTTGGCAAAAAATAAAATAACCTAAAAAAGAATAGAAAAAATGAAAATAACAAAAAAAAATTCAAAAGGACTTAAACGAGAATTTAATATAGTAATCTCAGCAAAGGAAATTGAAGATAAAATTAATAAAAAGTTATCTGAAATTGCATTAACAGCAAGGATTCCAGGATTTAGACCAGGTAAGATACCAACCTCAATATTAAAAGCAAGAATAGGCAAAGAAGTTAGAGGTGAAATTTTACAAACATCTATTGATGAAGCATCAAAAAAGGCGATTCAAGATGAAAATTTAAAGCCTGTTATGAAGCCTTCGATTGATATAGAAAAATATGATGAGGGTTCAGATTTAAAAGCCTTACTATCATTAGAAATCATGCCAATTATTAAACATATTGATTTATCTAAAATTAAATTAGAAAAATTCATTGCAAAAGTATCTGACAAGGATGTAAACGAGGCATTAGACAGAATAGCTAAACAAAACCAGCAAACGCAACCATTAAAAAAAGCACGTAAGAGTAAACTTGGTGATACCTTAGTTATAGATTTTGAAGGTAAAATGAATAATGTAGCTTTTGATGGTGGCACAGGTAAAGGACATCACCTAGCTCTTGGTTCAAATAGTTTTATTCCTGGATTTGAAGAAGGTCTTGTCGGGCTTAATGTTAATGAAGAAAAAAAGTTAAAATTAAGTTTTCCTAAAGATTATGGAATGGAAAAGTTAGCAGGTAAAAAAGTTACATTTGACGTTAAGATTAAAGAAATAAGAGAGCCAGTACCTGTAAAATATGACGAAAATTTTGCTAAAAATCTTGGAATGCCTTCTATGAAAGATTTGAAGAAAGCAATATCAGATCAAATTTCCAATGAACACAGTAATGTCACTAGATCTAAGCTGAAACTGCAGTTGCTCGATATTTTAAATAAAAAATATAATTTCGATTTACCAGAGGGAATGGTTGAACAAGAATATATTTCAGTTTGCAATTCCCTTAATAAAAATAAAACTGATCCAAAAAATGATAATAAAGAAAATAATACAAAGCCAGATGAAAAAATGTCAAAAGATGAGAAGGAAGACGCTAAAAATATTGCTCAAAGGAGAGTAAAATTAGGTTTGCTTATGGGCGATATTGGCAGAAACAATAATATAGACGTATCAGAAGAAGAGATTAAACAGGCTGTTATGATGGAAGCGCAAAAATATCCTGGCCAAGAAAAACAGGTATTAGAGTATTATGAAAAAAATAAAGAAGCATCGCAAAATCTCGCTGGGCCATTATTTGAGGAAAAGGTATTTGATTTTATTTGTGAAATGTCTGAAATTAAAGAAAAAACAGTTTCTGTTGAAGATTTGTACAAAGAAGAGGGTGAAGGTAAAAAGAAATTAACAAAAAAACAAAAATAAATGAATAATTCTATATTGAAATGTTTAATTTTCACCCCATATGTATTTTTATTCAAAATGGAAAACAATGCGTAAAAATTTTTCAAAAATAAATAGGTTTAGATGATATGGATAATATTAAATCAGCACTCGTTCCAATGGTTGTTGAGCAAACTTCAAGAGGTGAGCGAGCTTTTGATATATACTCAAGATTGCTTAAAGAAAGAATAATTTTTGTTGTTGGCCCCGTAGACGATATGATGTCAACTTTAGTTTGTGCGCAATTATTATTCCTAGAATCTGAAAATCCCAAAAAAGATATTTCTATGTATATTAATTCTCCCGGTGGCATTGTGACTTCAGGTTTAGCTATTTATGATACTATGCAGTATATTAAGCCTGATATTTCTACTGTTTGTTTTGGCCAAGCAGCGTCTATGGGAAGTTTACTTTTAACTTCTGGCGCAAAAGGTAAAAGGTATAGTTTGCCTAATAGTAGGATTATGCTTCATCAACCCTCAGGAGGCTTTCAAGGCCAAGCTACCGATATAGAAATTCACGCTAAAGAAATTTTAGATTTAAAATCTAGGCTTAACGAAATTTACAATAAGCATACAGGTAAACCGATTAAAGATATAGAAAAAGCTCTTGAAAGAGATAACTTTTTAAAGCCTGAAGACGCAAAAAATTTTGGTTTGATAGACCATGTCGTTGATAAAAGAGATACTTCTGAAAAATAAATCGGCATGTAAAATGCATGTTTAAAAAATAATTATTTTCTTGCTTTATCATAATGGAGAGAATAGCCTAATTTACAAGGAGTTAATTAAATATGAGTAAATCCGATCAGTCTGGAGATGGTAAAAACCCATTATATTGCTCTTTTTGTGGTAAATCTCAGCATGAGGTTAAAAAGCTTATTGCTGGTCCAACTGTATTTATCTGTGACGAGTGTGTTGAACTTTGCATGGATATTATTCGTGAAGAAAATAAAAATAATAACTCCGTAGAGAAGAAAGATAATTATACTCCACAAGAAATTTTTAATATTTTGAATGATTATGTTATTGGTCAGTCAAGAGCAAAAAAAGTTCTTTCTGTTGCTGTGCACAACCATTACAAAAGATTAAATAATTCAGAAAAATCAGATATTGAGATATCGAAATCAAATATAATGTTAGTTGGCCCAACGGGATGCGGAAAAACTCTATTAGCCCAAACTCTAGCAAGAATTCTTGATGTTCCATTTACAATGGCAGACGCCACGACACTCACCGAAGCAGGTTATGTTGGTGAAGACGTGGAGAATATTATTTTAAAATTGCTGCAAGCTTCTGATTATAATGTTGAAAAAGCTCAGCGTGGTATCGTTTACATTGATGAAATTGATAAAATATCAAGAAAGTCTGATAATCCATCCATTACTAGAGATGTTTCAGGTGAAGGTGTGCAGCAGGCTCTTTTAAAATTAATGGAAGGTACAGTTGCATCTGTACCACCTCAAGGCGGTCGCAAGCATCCTCAGCAAGAATTTTTACAAGTTGACACAACAAACATATTATTTATTTGTGGTGGTGCATTTTCTGGATTGGATCAAGTTATCAAACATCGACAAAAAGGCACAGCTATTGGATTTGGTGCTGATGTTAGGTCTGATGAAGACTCTAAAATAGGTGACATTTTAAAAAATTTACAACCAGAAGATCTTGTAAAATATGGTCTTATACCTGAATTTGTCGGAAGATTGCCAGTAATTGCTACATTAGAAGACTTAGACGAAGAATCTTTAATAAAAATTCTTACAGAGCCAAAAAATGCATTAACAAAACAATATCAAAGCTTGTTTAAAATGGAAAAAGTTGATCTTGAGTTCAGAAAAGACGCATTAAAATCTATTGCTAAACTTGCTATATCAAGAAAAACTGGTGCTAGGGGTCTTAGATCTATACTTGAAACAATTCTTATGGATACTATGTTTGATCTTCCATCTCATGAAAACCTTCAAGAAGTAATAATTAGTCCTGAAACAGTCGAAAGCGGAAAATTACCAATTATGGTTCATTCTGATAAAAAGAAAGACCTTGGAGCTCAAGCTTAAATATTTCTTTCCCAGGGCTTGATTTTTTAAATTAAGTTTACATTTGAATAGATATAATTTTTATGGTGATTTTATGTCTAAGTTAGAAAACTTTCTTCCGATTTTACCCCTCCGAGATATTGTTGTATTCCCACATATGATAGTGCCTTTATTTGTTGGTAGAGATAAATCAATCAAAGCACTGGAAACTGTAATGAGTGAGGATAAAAAAGTTTTCCTTATCGCGCAAAAAGATGGATCAGTTGAAGATCCTGGCGAAAAAGATTTATATAGAATTGGCACTTTAGGAAACATTCTTCAATTATTAAAGTTACCAGACGGAACAGTTAAGGTTTTAGTTGAAGGTGTTTCTAGGGCAAAAATAAAAACATTTAAAAATGACGATTTTCTATTAGCTGACGTTGACATAATTAATGAAAAATCAACTGAAAAAGATGATAATCTTATTGGGATGCTAAGAGCTGTAAAATCTCAATTTGAAAATTATTCCAAGTTAAATAAAAAAATTACTCCAGAGGTTTTAAATTCCATCGATGAAAATGATATTCCTTCGAAAATTTCAGATATAATATGTTCTAATTTAGAACTTAAAATGTCTTCTAAGCAAGATCTCCTGGAGTTAGATAACGTTACTGATCGTTTAGAGAAAATTTTAAAATTCATTGAAGAAGAACAAGGCGTTCTTCAAGCTGAAAAAAGAATTAGAAATCGTGTTAAAAGACAAATGGAAAAAACACAAAGAGATTATTACCTAAATGAGCAAATGAAGGCTATCCAAAAGGAACTTGGTGATAGTGAGGACGGTAAAAGTGAATTTGATGAAATTAATGATTTAATAAAAAAGTCAAAACTACCAAAACATGTATTAGAAAAAACACAATCGGAAATTAAAAAGTTAAAAAACATGTCTCCGATGTCCGCCGAGGCTACTGTTATAAGAAATTATTTAGACTGGATTTTAGCTGTTCCTTGGTCGAAAAAAAGTAAATTAAAGAGTAACTTACCTGATGCTCAAAAAATCTTAGACAATGATCATTTTGGCATTGAAAAAGTAAAGGAAAGAATAATTGAATACCTCGCTGTTCAGAAGCGAACTGGAAAAATTAAAGGTCCATTACTTTGTTTAGTAGGACCTCCTGGTGTTGGAAAAACTTCATTAGGTAAATCTATCGCTAATGCTACGGGTAGAAAATTTGTTAGAATGTCCTTAGGTGGAGTAAGAGACGAGGCTGAGATAAGAGGTCATAGAAGAACTTATATTGGATCTATGCCTGGTAGAATAATTCAAGCTCTCAAAAAAGCTGGCACTAACAACCCTTTAATATTATTAGACGAAGTTGATAAGTTAGGTGCTGATTGGAGAGGAGATCCTAGTTCTGCATTACTTGAGGTCCTTGACCCTGAGCAAAATAACACATTTCAAGATCACTATTTAGAAGTTGACTGTGACTTATCAAATATAATGTTTGTAACTACTGCCAACTCTTTAAATATGCCCAAACCATTATTAGATAGAATGGAAATCATTAGATTGTCTGGTTACACTGAGTTGGAAAAGCTTGAAATTGCTAAACATCATTTACTTCCAAAAGTTATTAAAGAACATGGCCTAAATAAAAGTGAATTTTCTCTATCAGATAAAGAATTATTAGAAGTTATTCGTTCATATACTCGAGAAGCTGGAGTTAGAAGCTTGGAAAGAGAAATTTCTAAGTTATCAAGAAAGTTAATTACTGAAATTTTAACTAAAAATAAGAAAAAAATTAAAGTTGATCTTAAAGCAATAAGTAATTTTCTTGGTGTGCCTAAATTTAAGCATTCTGAAATTGAAGATAAAGATTTGGTTGGAATAACAACAGGTCTAGCTTGGACAGAAGTTGGTGGAGAGTTATTAACAATTGAATCTGCCCTTTCACCTGGAAAAGGTAAGATATCTTCTACTGGAAAGCTTGGTGATGTTATGAAAGAATCAATTCAAGCAGCAGAAGCTTTTGTAAAGTCTAGGGCTAATTTATTTGGTATAAGTTTTAAAGATATTGAAAAATCAGATATTCATTTACACGTTCCTGAAGGTGCAACTCCAAAAGATGGTCCTTCAGCTGGAGTTGCAATGATTACTTCTATTATATCCTCATTAACTGGTAATCCTGTTAAGCGCTTAGTCGCAATGACTGGTGAAATGACACTTAGGGGTAGGGTACTTCCAATTGGAGGATTAAAAGAAAAGCTTTTGGCCGCTTCTAGGGGAGGTATTAAAACTGTTATAATTCCTAAAGAGAATGAGAAAGATTTATCTGAGATTCCAGATAATATTAAAGATGGGTTAGATATTAAACCGATTTCTGTAGTAGATGAAGCTTTAGAAATAGCTTTGGCAAACCCCTTGATTCCTATTAAGGAAGACCCAAAAGATCACCAAAAAACCTCAGATGAAAGCATTAATATACAGTCTTCTGTTTCAAAAAATGAAATTACTGCTCATTAATTTCATTTTATTTATAAATATTTCTTTTTTTTTTATTTATTAATTGACGTTCAGACTAGATAAATTTAAGTTGAGGTATTGGTAACAGTCATTTACCTATTACAATAACAAATAATAAATTTAGGGAGTGTTAAGTGAATAAAAATGATTTAATTTCAAGTGTCGCAGAATCTTCAGGTCTAACAAAAGCAGACGCTGGTCGTGCTGTTGATGGTGTGTTTGATTCAATTGCTTCAGCTTTAGCATCAGGTGATGATGTTAGAATAGTCGGTTTTGGTAGTTTTTCAGTTGCTAATAGAGCAGCGAGCACAGGAAGAAATCCTCGTACTGGCGAAGAAATTCAGATTCCTGCTTCAAAGCAACCAAAATTTAAAGCAGGCGCTCCTTTAAAGAGTGCTGTAAACTCTTAATATTTATTAAAGCTGTATATATTAAATCATCTTTAATTTTTTGTTGGGCGGTTAGCTCAGTTGGTAGAGCATCTCGTTTACACCGAGAGGGTCAGCGGTTCGAGCCCGTTACCGCCCACCATATTATAAGGGGGTGTAGCTCAGTTGGTTAGAGCGCTGGCCTGTCACGCCAGAGGTCGCGAGTTCAAGTCTCGTCACTCTCGCCACTAATTTAGTTAGAAAAATTACTTATTTTAGAGACTTTCTAGATATTACTAGAAAGTCTTTTTTTTGGTTTTTATAATGAGTTATATTAATTAGATGCAAACTTGATCAACTTTACAAAAAGAAGTATCTGTGATTAGTGCCGTGTTGATAATTATGTTGAAAGTAAAATTTTGAAGAAAGAAAAACAAATTTTTGTTCCAAAAATTTATCGAGCAAATAGATTATTTATCCTTCATCTGATAGGAAAGTTTCTTTTATATCTTACTGGCTGGAAAATAGAAGGAACGTTACCAAATGTGAAAAGAATAGTTGTCGTGAGTGCACCCCATACTTCTAATTGGGATTTTATTTTTGGAATGATGATACTTTTTGGAATTGACATAAATGCAAAATACTTAATAAAAAAATCTGCTTTTGTTCCTATTTTTAGAACTATACTTAATAGATTAGGAGGAATTCCTGTTGACAGAAACAATCCTGAACTTTTGGTACAAACAATAGCGGATTATTCAAAAAATAACGAAGGTGTTTTGATAGTGGTTACACCAGAGGGGACAAGAAAAAAAGTTACAAAATGGAAAACTGGATTTTTAAGAATTGCTAAGATCTCCAATTCTATAATAATTCCTATGGGGCTAGATTATCCAACTAAGACATTTAGGTTAGAGAAAGCTTTTAATCCAACTGGAAACAATGAAAAAGATATTTTAGCTCTAAAATACATATTTAAAGATTATAGGGGTCGACACCCTTCAAGGCATTTGGCTCCAGGCGATCTTAACATTTAATTACAAATATAAAGATACCTTAAAATATTATTTTTAATTTAAGATGTCTAAATAATTTTGAATATTTCGTGGAGCTTATTCTTGTTCTTTACTGAACAGTCGTATCCAATTGAAATTGCTTTTTCATAAAGTTTGAAATCAAAAATTTTAATCTCTGAAACTTCAGGTAATAAAAGAACATCACATTGTTTCCTATGTAAATCAGCGCCTGCACTATCACCAAGAGTTGCTACTAAAGTTATTAAACTAAATAAACCTGGCTCCTTTTGTTCTTGTCCAGAGCTTTCGGGTGATGCATTTGCGCCAATGTCTATTCCTATAATTTTTGAAATTCCTAAACCTTTGGTCTGATCCGTTGGTAGATTATTCATTACTCCACCATCAACATGCAATGTGTCTCCCATTTTTACAGGAGGAAAAATACCAGGTAATGCGCCTGATGCTCTTACAGATGCTTCAATTCGTCCTCTGGAATTTACTGATTCTTTTGAATGTTCAACATCCACAGAAATATTTCTATATGGAATACGGGTGTCTTCAATGTTTATATCTGAAAACCACTTTGCACTATAATTTTTTAGTACCTTGTCTTTAAATATTGAAGTTTTTGGAATATGTAAATTTAGTAGTGGGTTAACTTTAGCCATCATCCCCAAGTTTTTGACTATTTCATCAAAAGACCATCCAAGTGCAATGCCAGCACCAACTAATGAACCACTACTGGTTCCAACCACAAGGTCAAACTCGAATTTGTTCTCTATTGCGTATTTATAAAAGCCTATGTGTGCCATTCCCCTTGCCCCCCCACCAGAAAGAACTAGAGCTATTCCATTGCCTGTTAAAATACGAGATATTCTTTTTAGATCCAAAGAATCTATATAATGGTAGTGATTATTTATATTTGATGAATCTAAAAGCCAACCAGTAACACCTGGAATAATTTTTGAATTAGGCCAATGGATTATTGCATCATAATTTCCTAAATAATTTATAAGTTTATTAAATTTAAGTTGTTGCTGCTCTTTTGTTTCTTCTCCATTGTAAATCAAAATTGACCTATCACTGTTTTGGATCATCCATATTATTGTTTCTGTTGGTTGATTGGAAATATTTTCAGAAAAATAAATTGTAAAATCGGCTTTTTCTTGGGAATTTTCTCTGTCAATTAATGTTTTTTTCTCAAGTTGATTGTCACTGAATATATCAACAGAACCAAATTTTTTCATATATCCTGAAATAGTTGAGGTTATATCTTTTGCATTAGGTCCAAGCAAGCAATAAACTGATGGTAAGTGTTCAACAGTTTTTCCATTTTGACTGTGGAGTAATCTTGCAATTGCAACCCTTGCCAAAAGTAATAAGAATTCAGAGTTGTCTTCAGCAGAATTTTTTATATCTTTTAAATTCAGTTCAAGTACTTTACTTTTTCTATTTGCTATAACTGTTGCTGATCTTGATAACCCAGTTATTGAACCCATTTCTCCTATAAGTTCCCCAACTCCAATATCGGCTATGCTTATTTGACTAGTGTCATCATTAATTAAAACTGAAAATGAACCAGTAATTGTTATGTAAACTGATACAGTGGGATCACCCTGTTTAAAAAGTTTATCGTCTTTTTCAAAAGATAAAATTTTACCATTTTTTAATAAGTTTTGGAGAGATTTTTTGCTAAGCTTAGCATCTTTATTTTTTTTTAATATCTTGTTAATTAAATTATCAAACTGGCTTTTATTTTCTTTTGTCATATAAATTCATCCTGATTTCTTAAAGATCAATAATTTTATTTTCAGTAAAATTGATATAAATATTTTTCTATAATTTTTAGAAAAAAGATAGATATTATAAAAAAAATTTTAATATAATAAGTTTCATTAAATATATTCGTTATTAATATAAATTTTACTTTATTTTAATATTTTTATAAAATCAGAAGATTGAATGATTTAGAATTAATAGTATTTTTTTTATTTGGGAGCTTATTATGTCTGCAGGCCACACACATTTAGAACTGGCTGGATCTGAACTGACGCTGGGAATTCTGACTGGGCTGACAATGTGTGCAGTTTTACAATCTGTTGTTTTATATCAAAATTTCAAACCTTGGTTTAAAAAACCTAATTTAACTCCTATGCCGTCACCAGAGCGTTTTCTGGGTGCAGCTATTCACTCTTTTGTTGCTATGGTCTTTACTAGTGCGGTTTTGACATTTACATTTTCTCGCCTTGATTTTGAAAATAATCCAATTATTAACTATTATGGATACAATCACGTTTGCATCCTTTTTGACACAGCTCCATCAACATATGTCACACCAATTTTTTGGTTTTTTGTGGCATATTTGATTGTGAGATTTGCCGTAGAAGATACAAAGCGTTTGATGCAGATGAAACATATCTCCGTTAATTTGAGACGTATATCATATGGAGCTAATGTTTTCTTGGTTGCAGTTGCAGCTACATTTTCTCTCTGTCTTGCTATAGGCCCAGAAGAGAATATGATTATGCATACTTCACCTTTTGTTGCTTTGATGATTGCCATGCCATTGGTGTTTGTATTGCATTGTTTTCAAGACCAGAACCGTAAGATGATCTTTATAGTTGCATGTACAGTATTTATGATGGTTTCAATTATAAAAGTTATTTTTGCTTCTATAGCACTTATTCAATTTGAAAATTTTGGGCCTGTACCTCCCTCAATTTCACAGCCGATGGACTTAATCTGGGTTTTGATGGCGCTCACTGCCCCATTCCTAATGCCAGTTCCAAGTATTGATTCATCGGAGAAGCAGGTTGCTTAAGTATCTTTTCATAACGAATGTTATTATTATTAATATAAGATTTTAAAGTTATGAAGCCGACTACTTTGAAATTCTTATATTTATTGCTTATCCCAGTAGTTCTTCTAAACCTTTTAACGCATATGTTCTGGGGGCTTTTAATACGTTTTAAATCTATATTAATTAAATCAAAACCCGATTCTACTTTATTAGACAATACTTTACATGAAGAAGTTTCTTTAAACCAAAATATAACCTTAATTCAACCTGTGCCTTCTATTGGCAATTATCTCGGGGATATTTTTGGGTATTTTTATTATATATTCAAGGGTGGTCCAAATTCTCTTGGAAAACACTCAAAATTGATCGGTAAGACTGTATTCTCTACGAATGTAGGTACACCAGTTGTAGTATGTTGTGACCATCAATCAGCAGAAGCACTGTTTGCTGATGTTGATAATCTTACTCAGGCTCATTTCATAAATCTTGTGACTACTCGTCAATCGAAGCCAATTTTTACTACAAATGGTATTCAGGCACAAAATGCACGGAAATTTATTTTATCACTGCTTCCACCCGATGAAAATACAGACAATTTTCGGTTTGCTATGGAAAATATTAGTTTAAAACTGGAAGAATGGACAAAATTTTCAGAAACGGAACTAAAAAAATTATCTTTAGAAGAGGCTGTTGGAGAATTAATTTATAATTTTGCAGGTTGCCTATTGTTAGGGTCTCCCCTTCAACAAAAATTGATAAATAAGGTTTTCCCAATACCAAATTATTTACCTCGTTATCCAAAAATACCTGTTATTCTTTTGCCTTCATTTTACAATATGCAGTCAGCACTTAATGAGATGTTTGAAATGTCGAAGCAAACTGATAATTGGAAGAAAATTTCCACCAAAGCTGTAGAAGCAGATCTTACGGAGCGCGAGGCCTTTGAAAAACTTTTTACAGCAATAACATTTAATGCTGCAGGATTATCCAATTCAATATTAAATGGAATTTTGCTGACATCATTGATGCCAGATCATGGTAAACAGCTATTGGATGATGATGAGCACCTAACTAGTTTTGTATGGGAGTTGCTTCGTCACAACGGTCCAACTGTAATGATGCCCTTAATGGAAGATACAATGATTGAAACTACAGAAGGAAAGCATCACAAATTACGAACTGGTACAATTGTGTTATGTAGTACTTCAATGGCGCAACGAGATGCAAGTCAGTGGAAGGATCCTTCTATTTTTCGAAGTAGACGTTTTGTTGGGAGTTCATTTAATAATGTATCAGGTGTATCTTACGAGCAATTAGGAGAGCCTTTGCCGACACTGGGGTTTGGTTGTCCAATTCATAAGAGTGATCGATCTAAGAAAGTTAAAAATGATCACCAATGCCCGTTTCTTCCACTTGTTCCAGTATTCCTCAAGGCATTTCTTCGTCTATTGATTAGTCGCTATCAATGGAGCTTTGATGAAGATGTATTAGCTAATGTTCATGTTTTGAGAAGTGATGATGAACTAGAAGTTGACTATGATTTGAAGCATCTGCGTGGAGGGGTTAAAGCGAATGTGGACATGGTTCCAATTATGGCAAAAGGAATGAGTTTTTCTTCATTTTCTGAATTATAAAGTATTGTTAGTTAAAACTCTATGAGCTCTCAATTATTATTTTCTATAAAAGATGCAAGTGTTAGATATAAAGAAATACCTGTATTTCAAGATTTATCTCTTAACATCCACCAAGGAAAAAGAATTGCTTTGATTGGTAAGAATGGCGCAGGTAAATCGACCATTATGAACATTATATCCGGCCTAAAAGAGTTGGATGATGGTGAAAAGTGGGAAGAGCCTGGGATATCAGTAGGTTACCTTGGTCAAGAATTTGAGTTTAATAATTTTGAAACAGTTTTTGATTTTATTTTTAGTAATATTTTAGGTGAAGAGCGTGAACTTTATAAATATAAAGTTGATATAATAGCAGAGGCTCTTAGTTTAGATGTAAAAAAACAAATGAAAATGCTTTCTGGTGGGCAAATCAGGCGTGCTGGTATTGCTAGAGCTTTAGTGGAAGAGCCTGATATTTTGTTACTGGATGAACCTACCAATCATTTAGATTTAAATATTATTAATTGGTTAGAGCAATACTTAAATAATTATAAAGGTTCATTACTTTGTATATCTCATGACAAGAAGTTTTTAGAAAACATAACTAATCAAGTTTTTTGGCTGGACAGGGGTAAACTCAGAGTAAGTCCAAAGGGATTTAAATATTTTGATGAGTGGTCGGAAATGCTTTTGGATCAAGAGGCCAGAGAATTACAGAGACGAAAACAAATAGTAGCTGAAGAGGTTATGTGGGCTTCAAGAGGTGTTAAGGCAAGAGTTAAAAGAAACATAAATAGGCTAAATAAAGTGAAGCAAATGCGAGAAAAGCTGAAAGCTGACGAGTCTATGTTTCGCCAAGCAACTAAAAAAATTGCTTTTGAACCTATTAAAGATATTGAAACAAACTCAAAAATTATAGCTGAATTTTTTAGAGTTTATAAAGAGTTTAAAGAAAATAATAAAAATTTATGTATATTAAATGGATTTAATCTTAGAATTAAAAGAGGAGACAGGATTGGTATTATTGGTCCTAATGGAACTGGTAAAACAACATTTTTAAGACTTGTTCTGAATGAATTAAAGGCTGACAAAGGAAGTATTAAAATTAATAAAAATATTGAGTTTTCTTATTTTGATCAAAACAGAAGCGACCTTAAGCCAAAAGATACTCTAAAAGATGTGATGGTGCCAAACGGAGGAGATTATATAGAAGTTAGAGGTAAAATGCGTCATGTATATGGTTATCTAAAAGATTTCATGTTTGATCCAAGTATCATTTTAGAGCGGGTTTCCTCTCTTTCAGGTGGACAGAAAAATAGACTTAAACTCGCCAAGGTTCTTGCAAATCCAAAGTCATGTTTAATCCTTGACGAGCCAACTAATGATCTTGATATGGAAACTTTAGACATGTTGGGTGAAATTTTGATAAGTTATAAAGGAACTTTATTATTAGTTTCTCATGATAGAGATTTTTTAGATCAGACAGTTACTAAAATTTTGTCTTTCGAAGGTGATGGCGTGGTTGAGGAAACTATTGGTGGATATTCAGATTATCTTTCATTTAAAAATTCTAAACTAACTCAAAATTCAAAAAATAAAAATGAAGAAAAGAATAGTAAATTTAAAGTTATTGCTAAATCTGGAGAAAATAAAAATAATAAAAAATTAACTTATAAGCTTGAATTTGAATTAAATTCCTTACCTTCAAAAATCAAGAACTTAGAAAATGATATCAATGACTTTAATGAAAAACTTTCCGATCCTAATTTATATTTAAATGAACCTGATATTTTCTTTGAAATCACAAAAAAATTAGAAAAATCAAAAGAGGATTTAGAGTATTTTGAAAATAGATGGCTTGAATTAGAGGAAATAAAAAATTTTTGAAAAAATAATAATTATTATTTTTAAAATTACTTGTTTAATTCACAAATAATAAAATATTATAAATAATACAATTTGTTAGGTTTTAGAGGATTAATGTTAAAAAAATATAAATTTGATGGGTATAATACAGTTACAGATTTAAGTGATCTTGACGAAGAAATTACTTTTGTTGAAAAAGGCACACCTTGTGGTGAATTACTAAGACGTTACTGGCATCCTGTTCTTTTATCAGAGGAGCTTGGAGAACTTCCTAAATTAATTAAAGTTCTTGGTGAAGAACTTGTACTTTTTAGGGATAAATCAGGTCAAATTGGACTTTTACACAAGCATTGTGCTCATAGAGGTGCTTCATTAGAGTACGGTATTATTGCCGATTGCGGTCTAATATGCAGCTATCATGGCTGGCAATACGATATTGACGGAACACTCATAAAAGCTGGCTCTGAGCCGTGTAAAAGCCCTGTCCATAAAAGAGTAAAGCAGGGCGCATACCAGACATACGAAAAGGAAGGTATTATATTTGCCTATTTAGGGCCTCCAGAGCATACACCTGAATTTCCGATTTATGATACGCAATTGGATAAAACAGTTAAAAAAATACCTTTTACAATAGAGACGCCTTGTAATTGGATGCAAGTCTATGAAAACACACAGGATCCAATCCATGTTGTGCATCTTCATGCACGATCAAGCGGTGTCCAATTTGGAGTTGCGTCTGGTGTAGACCAAATTATTGAATACGATGATACGCCTTTAGGTATGATCAATATTCAAACACGCCAGGTAGACGGATATGTTTGGACACGTACAACTGAATCAATTTTGCCGAATGGAAATCAGACAGGAGCCATATGGGAAGAAGCGGAGAGTGAAAAATTCTTCCAGAGGACTTCAATGCTAAGGTGGATGGTGCCTTTAGATAATTCTAACACCAAAACAATTGGATGGCGTTACTTTTCAAAAGAGCTCGATCCTCGAGAACAGGGTGACGCATCTTCAGTTGGTGTTGAAAAAATTGACTTTATTGGTCAAACCAAAAATGAAAGGTCATATGAAGATAGTCAGAGACAGCCTGGTGACTATGAAGCGCAAGTATCGCAAAGGCCAATTGCTGTCCATAAAATGGAGAATTTAGCATCATCTGATACAGGTGTTGCCAAATTAAGAAATCTAGTAAGGAAGCATGTCCGTAATCTTGCAGAAGGCGGCGAAATCATTCATCCTCAGAAAAATGAATTTGGCCATATTTCAACTTACACGCAGGATACAGTGATTAAAGCTAAATTAAATGTCGTCGACCAGCGAAAATTCAGCCGAAACTTGATCAAAAATGTTAAAGAAAATAGCCAGTTAAGCCCAGAGATGAGAAGGAAAAAAGCTGAGGAAAGCAGTCGTGAGTTTATAAAAGAGTTGAGTTAAGTTTCTCAATTTCTTCTAAAAAACCTTCGACAGAAGCATTTACAATTTTCTTTCCTATTTCGGGATTTGCCATTGCCGAGTGCGATCCAACGCGGCCATCTGGAAAAGCTCTATGATGTTCTTCAGCAGTGCCGTGTTTATCCCCCGAATGAGCAATAATGAAGTCCTTTGTTAATTTTTGAGGTGGATTTTCAGCTATTTTTTTAAATTCAGTATTTTCAATAACTCTTTGATTTATTTGTGTTATTGATATTTCAGATGGAGTTGCATGCATTCCCTCCCAGTCTCCAAATTCTTTATTTCTAATGTCATTGACTGTTGGAAAATCCCACCAGCTTTTAAAAAATAGTTTGTTGTTAAAATCGATCATAACATCCTTTATTGAATCGATATTGGCACCGTGTCCGTTCACGATAAGCACGTATTTAAATCCATGGTTGAGTAAAGAGGATGTTACCTCTCTTAAAAGTGATTTAAATGTTTGTGCCGATATTGATATTGTTCCTGGGAATTTCATGTTAAATTCAGCGGGTGTAAAACTTATCGAAGGTGCGAGGTACATATTTGCCTTTGAAGCTACACTTGACGCTATAGTCTCAGAGCAAATCGTATCAGTTCCTATTAAGCCGATTGGACCGTGTTGCTCTGTTGAACCTGTTGCCATAATTATTCCCTGAGAGTTTTTAAGCTTGTCACGGACTTCCATCCAGCCTGTTTGTTCTAATCGCATTTTGCTGTTTTAATCTTTTCGTTAAAGTGTTTTAATCAATAATGAGTGCTTTTTAGTATTTGTAAATCGAATTTTTTGAGAGGCTTTTATATGAGTGAGAATTCTAGTAAAACAATACTGGTTATTGGAACTTTTGATACAAAAAATGATGAGTTTTTTTATTTATCAGATTGAGAGATTTGAGTTTAATTAGGGTTTGGCTGAAAATGGAAAAACAAGATTTTGAGGACTATAGACAATTTTTTAATGAAAACGGATACGTTTTATTTAAAAATGCTGTCGATTACAAAACTTTAGAAATTATGAATAATGAAGTCAGTGCCTGGATAGAGGATTCGAAAAGTCATAATAAAAATTTTGGCGTGACAATTGATGGTAGACCTCGTTTTGACCTTGAGCTTAACACTCATTCAAATGACAATCCTGCATTAAGAAGAATAGCCTCTCCTATTGAAATTTCCGAAACATTTCTTTCATTTACAAGAGATAACCTCGCATTAGATTTAATAACTCAAATTTTTTCACCTAATGTAAAATTACTTGCGACTAAAATAAATCTTAAATTGCCTGGTTCTGGAACAGCGGTTAAATATCATCAGGATTTTCCGTTTGAACCGCATTCAAATGACGACATTATGACGGTTTTATATTTTCTGGATGATGTTACATTTGAAAATGGTCCTTTGGAAGTTGTCCCCAAAAGCCATAAAGGGGCAATTTATAGTTTATGGCAGGATGGAGTATTTACTGGCGCAGTCGATAAGGCAATTGAGAATAAATATAGAAATTTATCTGTAAAATGTACTGGTAAAGCTGGAGATGCCTGTTTAATGCATTCAAGACTTCTTCATGGTTCGTTGCCCAATTCAACTAATAAAAATAGAAATTTATTTATTATTACTTACGTTGCAGAGGACGCTATGCCTCTGGACAAAAACCCTCTTCCTAATAAGTTTGAAGGTGAAATTGTTAGAGGTAAAAGAACTGGTCTTGTCCGTTCATCCTCTTTTACCTTAGAGCTTCCTGAGTTTCCAAAAGAGGCATCTTTTTTTGGGCAGCAGAAGAAGGTAAAAAATAAATAAATTTATTTAATCTCGCCAGTAAATACTTTATTTCCTTTTTCTTTTATAGACTTTGAAATTGCCTCAAATGTTGAAACGCCATTTAAGACTTCTTCCTCTGAAACTGGATAAGAAATAGGATTTAGAATGGATTGAGCAAATCTCTTTAACTCAAGTCTCTCAATGTTTGCATCAGAGAATTGTTTTGTTTTAGGTTTTTGATTAATAAATGAGGTGATAATTTCATTCTGTCCATTCATTTGTACCCATGCTTTCGAGCCAAATAAATGAAGTAATTTAAGATATTAATAACTTGTTAAATTAAAAAAGCTCTTTAAAAGTAGCACTTTAAATATTTTCTTTTAATTTTTGCTGAAAGTTAAATTTTGTCTTTAAATCGTTTTGCAATAGTCATTTTAGCATTAGCTAATGCAGGTTCAGTTATAGGCATGACACTAATTACGCCTTCATTAACTATGATTAAATCAAATTTTGAAGCTTCTGCGGACAAGACACAATTAATTTTAACCTCATTTATATTTTTTGTTGCTATTGGACAGCTACTTTTTGGGACATTGTCCGATAAACTTGGAAGAAGACCAATTATTATTTTTGGTGCCTTTCTCTATTCAATTGGGGGATTGCTAGCAATAATTTCTCCATATATTGAGTTTTTGATTTTGATGCGAATTATTCAAGGACTTGGCGCTGCAGCTTGTTTGTCAATGGCTAGAGTAATAGTTAATGACAGTTTTCTAAGAGAAGAGGCAGCACAAAAGTTGTCTTTTATAACTGCTGTTATGGTTATATTTCCTAATGTAGCTCTTATTTCAGGTGGAATAATTGCTGACACAATCGGTTGGAGGGGTTCAATGTTTACTTTAAGTATTTTTGGATTTTTTCTTTTTTTATGCACACTGAAGTTTATACCAGAAACAAAACCATTGAATTTTGAAAAATTTTCTAACTCAGAAATATTAAATTCATATTATAAAGTAATTTCTAATAAAACCTTTTTAAATTTTACAATTTTAGGAGCAACCCAAACAGCAATATTTTTTTCAACTTTTAGTTTTATGCCTTATGAATTCGAGCGGATGGGCGTCTCTTCAACAGAATTCAGTATTTGGCTAGCTTTTACTGGTCTTGGTTATTTTACAGGAAATATAATTAATGGAAATTACGCTTCTAAAATTGGTATATCTAAGATGTGTTTTATAGGTTGCTTTGGAACTTCATTTGCGTTTAGTTTGATGATTGTTTTTCATTTATTAAATTTTAAGTATCCATTTTTCATATCCTTACCTCTTTTTATTTTTGGTCTTTTTAATGGTATAACAGTAGCTAACTCAATTATCGGAGGGATTTCTGCTACTGGAAAATTATCAGGCACGGCAACTGGGATTGCCGGTGCTGCTCAAATGACTTTTGCTGCAATTTTGGGAACTTTTATTATTGCTTGCGGAGGTGATGAAAGTTTTGCTTTATGTATAATAATTATTATTTTATTAAATTTTTTAGCAATTTATTCATCTTCAGTTATACATTGGAATTTAATTAAATAAAGGAGGTTTAATTGTCTAAGCAAAATAAAACAATTGTTAACTCTTGGAATGAATGGGATCCTTTGAAGCATGTGATAGTAGGGGTGGCCGACGGAACGCATATACCGCCCGCTGAACCTGCACTTGACGCTAAGGTGCCTGAAGATTCTGATATGAAAGGTGATTGGGGACCAAGGTCCGAGGAAAGTATTTTTAAAGCTAATGAACAATTAGATAATTTTGTAAAAATTTTAGAAAACAGAGGAATAAAAGTAGACAGACCTACTCCTATAGACTTTTCACAAAAAGTAGTAACTCCTGATTTTGAGACAGGTTCAATGTTTGGATCAATGCCTCCGAGAGATGTAATTTTAACAGTAGGCAACCAAATGCTTGAGGCTACTATGTCGTATAGATGTAGATGGTTTGAGTATTTATGCTATAGGCCATTAATTAAAAAGTATTCTAATAAAGACCAAAATATGGTTCATGAAGCAGCCCCTAAACCAAGACTAACTGACTTAGATTATAGAAAGGACTATCTTTCAGAAAAAATTGGCGTTGAAAAAAGACTAAAATGGACAGCAGAAAAATATTTTGTAACAACTGAGGAAGAGCCTCTATTTGATGCTGCAGATGTATTAAGATTTGGTAAAGACTTGGTAGTTCAGCATGGTTTTACAACTAATTTGAAAGGTATAGATTGGTTAAGACGGCACTTTAAAGATCACAACGTTCACGCTGTAAATTTTCCTGGTGACCCATATCCAATACATATAGATGCTACTTTTTCTCCTTTAAGGCCTGGATTAATTATCAACAATCCAGATAGAAGACTTCCTGAAGATCAAAGAAAGTTTTTTGAAAAAAATGACTGGGAAATTATTGATGCTGCGAGGCCTGCACATAATTCACCACCACCTTTGTGCTACTCATCTGTTTGGCTTTCGATGAATGTTTTAGTTCTTGATCCTAAAACTGTATGTGTTGAAGCGAGTGAAACTAATCAAATTGAACAACTTGATAAATTAGGTTTTGAAGTTGTTCCTATACCATTCAGAGATGCTTACCCCTTTGGAGGAGGGTTGCATTGCGCAACTGCAGATGTTTTTAGGGAAGGCAAGTGTGAAAATTACTTTAATTTTTCATGATTTTTTTTAAAGAACAACTTGTTTCTTTTTATAATTTGTATATTTATATGTTAAACATTTACTGTCTTAAATAAATATTCAGATGAACACGTTTTTATTAGATTATATTCCGATAATTATTTTTCTTGGGATTGCTATTGGTATGGCTTCTTTAATTATGATTGCCTCTTGGATTGTAGCCAAACAAAATCCAGATGAGGAAAAGTTGTCACCTTATGAATGTGGCTTTGACGCTTTTGAAGATACCAGGTCACAATTCGATGTTAGATTTTATTTAGTGGCTATACTATTTATAATATTTGATTTGGAGGTAGCATTTCTGTTTCCTTGGGCGGTGTCTTTAGGATCAATTGGATTATTTGGTTTTTGGTCAATGATGGTTTTTCTTGGAGTATTAACTATTGGTTTTATTTATGAATGGAAAAAGGGCGCCTTGGAATGGGAGTAGATATAAATGAAAACATCCTGTCATCTGATCAAGATACTTTATTGAATGCTGCAGCAAGCGATATAAGAAATAAAGGCTTTATTATTGCCAGTGCCGATAAAATATTTAATTGGGCAAGAAGTGGGTCTCTGTGGCCTATGAGTTTTGGATTAGCGTGTTGCGCAGTTGAAATGATGCACGCGGCAGCATCAAGATATGATATGGATCGTTACGGAATGTTATTCAGGCCAAGCCCTCGTCAGGCTGATGTCATGATAGTTGCAGGTACGTTAACTAATAAAATGGCTCCTGCATTAAGAAGAGTTTATGATCAGATGGCAGAGCCTCGTTGGGTTGTGTCAATGGGCTCATGTGCTAATGGAGGTGGTTATTATCATTATTCTTATTCTGTTGTGAGAGGGTGTGACAGAATTGTGCCTGTTGATGTATATGTTCCAGGATGTCCACCAACTGCTGAAGCATTAATTTATGGTTTATTACAACTGCAGAAAAAAATTAGAAGAACTGCTACTATTGCAAGATAATATTTGGAAGACTCATGAATAATTCTTTAAATAAAGAAAATGATCAATTTCTTAAAACGATTAAAAGTACAATTGGTAAAGATATCATTGAAACAAAGACTTTCTTCAATGATTATCAAATAATTGTTCCTTCAAAAAAAATATTTGATGTTTTAACTAAATTACATGGTAATTCTTACTTTGCTTTTGATCAGCTGATTGATATTACTGCGATTGATTATCCGGAAAAATCAACAAGATTTGAAGTTGTTTATCTTTTATTAAGTACCATTACTAACCAAAGATTAACTGTAAAAATTTATGTTAATGAAGGAGAGTTGATACAATCTTCTGTAAGTATATTTAAATCTGCTAATTGGAGTGAAAGAGAAATTTGGGATATGTTTGGCATATTTTTCTCCGGACATCCAGATTTGAGAAGACTTTTAACTGACTATGGTTTTGAAGGACACCCTTTGAGAAAAGATTTCCCTTTAACTGGAAGAGTTCAAGTTAAATATGATACTGACCAAAATAAAGTGATTTATGAACCTGTTAATTTGGTTCAGGAATACAGAGATTTTGACTTTTTGAGTCCTTGGGAAAGACCTCATAATAAAGAAATGAATGATACAGGCGATAAAAATTGAGTGAAACTGAAATAAAGCCAATTACAATGAATTTTGGTCCTCAGCATCCTGCGGCACATGGTGTGTTAAGACTTGTTTTTGAGATGGATGGTGAAATAATAAAAAGAGCTGATCCACATATCGGCCTTTTGCACAGGGGTACTGAAAAACTTATAGAGAATAAAACATACTTACAGGCGCTTCCATATTTTGATAGACTTGATTACGTCTCTCCAATGAACCAAGAGCACGCTTGGTCATTAGCTGTTGAAAAAGTTTTAAGCATAAATGTGCCTGAAAGAGGGCAGTATATAAGAGTTCTATTTTGTGAGTTAGGCAGAATTTTAAATCATATTTTGAACCTAACTGCATTCGCTATTGATGTTGGGGCCATGACGCCTCTTTTATGGGGTTTTGAGGAAAGAGAGATACTACTTAGTTTTTATGAAAGAGCTTCAGGTGCAAGATTTCACGCTGCCTACTTTAGGCCTGGTGGTGTACATCAAGACATACCTGAAGAATTGCTTGATGATATACATAAGTGGTTAAAAAACTTTCCTAACTTTATTAACGACCTTGAAACTTTACTTACGGAAAATAGAATTTTCAAACAAAGAACAGTCGATATAGGTGTTGTAAGCAAAGAAGATGCGCTTAATCTAGGATTTTCTGGCCCCCCTTTAAGAGCATCTGGACATGCATGGGATTTAAGAAAAGATCAACCATATGATGTATACCCCAAAATGGATTTTGACATTCCTATTGGTAATACTGGTGATTGCTACGCGAGATATCTAGTAAGAGTGGAAGAAATGCGACAGTCTTGTAAAATTATAGAGCAGTGCATTAATAATATGCCAAAAGGCATCGTCTTAGCTAATGACGCTAAAATGGCTCCACCATCAAGAAAAGAGATGAAGGGTTCTATGGAAGCACTTATCCATCATTTTAAATTATATACTGAAGGTGTTCACGTGCCTGAAGCTGAAACTTATACTGCAGTTGAAGCACCAAAAGGTGAATTTGGAGTTTTCCTAGTTTCTGATGGGACTAACAAACCATATAGAGCTAAACTAAGAGCTCCTGGTTTCCAATTTTTAGCTGCAACTGAACATATGTGTAAAGGTCATATGCTAGCAGACTCAGTTGCGGTAATTGGTTCTATGGATCTTGTATTTGGAGAAATTGATCGGTGAGTAATTTAACAATTAATACAAAAGATCAGTTTGAATTTACTTTTTCTAAAGAAGCTGAAAAAGAAATTATTTTAATTTTAAAAAAATATCCTCCTAAAAGAAAAGCAAGTGCGGTAATGCCTTTGCTTGATTTAGCGCAAAGAGAGGCAGGTGGCTGGTTGCCAATTACTGCTTTAGAGGCAGTTGCGCAAAAAGTTGGATTGGCATATATGAGAGTTCTAGAGATTGCTAGTTTTTACACAATGTATAATTTAAATCCAGTAGGCAAATGGCATCTGCAAATATGTGGAACAACTCCATGCTGGTTGAGAGGTTCTGACGATATTTTAAAAGCTATTTATGATACATTGCAAATTAAGCCAAATGAAACTTCTAAAAATGGTGACTTTACATTGACACCTGTTGAATGTTTAGGAGCTTGTGTAAATGCTCCCATACTTCAAGTTAATGATGATTTTTATGAAGATTTAGATTATGACACTACCAAAAAATTAATTGAAAGTTTAAAAAAAGGAACAAAACCAAATGTTGGTTCAACAAAAAATAGAAAATCAGACCCTGAAAATGGCGCTACAGTATTGTTGAGCATTAAAGGTAAAAAAAATGCTTAAAGATAAAGATAGAATTTTTACAAATATTTATGGTTGGCATGGATCAGACTTAAAAAGTGCACAATCTAGAGGTGATTGGCAAGGAACAAAAGAAGTAATAAAACTTGGCCACGACAAGATTATAGAAATAATTAAAGATTCAGGGCTTAGAGGAAGAGGTGGTGCAGGTTTTCCATCAGGATTAAAATGGTCTTTTATGCCTAAAGAAGTTAAAGATAGGCCCCACTATTTAGTTGTAAATGCAGATGAATCTGAACCCGGAACCTGTAAGGATAGGGATATTATTAGGCATGAACCACATAAGTTAATTGAAGGGTGCTTACTTGCTGGTTTTGCTATGAGAGCTCACTGTGCGTATATTTACATAAGGGGTGAATTTTATAATGAAGCATTTATTCTTCAAAAAGCAATAGACGAGGCTTACGATAAAAAACTTTTAGGAAATAATGCATGTGGAAGTGGTTGGAAATTTGATGTTTTTCTTCACAGAGGAGCTGGAGCTTATATTTGTGGTGAAGAAACAGCCCTTTTAGAGTCTTTAGAAGGTAAAAAAGGTCAACCCCGTTTAAAACCCCCTTTTCCAGCTGGTGTTGGTTTATATGGTTGCCCTACAACTGTAAATAATGTAGAGACGATTGCCGTGTCACCAACAATTTTGAAACGTGGAGCTAAATGGTTTGCAAGCCTTGGTAGAGAAAACAATACTGGATCAAAATTATTTTGTATCTCTGGTCATGTAAATCAACCGTGTAATGTTGAAGAAGAAATGGGGATTTCTCTGAGAGATTTAATTGAAAAACATGCTGGAGGTGTTAAGGGCGGTTGGAATAACCTTTTAGCAGTCATACCAGGTGGTTCGTCTACTCCATTATTAACAAAAAATATTTGTGATACTATTTTAATGGATTTTGACTCTCTTAAAAATGCTGGTTCAGGTTTGGGGACTGCAGGTGTAATTGTCATGGATAAGTCAACAGATGTTATAAATGCTATAACTAAATTATCACATTTTTATAAACATGAGAGCTGTGGCCAATGCACTCCATGTCGTGAGGGTACCGGTTGGATGTGGAGAATGATGGAGAGGCTTGTAACCGGAAATGCAGAAATTGAAGAAATTGATGTGCTGCTTGAAGTAACAAAGCAAGTTGAAGGACATACAATTTGTGCCTTGGGTGATGCGGCAGCATGGCCAATTCAAGGATTAATTAAAAATTTTAGGCCATTAATAGAAGAACGTATTAATGATTTTAACACAAAAAGCACAAAAGCTGCTGAATAAAGAATAATAATAATGATTAAATTAACAGTTGACGATAAGGAAATAGAAGTTGAAGAAGGGTGTACTGTTCTCCAAGCATGTGAGATGGCAGGTGTTGAAATTCCAAGGTTTTGTTATCACGATAGGCTCTCTATAGCTGGAAATTGTAGAATGTGCTTAGTGGAAGTTAAACCCGGTCCACCAAAGCCTCAAGCAAGCTGCGCATTGCCAGCTACTAATGGACAGATTATTTCTACAAATTCAAAAATGGTTCGTGATGCGCGTAAAGGTGTGATGGAATTTCTTTTAATTAATCATCCTTTAGATTGTCCAATATGTGATCAAGGTGGTGAGTGTGACTTACAAGATCAGGCTATGTCATTTGGTTCTGATAAAACACGTTTTTTAGAAAATAAAAGAGCGGTTGAAGAAAAATCAATGGGACCATTAATTAAAACAAATATGACAAGGTGCATTCACTGCACTAGATGTGTGAGGTTTTCAACTGAAGTTGCCGGTGTAAATGATCTTGGAGCCCTTGGTCGAGGGGAGAGCATGGAAATAACTACTTATTTGGAAAAATCAATCGATTCAGAATTATCTGCTTGTGTTATTGATTTATGTCCTGTTGGTGCACTTACAAGTAAGCCGTATGCATTCAATGCTAGACCTTGGGAATTAAGTCATACTGAAACTGTCGATGTAATGGATGCTATTGGAAGTAATATCAGAGTTGATACTAAGGGTAATCAGGTTTTAAGAGTTCTTCCAAGATTAAACGAAGATATTAATGAAGAGTGGATTTCAGATAAAACACGATACGCAATCGATGGTTTAAAAAACCAGAGACTAGATAAACCTTATGTAAGAAATGAAAATGGCTCTTTAGAAGAGGCTGATTGGGATACAGCCTTTAATAAAATTAAAGACAATATAGATAAAATTAAGCCAAATGAAATTGCTTGCCTTCTTGGTGATTTGGTTGACGTTGAAGCAGCTTATGTTGCTAAAGTTTTATTTCAAAAACTTAATGTGGACAATATTGATTGTAGAATTGATGGTGCAGAAATTGGTGAGCATGGAAGGGCAGGTTATATATTTAACTCACAAATTAATGGTATAGATGAAGCCGACGCTCTATTAATTTTTGGTTCTAATCCCAGACTTGAAGCCCCTGTTTTGAATGCCAGAATAAGAAAAAGATATTTGCAGGGAAATTTTCCAATATCTTTAATTGGAGAAAATAATAATTTAACCTATCCGGTAAATTATTTAGGCTCTAAATCAATTGATATAGAAAAATTGAGAGATAAAAAAAATATAGTCTACAAAACATTAATGGACGCAGAAAGACCAATGATAATTGTTGGAATGGGTGCACTTACAGATGACAGTAGTCAAGCATTGTTCTATGAATTAAGAGAATTAGCAGAAGTTTTTGGAGTTATTAAAAAAGATTGGAATGGTTTTAACGTTTTACATACTAGTGCAGGCAGAACGGGCGCTTTAGACGTTGGTTGCTTACCTTCAAAAAAAGGCTTAAGCGCGAAACAAATTTTTTCAGAGAGTGAAAACAGTAGTCTATCTTTTATATGGTTAATCGGCGTTGACAATAAAGAAGTTTTAAATTTGAAAAAACCATTTGTTGTATATCAAGGTCATCACGGAGATGTGGGAGCACATGTTGCAGATGTTATTTTGCCTGGAGCAGCGTATACAGAAAAAAATTGCACATATGTTAACACTGAGGGAAGGCCGCAATTATTAAAACAAGCTGTCTTTCCACCTGGAGAGGCTAAAGAGGACTGGAAAATTTTAAGAGCTTTTTCAGATTATGTTAATTGTAAACTTCCTTTTGATTCATTAGACACCTTAAGAGAAAAAATTTACAGCGATTTCCCACATTTTGAAGATACTGATATTATAAAAAAATCCAAATTATCTAAATTTGGTCGTAAAGGAAAAATTAATGATTTTGAAATGAAATCACCTATAACAAATTTTTATAAGACATGTTCAATAAGCAGAGCTTCAGAAACTATGTCTCTTTGTAATGAAAAACTTAATGGTAAAATTGCAGCGGAATAACTTTAATGGATTTAAGCTTAATTACATCAAACAGTAGTCTGATTTTAATATTAGAGTCTGTTTTTAAGATTCTTATAGTTCTAATTCCCCTCTTGCTTTTTGTTGCATATCTTACACTTGCTGAAAGAAGAATAATTGGATTTATGCAACTTAGGAAAGGGCCAAATGTAGTTGGTTTATTTGGTTTATTGCAACCATGGGCTGATGCCTTGAAGTTACTTTCTAAAGAAACAATACTTCCATCTGGTTCCAGTAAAGTTGTTTTTATTATAGCGCCTATGCTAACATTTATTTTGTCCATGATCGCCTGGTCTGTAATACCTTTTTCAGAAGATTTTGTAATTGCAGATATTAACGTAGGCATATTGTATTTGTTTGCAATTTCTTCATTGGGTGTATATGGAGTGATTATGGCAGGATGGGCTTCAAACTCAAAATATGCATTTTTAGGAGCTCTTAGATCTGCAGCACAAATGGTTTCCTACGAAGTTTCGATAGGATTTGTTATGGTATCAGTTTTGTTGTGTGTTGGTTCATTAAATCTTGGTGATATTATCAATGCACAGAAAAATTTATGGTTTGTTATTCCTCTTTTTCCAATGTTTGTAGTTTTTTTTATTTCAACGCTTGCTGAAACAAATAGGGCTCCATTTGATTTGCCTGAAGGAGAATCTGAATTAGTTGCTGGCTACATGGTAGAATATTCCTCAATGAGCTTTGCTTTATTCTTTCTTGGTGAATACGCAAATATGATACTTATGAGTGCAATGACCTCAGTTTTATTTTTGGGAGGTTGGTTGCCATTATTTGATATTGCCCCCTTTAACTATATACCTGGACCTGTTTGGTTAATTTTAAAAATTTCTTTATGTTTATTCGTTTTTCTTTGGGTAAGAGCGACAACACCAAGATATAGGTATGACCAATTAATGCGTTTAGGTTGGAAAGTATTTTTACCTTTTTCTTTATTATGGCTAGTTTTAACAGCAGGCTTCTTAGTTTATACAGGTAGTGCACCTGTCTTATATTAGGTATTATTATGAATAAAGTATTAAAATTTATTAAAAGTTTCTTATTGCTCGAATTATCGAAGGGTCTATCTTTAACGCTGAAATACCTTTTTAAAAAAAAGGTTACTATAAATTACCCTTATGAAAAGAATCCCATAAGTTCTAGGTTCAGAGGTGAACATGCTTTACGCAGATACCCTAATGGTGAAGAAAGGTGCATAGCATGTAAGTTATGTGAAGCCGTGTGTCCTGCACAAGCAATAGTTATAGAAGCTGAACCAAGGCCCGATGGTAGTAGAAGAACAACTCGTTATGATATAGACATGACTAAGTGTATTTATTGTGGATTTTGTCAAGAGGCATGCCCAGTAGATGCAATTGTTGAAGGGCCAAATTTTGAATTCTCTACAGAGACTCGGCAAGAACTTTTTTATGACAAAGAAAGATTACTTGCTAATGGCGATAGATGGGAAGATGAAATTGCGCGTAATTTAGAGAAAGAAAATAATTTTAGATAGCTTGTATGGTTACTTCACTCTTTTTTTATCTATTTTCATTTATAATTACAGCATGTGCTGTAATGGTAATATCTTCTCGAAATCCAGTTCATTCAGTTCTCTTTTTGATTTTAGCTTTCTTTAATTCTGGTGCTCTATTTGTTATTTTAGGTGCTGAATTTTTAGCCATGATGCTTGTAATTGTTTATGTTGGAGCGGTCGCAGTTCTTTTTTTATTTGTTGTAATGATGCTCAATATTAATTTTTCAAAGATTAAAGAAGGTTTTCAAAAATATTTTCCAATTGGTTCATTAATTGGATTTATTTTATTTATTGAAATTATATTAATGGTGTTTAGTGGTGATTTGCTGGTCAATAAAAATAATGAATTAAATGATAATATTCCTAATACTCATAAGATAGGGTCATTACTATACACTGAATATATTTATGTTTTTCAATTATCAGGATTGATACTTTTAGTAGCGATGGTTGGAGCAATAGTCCTTACTTTAAGAGAAAGACCTGGCGTCAAAAAACAAGATATCATTAGTCAAAACACAAGAAAAGTTTCAGATGTTATTTCTATTGTTAAAAAGGAAAGTTCATAATGAAGTTAGTTGTGTATTAATATGATAGTTTCTTTAGAACACTATCTTTGTTTAAGTGCCGTACTATTTACACTAGGTGTGTTTGGTATCTTTTTAAATAGAAAGAACGTCATTACAATCTTGATGTCTATTGAGTTAATGCTCTTAGCAGTAAATATAAATTTAGTATCTTTTTCATCATATTTAAATGATATACAAGGCCAGATTTTTACAATTTTTGTTTTAACTGTTGCTGCTGCTGAAGCAGCTATTGGATTGGCAATATTAGTTATTTATTACAGAAATAGTGGCTCAATTTCTGTTGAAGAAATAAATAAATTAAGAGGTTAAAATGGTATATCTTATAGTGTTTTTACCTTTGCTTGGTTCTATTATCGCTGGTTTTTGGGGGAGAAGACTTGGTGAAAAACTTAGCCTATATTTGACATCTACTTTGCTTTTAATCTCAATGACACTCTCATGGATTACATTTTGGCAACTATCATCAAATCATGTTGATAAAGTGTATCCACTGATGGAATGGATGAATATTGGTGATTTTAATGTTGTTTGGTCTTTAAGGCATGACATGCTTTCAGCTGTAATGATGATTGTAATTACAACTGTTTCAGCAATGGTTCATATTTATTCTATTGGTTATATGTCTCATGACAACTCAAAACCTAGGTTTATGTCATATTTAAGTTTATTTACTTTTGCAATGTTGATGTTAGTTACTTCGGATAACCTTATTCAATTATTTTTTGGTTGGGAGGGTGTAGGGTTAGCCTCATATTTACTAATTGGTTTTTGGTATCATAAACCATCAGCACATACTGCAGCTATGAAAGCGTTTATTGTAAATAGGGTAGGTGACTTTGGTTTTATTTTAGGAATTATAGCGATATATTCTGTTTTTGGATCATTATATTTTGACGAAATATTTAGTGATGTTGAAGGTTTGCATAAACTTTCAATTGTGATGCTTGGATTCAAAATAAATGTAATCGAACTTATAGCAATACTGCTCTTTATTGGTGCTATGGGGAAATCAGCACAAATTGGTCTGCACACTTGGTTACCT
The DNA here is from genome assembly GCA_902612965.1 of uncultured SAR116 cluster alpha proteobacterium. GTDB lineage: Bacteria > Pseudomonadota > Alphaproteobacteria > Puniceispirillales. The sequence continues at coordinate 19,744 of CACMFN010000006.1, read as the reverse complement.
GATGCAATGGAGGGTCCTACTCCTGTTTCAGCATTAATACATGCAGCCACTATGGTTACAGCCGGTGTTTTTCTTGTATGTAGAATGTCGCCTCTTTTAGAGTTTGCTCCATTTGCTTTGAATGTAATTACTATTGTTGGAGCAATGACAGCTATTTTTGCTGCTACAATTGGACTAACACAATTTGACATAAAAAGGGTTATTGCTTATTCAACTTGTTCGCAATTAGGTTATATGTTTTTTGCTGCCGGGGTTTCTGCTTATCCTGCTTCAATGTTTCACCTTACCACTCATGCTTTCTTTAAAGCTCTTCTCTTCTTAGGGGCCGGATCTGTAATTCATGCAATGTCTGACGAACAAGACATGAGAAAAATGGGAGGCATTTGGAAAAAAATTCCAATCACTTATGCATTGATGTGGGTTGGCTCACTAGCGTTAGCTGGAATACCGTTTTTTGCAGGTTATTATTCTAAAGATTTAATATTAGAAGCAGCGTGGGCTGCTAGCTCTAATTCAGGATATTTTGCATTTTGGTTGGGTTGCTTGGCAGCGTTTTTGACAGCATTTTATTCCTGGAGAGTATTGTTATTGACTTTTCATGGAAATTTTAATTCTTCAAAAGAGGGTTTAGATCATGTCCATGAGTCACCAATTGTGATGTTAATACCTTTATTTGTATTGGCCTTAGGAGCTATATTTTCAGGTTGGTTTTTTTATTATGATTTTGTTGGTTATAATTGGAAAGAATTTTGGGGAAATTCAATATTTATTTCAGAAAAAAACAAAGCATTTAAATTAGCTCATTACGTGCCTTTATGGGTTAAATATCTACCTATATTTTTAGCGATTTTAGGTATACTTTGTGCATATTTATTCTATGTATTAAATCCAAATTTGCCAAAAATTTTGTCAAAGAAATTCTCTCCAATTTATAATCTGTTCTTCAATAAATGGTATTTTGATGAATTGTATGATTATTTGTTCGTAAAAAGTTTTATCAAGTTTGGTAATTTCTTTTGGAAAAAAGGCGATGAAGGCACAATAGATCGTTTTGGTCCAAATGGAATTTCAAATCTAGTAAAAAATATTTCTTCAAAAAGCATCATAATTCAATCTGGATATATTTATCATTATGCTTTTGCTATGTTAATTGGATTAGTTGTTCTAATTACATGGCTTCTAATGGATTATGGAATTTAATATGTTGAGTAGTATTCCTATATTGTCATCTATAACATTTTTACCTTTGTTTGGCGCTTTAATAATATTGTTAACCTGTTCGGATGATGAACAGGGTGGAAAAAATTCAAAATTCGTAGCTTTATGGACAAGTTTGATTACTTTTATACTTTCTCTTTTTGTTCTATTTAATTTTGATAACGATTTAAATAACTTTCAATTTATTGAAAAAGCAAGTTGGATACCATTGTCAAATGTTTCTTATCATATGGGTGTTGATGGCATCTCTCTTCCTTTTGTTATATTATCTACCTTTTTAATACCTGTTTGTATATTCGCTAGTTTTCAAAGTATTAAAAAACAGGTTCCATTATTTATGTCGCTCTTCTTAATTTTAGAAGTGCTGATGGTTGGTACTTTTTGTGCAATGGATATCTTAGTTTTTTATATTTTTTTTGAAGCCGTTCTTATTCCAATGTTTTTAATTATTGGTATTTGGGGTGGTGTTAGAAGGGTATATTCAGCCTTTAAATTTTTTCTTTATACACTATTAGGCTCTGTTTTAATGTTAATTGCAATTTTCTATATTTTTTCTAAAACAGGTACTACAGAAATTAATGAGATTGTAAAATTCAGTTTTCCATATGAAGTCCAAATTTTGTTGTTTATAGCATTTTTTGCCTCCTTTTCAGTTAAACTTCCAATGTGGCCAGTACACACATGGTTACCTGATGCTCATGTTGAGGCTCCTACTGCTGGATCTGTAATTTTGGCAGGGGTTTTACTTAAAATGGGTGGTTATGGTTTTTTAAGATTCTCTATACCAATGTTTCCAGATGCTTCTATATTATTTGCTCCTTTTGTTTTTGTCCTTTCAGTAATTGCTATTATTTACACCTCTTTAGTAGCGTTAGTTCAGAATGATATGAAGAAAATGATTGCTTATTCTTCTGTAGCTCATATGGGCTTTGTAACTATTGGTGCATTTTCATTTACGAATGAAGGAATGGCTGGTTCTGTATATCAAATGGTAAGTCATGGACTTATTTCTGGCGCCTTGTTTCTATGTGTTGGTATAGTATATGACAGACTTCACACCAGAGAAATTAATGCTTATGGAGGTGTTACTGATGTTATGCCTAATTTTGCCGTTTTCTTTATGTTTATGATGTTGGCATCTGTTGGATTACCAGGCACTTCTGGTTTTGTTGGAGAATTACTTGTATTGGTAGGCATCTGGAAAGCTTATCCTATTGTAGCTATTTTTTGTGCAACTGGTTTGATCTTAGGAGCAATTTACATGCTATGGCTTTACCGGCGAGTAATGTTTGGTAAAGCAATTAAAGAAGAAATAGTTAGCTTAGAAAAGTTAAGTAAGAGAGAAATAATTATATTTGTTCCAATTACTGCATTGATCTTAATTTTTGGAATATACGCAACACCTTTATTAGATATTACTCAATTATCAATAAATAATATTCTTAATATTACTGAGTTCCATCAAAATAAAAATAAAGTATCTCAAATAGCTGCTTTAAAAGATTTAGGGGTTATTTAATGAATTTATACGGGATATCTGGTGAAATCTTTCTAGCAATCTCTGGTATGATTGCTCTTTTAATTAGCGTTTTTTCCAGTAAGGATTCAAGTTTAAAAATTACAACAAGGTTTTGTAATTTATCATTATTAATATCTTTAATTTTGATAGTTTTATCTCATCAAAATTCAGGTTATTTATTTAATGAAATGTATGTTTACGATGGTCTTTCACTTTACTCAAAAACATTAATTTTATTAGGAACTATATTAACCCTTCTTATAGGAAGCAAACCTCAGAAAATTGATGGTTTCAATCAGCCAGAATACCCTGTTTTAATTTTATTTTCTGTTTTGGGTATGGTTTTGATGAGTTCATCAAAGAACTTAATAAGCTTATACATGGCACTTGAGCTCCAATCTTTACCATTATATGTAATAGCTGCAATCAATAGAGATAATTTAAAAAGTAGTGAAGCTGGGTTAAAATATTTTATTTTAGGAGCTTTAAGTTCAGGGCTTTTACTTTTTGGTATGAGTTTGGTCTATGGAGCTGTTGGTGATACCTCGTTTTCGTTAATCTCTGAAGTTTCAAGTCAAAATATGTCAAGTATACTTTTGGTGGGTTTGGTTTTTATTCTATCAGGCTTGGCCTTTAAGATATCTTTAGTGCCATTTCATATGTGGACACCTGATGTTTATGAAGGTGCGCCTACTCCAGTTACAGCTTTTTTTGCTATCGTTCCTAAAATTGCGGCTATTACAATTTTGGTCCGAGTTACATTTTCAGCTTTTGATAATGCCATTACATCTTGGCAGCAAATAATTATTTTTCTTTCACTTTTATCAATGATATTAGGATCTTTTGCTGCCATTATGCAGAATAATTTAAAAAGACTGATGGCATATTCGTCTATTGCTCATATGGGTTATGCTTTAGTTGGTGTCGCATCAGGATTATTAGAGGGGGTTTCAGGCGTACTTATTTATATGGCTATTTACATTATTATGAATGTGGGTGCGTTTATTATTATTTTGTCAATGAGGCGTGATAATCAAATAGTTGAAGAGATTTATGATTTAAAAGGAATTTCTAAAACTCATCCATTCCTTGCTTTTAGTTTTGTAACAATTTTGTTTTCAATGGCTGGAATACCCCCGCTAGCGGGTTTTTTTGGTAAGTGGCTTGTATTTTATTCAGCGGTAAATGCTAATCTTATTTTTCTTGCAATTATTGGTGTTTTAACAAGTGTTGTTGGTGCATTCTACTATCTAAGAATTATAAAAATTATGTATTTTGATGAAAACGATGTTAATTTGGACGTTGTTGAGAATAAAAGTTCAATGGCTATTTTAGGGTTAATGTTATTTTTAACTTTATCATTTGGTATATTTTTGAATTGGTTTGTTGAAACTACAATGGGAATTGTTTCATTAATTTAAAATCTAAAATACATTTTTTTGATGTTGCAACTTCTAGTTCTGACTTAGCAAAACAATTTTACTTTCAAAACTATGAAGAGTTTTCTACTTGTGTAGTAAAAAAACAAATTAATGGTAGGGGGAGGTTAACAAGAAAATGGCACTCACCTGCGGGTAATTTATATTTTTCAACTTTAATAAAACCTAAATATCATATTAATTATTGGCCACAAATGAGTTTTGTAGCAGCTTTAGCAGTTAAGTCAGTAATTAATAATAATATTAATTGTAATGTAAAGTTTAAGTGGCCTAACGATCTTATGATAGACTTAAAAAAAGTATCTGGAATTTTATTAGAACCAACTGATGACAAAAAAGCTATTATTATTGGAATAGGAATAAATTTAATTAGCAATCCTGAAATTAAAGGAAATTTTTGGAAGAGTACGAATTTATATGATGTTTCTGGTTTTAAATTGATTCCAGAAAATTTATCTCTAGAATTATTAGAGCAAATAATTAATTTTGTGAATATTTGGTATGAACAAGGGTTTGAATATATTAAAGCACTATGGCTTAAAAACGTTTTATTTTTGAAACAAGAATTGCATTCAACTGATTTGAAAAATAGAGTTATTGGTGAATTTTTAGGTATCGATGATTTAGGACAAATGATTATAAAAGACAAATCCAATAATTCATTAAACATTTCTTCGGGGACTTTTATTCCAATTAATCAATGAGTAATTATGTTATTGTTAATAGATTGTGGTAATACAAATATAGTTTTTGCCATTGCACAAAATGATCGTATTTTAAAGAAATGGAGAATTAATACTGATCCAAAAAGAACAGCAGATGAGTATTATGTTTGGTTAATTAAACTTCTTGAAATTGAAAATATAAATTTATTATCTATTTCAGATTGTATTATAGCTTCAGTTGTACCTGATGCACTTTTTTCGTTACTTAGTTTTAACAAGGAATATTTAAAAATAGAACCATTTATTGTAGGTGAGAATAATTTAAAAATAGGAATTGATATCAACATAGATAACCCATCTGAAGCTGGTGCTGATAGGATTGTAAATGCTGTTGCTGTTAAAAAATTTTATAATAAACCTAGTATTGTTATTGATTTTGGAACGGCGACTACGTTTGATATTGTTAGTAAGAGTGGAAGTTATGAGGGTGGTATAATTGCCCCTGGTGTGAATTTATCTCTTGAGGCTTTATATATGGCTGCTAGTAGATTGCCTAGAATAAAAGTTGATAACACTAAAAATATAAAAGTTGTTGGTAAAAATACCAAAGATTCAATGTATTCTGGAATTTATTGGGGATATATTTCATTAATTGAAGGTTTAGTTAAAAGGATTAACGAAGAAAAAAATTTTAACTATTATATTATAGCTACTGGGGGACTATCAAATTTGTTTTCAAAAAACTGTTCAATTATAGAAAAAGTTGATAATGAACTGACATTAAATGGGCTTATTCACATTTATAACATTAATAAAAGTTAAAAATATATGAAGATAGAGAAAAAAGATTTTATATTCCTTCCATTGGGAGGATCATCTGAAATAGGCATGAATTCAAATTTATACCACTATGATGATAATTGGATTATGGTTGATTTGGGGATAAGTTTTGCAGATGAGACAATGCCTGGTGTTGATATTTTACTGCCTGATATAGATTTTATTGTTCAAAGAAGAGATAAACTAAAAGGAATTTTTTTAACTCATGGTCATGAGGATCATATGGGAGCTATTCAATATATTTGGGATAAACTTAGAGTTCCAATTTATGGAAGTGCTTTTACTATAGCATTACTCAAAAAAAAATTAAAAGATATCGGACTTTTAAATAATGTTGAATTAATAATTATTAACGAAGATAAAGAAATTAATTTAGGCCCTTTTATAATTAAGCCCATAAGTATCACTCACTCAATACCAGATCCTTTGTCTCTATCAATCACTACAGAAAGTGGAACAGTTTTTCATACAGGTGATTGGAAATTTGATAACTATCCAAAAGTTGGTACTAAAACAAATTTAGATAATTTAAAGTCTATTGGAGACAAAGGGGTTTTAGCGATTGTTGGCGATTCAACAAATTCATTTGTAGAGGGTAAAACTCAATCAGAAAACGATGCATACGAAGGCCTAAAGTCAGTAATTAAATCTTCGAATGGTAGAATTGTAATAACTTGTTTTGCTTCAAATGTAGCACGAATAAAATCTATTATAGAGGCTTCAATTGAAAATAATAAAAAAGTTTTTATAGCAGGAAGATCATTAAATAGAGCAATTGAAGCTGCAAATGAAGTGGGTTATCGAGTTGAAGGGATAGAAAAATCTTTCAAAAATTTAGAAAATTTTAGTCATAACAATGCAGTTATTGTTGCTGGTGGATCACAAGGTGAGACTAGATCAACAATGACAAGGATTGCCAACTCACAACATGAACAGATCAAATTAAAACCTGGAGATACAGCTATATTTTCCAGTAGTAAAATTCCTGGAAATGAGCTCGCAATAGAAAGGGTTCATAATGCTTTGTTAAAAAATGGTATAAAAGTCATAACAGATGAAGATGAACTTGTTCATGTTTCCGGGCACCCTGGAAAAGATGATATAATAAAATTATATAATCTAATAAAGCCTCAAATATCTATTCCAGTTCATGGTACATCAAAACATCTCAGAGAGCACTGTGAAATTGCCGAAAATTGTGGTGTTTCATTATCAATACAACCTGAGAATGGATCTGTGATAAAATTATCTGGAAATTCTCCTTCTATAATCTATCAAATACCTACAAAATCTTCTGTACCAGATGGCAACCAAATTATTAAATCTGATTCAAATATTTTTTCTATAAGAAGAAGATTGTTATGGAATGGTTCAATTTCAGTAGTTTTAGCTTTTGATTTTGATTTAGACTTACATTTACCAATTAAACTATCTCATAATGGAATTACTGAGGGAAAAAGTGAGTTGGAATGGGTCTCAGAGGTTAAAGATGATATTGAAGAAACTGTTAACAGTCTCTCAAAAAATCAATTGACTGATGATAAAATTATTGAAGACAAGGTTAGGTCTTCAATTAGATCTGTAACAAAACTTTTTTTTAATATAAAGCCTTTAATAGATGTGCATATTATAAGAGGGCTATAACCTTATGGGTATTGTATCAGGTATTGTAGTTTATATCCTTTTATGGTGGTGGGTATTATTTATGCTTTTACCAATTAAGGCAAATGCACCAGATAATCCTGATATTGGTCATGCTACTAGTGCCCCAAAAAATCCATATATTTTTTATAAATTTTTTGCTACCACAATTATATCTGGTTTGCTTTGGATTTTAACTTATTATATTATAAGCAATAATTTTTTTACATTGTAATTTTGGATATAGATATTGAAAATAATAATTTCAAATGATCATGCTGGGACTGTTTTAAAGAATGGTATAATTGATTATTTAAATCAAAATAATCATGAAATTATTAATTTAGGTACAAATAGTTTAGTTTCTGTAGATTATCCAGATTTTGCTTATAATGTAGCAATGAGATTTAAAAAAGAAGTAATTGATTTTGGTATTTTAATTTGTGGTTCTGGGATTGGAATAAGTATAGCTGCAAACCGTTATAATCATATACGCGCTGCATTATGTAATGACATTGAAACAACTAAATTATCTCGTTTGCATAATGATGCTAATATATTGGTTTTAAGTGGCAGAAGTACAGACGAAAATTTAGCAATAGACTGCATTAATACTTTTTTTAATACAAAATTTGAAGGTGGAAGACATATTAATAGGATAAATAAGTTGTCTAATCCACCAAAAATATAAATGGAGATTTAAATATGGATGGTTTTTTTAATAATCAACTTTCAATAACAGACCCTGAAATTTCAAATGCAATTGAAAAAGAAAAAATAAGACAAAAAGAACAAGTTGAACTAATTGCATCTGAAAATATTGTTTCACAAGCAGTTTTAGATGCTCAAGGAAGCATTTTAACAAACAAGTATGCTGAGGGATATTCAGGAAGAAGATATTATGGTGGATGTGAGTTTATCGATGATTTAGAGACGATAGGAATAAATAGAGTTAAAGAATTATTTAATTGTAAATATGCCAATATACAACCACATTCTGGTGCTCAAGCTAACCAAGCCGTATTTATGTCGCTTATCAAACCAGGTGATACAATTTTAGGTATGTCTTTGGCTGCTGGTGGACATTTAACACATGGAGCGCCGCCAAATTTATCAGGGAAATGGTTTAATGCTATTCAATACGGTGTAAGAAAGCAGGATGCTTTAATCGATTTTGATCATTTAGAAGCTGATGCCATGAAGTATCAACCTAAATTGATTATTGCTGGTGGATCAGCTTACCCAAGAACTCTAGACTTTAAGAGGTTTAGACAAATTGCCGATAAATGTGGAGCAATGCTTTTAGTAGATATGGCTCATATTTCTGGTTTGGTAGCCACTGGTGTTCACCCAAGTCCAATTCCACATGCTCATGTTGTAACCTCAACAACTCATAAGACATTAAGATGCGGAAGAGGTGGCATGATCTTAACCAATGACGAAGATATTGCTAAAAAGGTAAATTCTGCTGTCTTTCCTGGTTTGCAAGGTGGGCCACTCATGCATGCAATTGCAGGTAAAGTTGTAGGCTTTGGAGAAGCTTTAAAGCCTGAATTTAAAGAGTATATTAATTCTGTCTTAAGAAATGCTAGAACCTTATCAGAAGAACTTTTAAAACGTGGTCTTGATATTGTAAGTGGTGGAACTGACACACATGTAGTTTTAGTTGATTTGCGTCCTAAAAATTTAACTGGAAATATAGTTGAGGATGCTCTCGAAAGAGCTGGTATTACATGCAATAAAAATGGTATTCCATTTGATCCTGAAAAACCTTCTGTTACCTCTGGAATAAGGTTGGGAACGCCAGCTGGAACTTCAAGAGGCTTTGGTCAAGCTGAATTTTCTCTAATTGCAAACTTGATATGCGATGTTTTAGATTCACTTAATGAGAAAAGTGAAATTTCTTCAAAAGTAGAATTAGAGGTAAAAGACAAAATCAAAAATTTATGTTATCAGTTTCCAATTTATTAGATATAACTATTATATAATTAATTGAGAGATTTAAAATGAGATGCCCTTTTTGTAGTAATGAAGATACTCAGGTTAAAGACTCTCGACCTGCTGATGACAATTCTTCAATAAGAAGAAGAAGACAATGTTCAGTCTGTGGAGCTAGATTTACTACTTTTGAGAGAGTTCAATTAAGGGAACTCGTTGTAATAAAGAGAAATGGTGAAAAGTCTATTTATGATAGAAATAAAGTTGAAAATTCGATGAGATTAGCTTTAAGAAAAAGGAAAATATCAGAAGATGTTATTGACCGCGCAGTTAATGGTATTTCTAGAAGTTTGGAATCTAAAGGTGATGCTGAAATTTCATCATCTTTAATTGGTGAGCAAGTTATGGACGCTTTAAGACAAATTGATCAAATTGCTTACGTAAGGTTTGCATCAGTTTATAGGAATTTCTCCGAAGCATCAGATTTTCAAAAGTTTCTTGGTCAAGAATTAGAAAAATAAAATGAACAATCATAATTTTGTTCATTTAATATCATCATATACGGATGAAGATTCTCGATGGATGAAAGTCGCAATCAATTATGGATTACGAAATGTAGGTTTTACAGGTAAAAATCCATGTGTTGGATGTGTAATTGTTAAAAATAATGAATTATGTGGGTTTGGAACAACTTCACCAGGAGGTCGACCTCATGCCGAAGAAAATGCATTAAAATTTGCAGGGGAAAAATCTAAAGGTGCGGTTTTATATGTGACACTTGAACCATGTGCACATTATGAAAGATTTATTCCATGTATGGAAAAAATTGTTCAAGCTTCAATAAAAAGAGTTGTTATAGCATGCCTAGACCCCGATAAAAGAACAAATGGAAAAGCAGTTAAATATCTATTAGAAAAAAATATATCTGTATCTTTGGGGTGCGAAGAATTTAAGGCCTTGGAATTAATTCAAGGATTTATAAAGAGATTAAACTTTAAACGTCCATATATTAAAAGTAAAATTGCATCATCACTAGATTCAAAAATATCTTTATCAAATGGAATAAGCAAGTGGATCACAGGAACAAATGCTCGAAAATTTATCCATTTATATAGATTAAGAAGTGATGGAATTTTAACCGGTGTTAATACTGTAAATGATGATAATCCAACGCTTAATTGTAGAATAAAAGGACTAAAAAAATATTCCCCACATGTTTTTATTTTAGATAGTAAATTAAAAATTAATATTAAATCTAAAATTTTGAATAGAAAAAATATTAGTATATTTACAACTGTTTTCTTTAATAAGAAAAAAGAAAAAATACTTAGAAATAAAGGTATTAATGTTATTTTAGTTAAACATAATAAAAATAACCAAGTGTTATTAAAAGAAGTTATTAAAAAACTATATGAAGAAAAAATTAATAATCTTTTTATAGAAGCGGGTTCTGATATTAATTCTAGTCTGATTAAAGAAAATTTGATTGATGAAATTATACTTTGTAGATCTGGACGTATTTTTGGAAATGATGGGAGATCAATTGTAAATAATCTTAATATTAAAGAGATTAAACATAGCAAAAAATTTTTTTTTAAAGATAGTTTTACTTTAGATGAAGATATAATTGAAAACTGGGTATTTAAAGAATAAATAATATGTTTACTGGACTTATTACACATGTAGGAAAAGTATCAAAAATTAAAGCATCTGATAAAAATGATACTTATATTGGAATTGACATAAATTGGAACGATGATCTAATTATTGGTTCTTCTGTTTGTTGCAATGGAGTTTGCCTAACTGTTATTGAAAAAAAATTAAATTATTTTGGCGTTGAGCTGAGTAATGAAACTATTAAAAGAACAAACTTTCAGTTCATGAAATTAGATAATGCAATTAATTTGGAGAAATCACTAAAAATAGGTGATGAATTAGGAGGTCATAATGTTACTGGTCACATTGATGGATTGGCTAAGTTAACGAAAATAATACAAATTAAAAGTTCTTATGAACTTTGGTTTAAAGTAAGTAAGGAAATAACAAAATACTTAGCTGAAAAAGGGTCGGTGGCATTAAACGGAATTAGTTTAACTATAAACAAAGTAGAGAATAATTTTTTTTCGGTGAATATAATACAGCATACTTGGAATAATACAAATCTACCTAATTATCAAATAGGAAGCTTTATAAACTTAGAGGTTGATATAATTTCTAGATATGTTAGCAGACATATTGAAAATTATATGAAAAAATAAATTATTTTTAATACTATTATGTCTAAAAAAGTGCTCATTGTTGAATCCCGATACTATAAAGATATAGCTAATCTTTTGTTGGAAGCAACAATTGAACAGTTAAATTTTTACAATGTCAAGTTTGAAAAGATAGAAGTTTTAGGCGCTTTAGAAATTCCAATATTAATAAAAAAGGCTATTATTTTAGACAAATATGATGGGTTTATAGCTTTGGGTTGCGTTATTCGAGGTGAAACTAGTCATTATGATATTGTGTCAAATTACTCTGCAAAAGCGCTAATTGATTTGGCAATTAATAATACAATTCCGATATCAAATGGTATTTTAACAGTTGATAATAAAGAGCAAGCTTTAGTTAGAGCATGTAAGACCAAAAAAAATAATGGAGGTCACGCTGCAAAAGCATGCATTGAATTAATTGAATCTTTCAATTTATTATAATTTTTAATGCCCCAAAAAAAACCTTTAACAATTGTTAGTAAAACAGCTGCTAGGATTGCTGCTGTACAAATTTTTTACAATACAATTATTTCGAAAAGAAATATATCTGATGTTTTTCAAGATTATATTATTTCATTTAAAGGTGATTTAGAAAATGAATTTGAAATTAAAACATTAAATGAAGAATATTTAAATTCATTAGTTTTAGGATTTAACATTAATTTAAATAAAGAAATTGAAAAATTATTAAACAATGAATGGAAAATAGAAAGAATATCAGCAGTGGATAAAGCAATTTTATTTGCAGGAATTATTGAATTAAATTTGGATAATAATTTAACAAAAAACATAATTATTTCTGAATATATTGAAATAGCTGAACAAATGGGCGGTGAGGCTAAATTTATTAACAAATTATTAGATAAAATATCAAAAACAAAAATATTAAATACAATTTAATTCAAATTTAACGTCTTATATTATTGCGTGAAATAGATTGGTATTGTATAAGGCGGTATTTCAAAAATCCTTTAACAATAATGGAAAAAATTAATGACTGTTTTAACAATAACTATTGCTTGCGGAGTTTGTGCTTTGATTTATGGTCTTTGGGCTAGTCAAAGCATTTTAACATCAAGTGCAGGTTCAGAAAAAATGCAAGAAATTGCCGGTGCCATTCAAGAAGGTGCGGCTGCATATTTAAATAGACAATATACAACAATTACTATTGTTGGTGTAATTGTTGCTATAATATTATTTTTAACTTTAGGGCTATATGTATCAATTGGTTTTCTCATTGGAGCTGTTTTATCTGGTATAGCAGGTTACATAGGTATGAATGTTTCCGTTAGAGCTAATGTAAGAACAACACAAGCCGCAACAGAAGGTCTTCAACCTGCCCTTGACATTGCTTTTAAATCTGGCGCTATTACTGGTTTGTTAGTTGTTGGTTTAGGTTTGCTAGGTGTTGCTGGGTATTATGCGTTTTTATTATCTGCTAATGTTGAAACAAGATTGCTTATAGAATCTTTAGTTGCATTATCTTTTGGAGCTTCATTAATTTCAATTTTTGCACGTCTTGGTGGTGGTATTTTCACTAAGGGTGCAGATGTTGGTGCTGATTTAGTTGGAAAGGTTGAAGCAGGTATTCCTGAAGATGATCCAAGAAATCCGGCTGTAATTGCTGATAATGTTGGTGATAATGTTGGAGATTGTGCTGGTATGGCTGCTGATTTATTTGAAACTTACGCAGTAACAATAGTGGCAACAATGCTCATAGGAACAATCATGTTTTCTGGCCAAACTAATTATGTTGAACTTCCATTATTTATAGGTGGAGTATGTATAATTGCATCTATTATTGGTGCTTTTTTTGTTAGATTAGGGTCATCAGAAAATATTATGGGTGCGCTTTATAAAGGTTTTATAGTTACTGCTGTTCTATCAGCAATATTTATTTATTTTGCAGTAGATTTTATGTTCGACGACAGTACTGAAAGCATGCCATTATTTTGGAGTTCTATTGTTGGTTTAGTTGTAACTGCAGCAATTATTTGGATAACTGAATATTATACATCTACCGAATACAGACCTGTAAAATCTATTGCTCAGTCATCTGAGACAGGGCATGGTACAAATGTTATCCAGGGCTTGGCGATTTCAATGGAAGCAACAGCTGTCCCAGCAATTATAATAGCTTTAGGTATTATATTTTCTTATAATCTTGCAGGAATTTATGGAATTGCTTTGGCTGCAACAACAATGTTAGCCCTTGCAGGCATGGTTGTGGCTTTAGATGCATATGGTCCAGTAACTGATAATGCAGGTGGTATTGCTGAAATGAGTGGTCTAGAAGAAGATGTTAGAAAAACTACTGATGCTCTTGACGCTGTAGGCAACACAACAAAAGCAGTTACAAAAGGTTATGCTATTGGTTCTGCTGGATTAGCTGCTTTAGTTTTGTTTGCTGCTTATACATATGATTTAGAACACTATTTCCCAGATTTGGAAATATCATTTCTATTATCTGATCCATATGTTGTAGTTGGTCTAATTATTGGAGGCATGCTCCCTTATTTATTTGGTTCTATGGGTATGCAAGCTGTAGGACGTGCTGGTGGTGCTGTTGTAGAAGAAGTAAGAAGACAATTTAAGGAAATGCCAGGTATTATGGAAGGAAAAACTAGACCAGACTATAGTAGAGCTGTTGATATGCTAACTAAATCTGCAATTCGCGAAATGATTATTCCATCTTTATTACCAGTTTTAGCACCAATAGTTGTATACTTTATAATTTCTTTATATGACCAAAGTGCAGCACTAACAACTGTTGGATCAATGCTGTTAGGTACAATTGTTACTGGTCTTTATGTTGCAATTTCAATGACTGCTGGTGGTGGTGCTTGGGATAATGCTAAAAAATATATTGAAGATGGTAATCATGGAGGTAAGGGTTCTGAAGCTCACAAGGCTGCAGTGACTGGCGATACAGTTGGTGACCCTTATAAAGATACTGCGGGTCCAGCAGTAAACCCAATGATAAAGATTATAAATATAGTAGCAATTTTATTACTTGCTGCCATTGGAACGCATTAATTAATAAAAAGGTAGGACAATTTTAATTGTCCTACCGTTATTCTACTGAGGCAAATCTTCCAGATCTTAAGTTAGAAAATATTTGTTGAAAAAATGTAAAATCTGATCCTACTGTTTCTGTTTTACCTAAAGCTTTTTTAACTCTTATACCGTCCTTTAGATCCAATATACTTTTTTTTACTATTGTACCATCTTCATTAACTTCTAACGCTAATATGGTTCTTGAAATTATTTCTTTTTTACCTGCTGGTAGTATTCTTGTTGTTTCATTTTGATAATAAGCATTTTTATTGAATGCTCCTGTGAAAGTTGGTTCACCATATTTAGTAATTAAAAAATTTATATTTGTTTCACCTTCAACAATGTTTTCTATATCTTTTTGTGATATCATAATACCGTGAATATTTTGTTTTGGCGTACAAGAAAAAAATAATAAACTGACAACGAATAAAAAAATTGTTATTTTAGAAAATTGAAAACTCATATAATCATTATATATATAAGAAATCTATAAATCTATTATTAACATTTTATGTTTAAAAAATTTTTCCATGTTTTCAATAAAACCAATAAACTTATTGAAAATATAAATTTTCATATTGTTAATCAGTCAAGAAAAAGAGATTTATATATATTATTTAAAATTGAAGATAATTTTCAAAACAGATTAAACCTTCAAATTCTCCATCTATCGCTCATATTATTAAGTTTAAATATTTATAAAAATAAATATTATTTAGAAAAAAAAATATTTAAAGCATTTTTAAATAATTTTGATCTGGATTTCCGTGAAAAAGGCCTTGGTGATAAAATAATTGAAAAAAAAATTTTTGAAATTTCAAATTTGGTAAATTATCAATTTGTTCAATATAAAGAGTCTATAAATGATAAAAAATTGTTAAGAAATATTTTAAATAAGTTCTTTATTTTCAATACAATAGATAAAAAAATCAATTTATTAGAAAGTTATGTTCATAAACAAAATCTATATCTACAAAAATTAAATTTTAATTCATTAATAGATAAAAAGATCTTTTTAGATTGAAACAATTATTTATATTAAAATCTTGATAATTAAAGTATAATACAGCCTTAAATGATAGAAAATAATAAAAATCAAATAATCTTAGCTATTGACACTTATGGTGCTGATGGTGGAGAGAGTGTTGTAATAGATGGTTGTGATTATATTGCAAACCAGTTAAATGTTTTTTTTATTTTTGTAGGAAATAAATCTTTAATTACTCCTTTGATAAATAAATCAAAAAATTTAAAATCTTATAATATAATAAACACTTTAGATTATATTAAAGCAAATGCAAAAGGTTCTGACGCACTAAGATCTGGGAAAGAATCTTCAATGAGAATAGCCGTTGACTTAGTTAAGGATGGTAAAGCTAATGCAGTAATTTCAGCTGGTAATACAGGTGCTTTATTGGCAATTTCTTATATTGTTTTAAGAACTATTGATGGTATTTCTAGGCCTGCTATGACAGCTTATTTTCCAACCATGAAAGGTAAAACTGCTATGTTGGACTTAGGTGCTAATATTGAGTGTGATCAAAAGAACCTAGTTGATTTTGCTCTAATGGGTAGCGCATTTAGTAGAATAATTCTAAAGTCTTCAAACCCATCAGTGGGATTATTAAATGTAGGGGAGGAGTCACAAAAAGGTAACTCTATTATTCAAGATGCAGCTGCATTGTTAAACAATTTAGAAAATAAAGTTAATTACTATGGTTTTGTTGAGGGTAATGATATAGCAGAAGGTAATGTTGATGTTATTATTACAGATGGCTTTTCTGGTAATATTGCGTTAAAAACTGCAGAAGGAACTGCTAAATTAGTTACTTTTTTACTAGAGAGAAGTTTTAAAAGCTCTATCTTTTCAAAAATTGGTTATTTACTATCTAAAAATGGGTTAAAAAAAATGAAAGACAGAGTAGACCCTAGAAAGTATAATGGTGCAGTTTTATTAGGCCTAAATGGTATAGTAGTAAAATCTCATGGTAATACAGATCCTATAGGGTTTTCAAATGCAGTAAAAGTTGGATATGAGATGGTAAGTGGGAACTTTATTGAAGATTTAAAAAGAAATATTTCTACGTAAAATCTAATTTAAAAGAGACAATCAAATGAGTAATATACTAATAACGGGTGTAGGTTCATATTTACCAAAAAAAGTAATTTCTAATAACGAACTTCCTGTAAACCTAGACACAAATGATGAATGGATAAAAAAACGAACTGGCATAAGACAAAGACATTTAGTTACAGAAGGTGAATTGACATCGACTATGGCTATAGCTGCTGCAAAAAAAGCTCTTCAAAATGCTAATATTGATAATAAAGATATAGATTTAATTATTGTTGCTACAACAACACCTGATAAAACATTTCCAGCAACTGCCGTCATGGTTCAATCAGAATTAAATATTGGTATTGGCCCAGCATTTGACATTCAGGCTGTTTGTGCTGGTTTTATATATGCGCTGAATGTGGGTTCTTCTTTATTAAAGACATCTAATTTTAGTAAAGCATTAATAATTGGTTCAGAGTCTTTTTCAAAAATTCTTGATTGGTCTGATAGATCAACATCAGTATTATTTGGAGATGGAGCAGGTGCGTTTATATTAGAAAAAAGTAATGAAAATTCAGAATGGGGAATTTTATCATCAAATTTTTACTCCAATGGTAATTTTAGTGACATTTTGCACACTGATGGGGGGCCTAGCTTAAATTCACAGGTTGGAAAGGTCAGAATGAATGGTAAAGAAGTATTTAAACATGCTGTTGAAAAGCTTTCTTCTTGTTTAATTGAGGCTATGTATTCTGCAAACTTAAAAATTCAGGATATTGATTTTTTAGTACCGCATCAGGCTAACCTTAGAATTATTGAGGCTTTATCAAAAAAATTAGATATTCCAATTAACAAGATTATTAACACTGTTGATGTTCATGCAAATACTTCAGCCGCTTCCATACCCTTAGCATTTGATAACGCTCTTGAAAATCGTAAAATTAAAAATGGTGATATTATTGCCTTAAATGCTATAGGGGGAGGTTTAAGTTGGGGTGCTTCAATTATTAAATACGGGAAACCTGATTGACGTTTGCTAAATTTTTGTATTTAATGCAATTAGGATTATAATTATGTCATCAACACTCACAAGAGCACATATTGCAGATGAGCTTTACAGGACAATTGGTTTGTCCCACAATGAATCTGCAGAATTAGTTGAAATGTTTTTTGAAGAAATTCTTCTATGTTTTGAAAAAGGTGAAGAGGTAAAATTAACATCTTTTGGTACTTTTAAGATTAGAAATAAAAAAGAGCGTATTGGAAGAAATCCAAAAACTGGCATTGAAGCAAAAATTTCATCTAGAAAAGTTGTTACATTTAAACCTTCAAGGCATGTTAAAGAAAAAATTAAAAATTGAATATATACTTAATTTTAATTTATTATGAAATCTCCTCAAGCATTTAGAACTATTTCTGAAGTTTCTAGTGAAATTAATATACCAGCACATGTATTACGATTTTGGGAAACAAAATTTCCAAATATAAATCCTTTGAAAAGATCAGGTAATAGAAGGTATTATAGGCCTGAAGATGTTAAAAATATAATCAAAATTAAAACTTTATTATATGATAATGGATATACTGTAAAAGGTGTACAAAAACTTTTAAAAGAAAATGATAATAAAAATAATGAAAAAAATATTATTAAAGAAAAACTTTCTAGCATTCTTAAGGATATTGATAATATAATCAAAAAATTATAAATAAATAATTGTCGGGGTGTGGCGTAGCCTGGTAGCGCGCTCCGCTGGGGGTGGAGAGGTCATCAGTTCAAATCTGGTCACCCCGACCATTTAGCTCATTGATTTTATTGATTACTGGTATGGATTTGGAACCAAACTGGAACCAACAAAAGGGGGGTCACCAGTAACAGCCTTGTAATTTAAGTAAACTTGCAATTTAGTTTTTAATCTTTTTTAAATTAATCTGGTATAGGGCCAATTTTCTCTAAACTATCAATTAATCTATCTGCTGTATCACCTTTAGGAAACATCCTCGTTTTAATTATACTTTTTTTCAATCTCCCATTTTTTTGAATTCTAGAAAACATTTTCTTGGCTTTATTCATATTTCCTAGTTCAATTTGTGATGCCGTATAAACTCCCAAAATAAGCCCGCCCACATCAGGTGCATTTATATTTTTTTCAAGTGCTTCAACTACTTCTTTAAATTTACTCATTTTGAAGAGAGTACTAACAAGTGAACTAGTTATTGCCCATCTAGGATCATTTGGAAGCAATTCTAACCCTAAACGGGCTGAGCTAAGGGCTTTATCATATTCACCACAATGTGAATACACTGCTGACGCAGGGTATAAATTCCACCTATGCTTACCCAAATCAAGAGATTTATCCATTAAATCGACTACAAGTTTACAATCTTTTGATCCGTGCCATAACTCAACTATTGCTTTGTTTGCATAATCGTCAAAATTACCTCTGTTTTTTAAATTTTCATTTGATAAAGTTATCATTTTTTGTTCATCAACTTTTGGATCATTTGATAAACCTAACCAGATTGTTTGCATTATAAGATTAACCTTCACATAATTTACTTGTGTGTTGTTTGGTATTTCTTTTTCTAAATCTTCCAGAATTTTCCATGCCTTGGTATTAGATTCAGGATTAAATTCTGTCCATAGTGTATGTACATTTAAATATTTAGTGTAAAGTTCAAAGGATGGAAAATACTTTGATAAGCTTGTTTTACCCTCTCCTAAAAAAGTATTTACTTGTAATTCTGACAAAATTTTATTGCTAAAATCGTCTTGAATATCAAAAATATTTACAAAATCAAAATTTGTTTTTTCTGACCAAACAATATTTTCTTTTTTTAAATCATTTAAACTGGCTGTTATTCTTGCCTTATCACCAATTTTTTGAATTGATCCTTCAATTGTATAATCAATATTATAAAGATCTCGAATCTCTCTGTCAGTAAGTTTATTTTGAGAAACGTGTGTGCTTGTACTTCTAGAAAGTACTTTAATTCCATTGAATTGTGTTAATGTAGCGATCATACTTTCAGTAAGACCGATACCAATAGAATTATCAGAGTTATTTTCCCCAAGAATATTAAATTCTTTAACTAGAATAATAGGTTTATAT
>CACMFN010000005.1 GCA_902612965.1 uncultured SAR116 cluster alpha proteobacterium | reverse complement strand
GAAAAAAAAAGAATCATACGTTTAACAGTAGATATTGCCTTTCCCAAGGACTTATAACATCCAGAAAGGCTTCGGCCTCACTTCTTTTTACTTCAGCGAATAATTTTACAAACCTCTCACCGAGAGTTTTCTGCATGGCATCTGATTTTTCAAGCATATCTAAAGCAATATCTAAATTCCTTGGAAGCGTTGCTACACCTTCAAGACTTTTTACTTTGGGTTTATTAGGTTTTTTTTGCTCCTCGAGACCAAGCCACACACAAGCCAAAGTAGCTGCTATTGCTAAATAAGGATTGGAGTCAGCACCAGGGATCCTGTTCTCTATTCGTCGTGATGTTGGCTTACTTACTGGAACCCTTAAACCCACAGTCCTATTATCAATACCCCAACCTAAGTTAGCTGGAGCATCATCATTTTTTGGAGGCCTTCTGTAAGAATTTACATATGGAGCGACGAGTGCCATAGCGCCAGAAAAATGATTCTGCAAGCCTGCTAAAGCATAGTAAAACTGATCAGTTTCACTGCCTTCTTTGTTAGAAAAAATATTTTTTCCAGTTTTTTCATCAAATACAGAAACATGTATATGCATTGCACTACCTGGCTGATACTGCATTGGCTTTGCCATAAATGTAGCATGTAAATTATGACTTATCGCTGTTTGCCTCACAGTACGCTTAAAAAGAAACACTTGATCAGCTAATTCAGTTGCTTCACCATGGTTAAAATTTATTTCCATTTGAGCAGCACCAGCTTCATGTGACAATGTATCAATATCAATTTTTTGAGTATCACAAAAATCATATATATCTTCAAAAAGAGGATCAAAATCATTTACTGCGTCAATCCCATAAGCTTGCTTTGCTTTTTCTGGCAAACCCGATCTACCCAATGGAGTTCTTAAAGGGTCATCTGAGTTTGAATTTTGCTCAACTAAGAAAAACTCTAATTCTGGAGCTACAACTGGTTTTAATCCCTCTTTTTTAAAATACTTTAAAACATTTTTTAAAACCTCACGTGGTGAAACGTCTACTGTTCTCCCATCAAAGTAAAATGCATCATGTATAATTTGCGCCGTAGGTTCTTTATACCATGGTACAAGCCTGACAGTTTTAGCATCTGGCTTTAAAACAACGTCACCTACTGTTTCACCCAATACATTTGAGTCGCCGTAGTCACCTGTTACATTTTGACCAAACACATATTCTGGCAATCTCAAGCCTTCTGAAGAACTTGTTTTAATATATTTTTCTACAGGAACTATCTTACCCCTAGGAATGCCAGCAATGTCACTTACTAAACATTCAACTTCAGTTATTTTATTATCTGAAAGCCATTTATTTAAATTCATAAATTTCCTTTAAATTATTTTTTTCATTGTCTGTTCTAACGCAATCTCAAATTTATTTATAATCTCATCAATCTCATTTTTTGTTATTGTTAAAGCAGGTGACATAATCATCCCATCTCTGACTGCACGCATCATAAGACCATTTTGAATACAAAAATCTCTGCAAATCATTCCAGTTTCACCTACGTTACTAAATAGTTCAGGGCCTGATTTATCTTTAACTAATTCAACACATGCTAACAAACCAAAGCTTCTAGCCTCACCAACAAGAGGATGATCATTTAAAGCTTTTATTTTTGAAGCAAAATATGGGATGGTATCACTTGCAACTTTTGTTATTAAATTTTCTCTCTCGATAATATTTAAATTTTCAAGTGCTACAGCTGCTGCCACCGGGTGACCAGAATAAGTAAATCCATGGTAAAATTCTCCGCCCTCTTCAATGAATGTACTAGCTACTTTTTCACCTACCATTACAGCTGACATTGGAATATAACCAGAGGTTAATCCCTTTGCTAAGGTCATCATATCTGGAGAAAGGTTCATCTTTTGTGATGCAAACCACTCACCTGTTCTTCCAAAACCTGTGATAACTTCGTCAGCAATAAATAATATGTTATATTTTTTGCAAATTTCTTGAATGTGTCCAAAGTAGCCATTTGGAGGTATTATTACTCCGCCAGCACCTTGAATTGGCTCAGCTACAAAAGCTGCTATTTTATCTTTTCCAAGTTCTAAAATTTTCTCTTCAAGCCAGTTAGAAGATGTTTCAGCAAACAAATCTTCTGATTGATTCCCTCTATACTTAAAAGAGTAAGGAGCAGGAATATGATGGAAGTCATTTTCTTTTGCAGCTTGGTTATGCATGTCCACCATACCACCCATACTGGCGGACATAATTGTTGAACCATGGTAACCATACTCTCTACCAATAATTATTCTTTTTTGAGGCTCTCTCTTTAGGGCCCAGTAATGCCTTACCATTCGAATTATTGTATCATTTGCCTCTGAACCAGAATTCGCAAAAAAAGTATGATTCAATCCTTGAGGAGTGATCTCAGATAATTTTTTTGATAACTTTGCTGCAGGAATATTATTTGTTTTAAAAAAACTATTATAATATGGAAGTCTTAAAATCTGTTCTTTGGCAACCTCTGCTAATTCATCTCTGCCAT
Organism: uncultured SAR116 cluster alpha proteobacterium; assembly: GCA_902612965.1. Classification (GTDB taxonomy): domain Bacteria; phylum Pseudomonadota; class Alphaproteobacteria; order Puniceispirillales. The sequence goes on along the minus strand of CACMFN010000005.1, from coordinate 107,417 downwards.
ATCCAATATTTACACACCAAAGACCAGCCATTGCATCTAAAATTTTATTACCTTCATTATCAAAAATATAATTACCTGACGCTTTAGAAATTATTCTTATTCCATCTTTAGCTAAACCTTTATAATCTGTGAATGGTGGAAGATGATGATCCAAAAGTGTACTTTCATAATCTATTAAATTATCCATATTTTTCTCTACTAACTTTCAATAGTTTTTAATGATCATTGATTAATTAGCGACAATATGCCAAATAACTTCGAATTAGTCACCAAAATCAGTAAATTTTTATGAATATTTTATATAATTCGATTTATAAGCATGATCTAAGAAAACCTGAGAAATTCAAATCACTTGATCAAGATATTGAGTGTGAAATAGCTATTATAGGAGGTGGATTTACAGGTTTATCCTCTGCAATCGAACTAGCTGAAGCTGGATTAAGTGTCTGCGTTTTTGAAAAAGAATATATTGGTTTTGGGGCTTCAGGAAGAAATGGAGGCCACATTTCACAGGGTTGGTCAACTGACTTTTCAAAAATAAAGAAAAACTTAGATGAAAAGTTTCACAAAATGGCTTGGGATGCAGGAATCGAAGCTGTTGATATAGTTGAAACCAGAATAAAAAAATATAATATAAACTGTGACCTAAAGATGGGATACATATATGCAGCCCTACATAAGAGACATCTTTCAGAACTTTATGAAATGAAGGATGAATGGTCTCATAATGGTTACAAAGGTCTCAAATTTTTAGAAGATACTGCTTCAGTAAATGATTATGTTAAAACTGACCGTTATGTAGGTGGTATTTTTGATGAGGGCAGCGGTCACTTGCACCCAATGAAATATCTGCATGGTCTTGCAGAAGCGGCTAAAGGGCTTGGGGTTAAAATCTTTGAAAACACAAAAATCATTAAAAAAGAAGATGATAAATTACCGATTTTATTAACCGATAAAAATATAAAAATAAAAGCAACAAAAGTTATACTTTGTGGAAATGCCTATCTTGAAGGATTAGTATTTAAGCCAATGAAAGATAAATTAGCGCCAGCCGTTTCATCTGTTATGGCTACAGAGCCAATAAAAAACATTGATATAGTCCTTAAAGATTGTGCTGTTGCAGATTGCAATACTGCACTTAATTATTATCGACTTGACTACAAAAACAGGCTCATCTTTGGAGGTGCCTCTATCTATTCAAATATAACACCCAAAGATGCTACCCCCATGCTATTAAGAAAAATGACTTACCTTTTTCCTTTACTAAAAAATATTGGTGTTGAGATGTCTTGGTCAGGAAAGATAGGCATAACTCTAAGTAGAATACCTCATTTTGGAAAACTTGACTCCAATATTTATTTTGCACAAGGATATTCTGGCCATGGGGTTGCCTTAACAGCCCTAGCAGGAAAAATGATTGCAGAAGATATTTTAAAAACAACAAATAGATTTAAAGTTTTTAGTTCAATTAAACACATGACATTTCCGGGAGGTATCTTTAGAACTCCGGTTTTAGCTTTGGGTATGTCATGGTACAAATTTAGAGACTGGCTTCAAGTATAATTCTTTTCAAACAGTATTTAAATATGAGTTCATCTCATCATCAGTTACTTTTGAAGTAAGTTTTTGACACTCCTGTTTTTTACAATTTAAAAACATATCGACTAATTCTTTTGGAAATCTATTATGTATTAATTGCCCATTTTGAAATTCACCTATTGATGCTTGCCAACTTGCAGGCAAGCCATCATTATTAGATTTGTATGCATTACCTACTTCTGGATTAGGTGGCTCAATCTGTTTCTCAATACCTTCATTAACTCCTAAAATAATTGAAGATATAAGCATATAAGGATTTACGTCTGAACCTGCAACTCTATGCTCAATTCGTTTCGATTTATTGTCTCCACCAGGGACCCTCAAAGCCACTGTTCTATTTTCATAACCCCAAGAAATTATATTAGGAGCATGAGTTTCTGACACAAGACGACGATAAGAGTTTAAATGTGGTGCCATAATAAGAGTAACTTCAGGCATTGTCTTTATAAGACCACCAATCGCATACCTTAATTTGTTGCTCCCTTCTGGAGTTCCATTATCAAAAATATTCTCATTTTTTTCGTTAACTAGAGAATAGTGAACATGTATTCCACTACCTGGCAAATCACCAAAAGGTTTAGACATAAAGCATGCTGTATAACCAAACTTTGGCGCAATACTTCTTATGATATGTTTTAAAAACACAACATTAGTTGCTACTTCAATCAAATTATCATTATGCGTCAACACTATTTCATATTGACCTGCTCCAGCCTCTGATACTGTACTTTCAATCTTAATATTATTTTCTTCACATGATTTAAAAATTTCTTCAAATAATTCATAATTACTATCAATCTCAGCAATTGAATACATATTGCTTTCTGAGATACTATTGGAGAAATTTTTCCTTAAAAGATAAAACTCTAACTCTATTCCTATAATAGGCTTTAATTTTTTATTAGAGAGTTTTTTTTCCAAATCTACTAATAAATGAATTGGATCACCCAAGAAAGGTGTTTTATCCTCGTTATGCATTGATACTGGAATTATGGCGTTGTTGGGGCTTACTGATTTTATAAGTAATGGTTTTTTATGTGTCCATAATCCTCTGCCATCTGCGTCACCAGTTTCGAAAACCCATTTGCTATTTTCTATATCATTTCCCCAAATGTCTAAGTTCATTACAGAAATTGGCATTCGAAAATGACCATTCTGAATTTTATTTATTTGAGAAATAGGTATTTTCTTACCCCTAAAAATACCATTTAAATCAGTAAGAACTACATTTAAATTCTTTATATCAGTTTCACTTTGAATAAAATCTAACAGCTCCATTGGCTTTATTTTCTTTGTTTGTCTGCCATTATACAAATCCAGTCATGAGCTACTGTAGCAGCGGCCATTGAAGTTATCTCCGCATGGTCATATGGTGGAGACACCTCTACAAGATCCATACCAACAAAATTAATTTCTTCTAATGATCTTATGAATTCCAAGGCTTGCCATGTGGCTACTCCACCGCAAACTGGAGTTCCGGTTCCAGGTGCGAAGGCAGGATCAAGGAAATCTATATCAAAAGTCATGTAACAATTTGTTTTATTAATACGTTTTAATATTCTTTCGACTGATTTCTTAATACCATTTTCGTGTATATACCTTATATCAATAACTTCAATCCCAACGTTAAGATCATTGTGTGTTCTTAATCCAACTTGAATTGATGTATCAACATTAATCAAACCTTCATTAACTGCTGTTAGAAACATAGTTCCGTGATCAATTGGCCCTTGTGGTTCCCATGTATCACAATGGGAATCAAATTGTAGCAAAGATAGGGGGCCATACTTTTCAGCATGCGCTCTTAACAAAGGAAGGGAAATGAAATGATCGCCTCCAAAAGTTAACATCTTTGTATTTGTATCAATTATTGACTTAGCATGAGTAAAAATTGCTCCCTCAATTGTTTCAGGTTTATGGGTATTTAAATAACAATCACCGTAATCAATAACATTTAGATGCTGGAATGGATCAAAACCAAAAGGATAAGAATTTAATGACGCCAACTCTACAGAGGAGGAACGGATAGCTCTTGGACCCAATCTACAACCAGGACGATTAGTAACAGCGGAATCAAAGGGCACTCCAGAGACCGCAATATCAACTCCATTTAATTCTTTTGAGTATTTGCGCCTAAGAAAACTAGTGGCACCCGCATAGGTCATTTCATAAAATCTTTTTGACCTATCGCCTGCCCTCCAAGCTTGGTCAACTAGTATGTCGTTATTATCATTCTTTTTTTTTTCATCACTCATGAAATCTCTTCCCTTAGTATATTATTATCATTAATTAGATTATAATTTAATCTGATTACAAAACCATTTTCATTCTTAGCTGTAATTACAAACTCATTAAATCCTTTTTTGATCTCAAAGGAACAAAGTGGTAATTCAAGCTCTCTAAATACTTTATATTTTTTTAATTCCAGTGAGTGGACTTTTTTCATAACTTTCTATCTGGCATAATTTAAATGAAAACCCAACTTATAAAATTCTTTTCGGTATTCATTTACATTAAAAATTAAACTATTTGAAAATAAAAATCTTACATTTAGAAAATACGTTTTTAATAATTTTTTAAAAAATCTTAATCAATTTTAAAAAAACTTGAGATAAAAATTAAATAGTACTAATTAAGTATTGATAAATTAGTACAGTTCTTGTACTAATTAACTTAATGAACTTGCATGAGGGGAATATAAATGCAAAATAAATTTACAAAACTAATTCTGGCTGGAGTTTTTGGTACAACTTTAGCTCTTCCTGCTTTTGGAGATGGTCACTCTTATGGTCCATTCCCAATAACACTTAAAGGATACAGTGGAGACAAAACCAATTCAGTATCTTACAGTGGGCAAATTGCTAGGCATGTTCAACACGACAGCTTGAAGAAGCTTGCTGGATCTGGAAACCTTCCTGAGATGATGGCTTATTTTAAAGGCTCTGATAAAAATAAAAAGATTCTGGCACCTGCATCAAAAGGTGATTTCAAAATTAAACAAACACTTTTAAATGAAATCTCATCTGGTAAAAATCTTTCAGGTAAGAGCTATAAAGGTCTAGTCAATGGTTGGCCAGGAGGCATGACAGGTGTTGAAGTTCTTGAACACATGATTAACAAAGCAGCCGAACATGGATCTGCATTTGATCCTAACACAGGATACAATTACCCCCAGCTGATATCTAAATTTGCTATGGGAGCTGTATTTTATAACCAGGCAGTTGACAACTATCTTGATGAAAAGCTTGGGCCTGACAATAAGCCAAATAATAAGCCTTACAAGGATGGTGCATATTATACAGGTAAAGAACATTCTTGGGACGAGGCGTTTGGATACTGGGGAGCTGCAGCTCACTCACTTAACCTAACTGCTGAGCAAAATTATAATATAACAAAAATGAAAGATATGGCAGCTGCTGACCATAATGGAGATGGCGTTGTAGATCTCAAAACAGAGTATAATTTTGCACATGCGTATTATGCAGCAAGCTATGACAAAGGTGGAAAAACTGATTACTTTAATACAGTAACACAAGCATTTGTTGACGGCAGAAAAATAATTACTGCAGCCAATGGGGAAGCACTTACAAATGCGCAAAGGTCACAGCTGTATGTGCTAAGAGATATCATCGGTCAGAACTGGGAAAAAGTAATAGCCGAATCAGTCTTCAAGTATGCAGGCTCAGTCTACAAAGACATAGATAAGCTGCAGACAATCATTGAAGCCAATGGTGATACAACAAAAGCCTTCGCAACCTATGGCAAGCATTGGGGTGAATTAAAAGGATTTGCACTTGCCCTTCAATGCGGGAAAAACAATATAGGTGAGACTGCTGTCAAACTGAACCGTATGATGGGATTTGGTCCTGTGCTTTTAAATTCCTCTCAAGTAACCGGAGTTGACTCTAATGGTAATTTTATCAAAGACGAAGCATCTGGTTGGGATGAGTATAAATTGCATATGCTTAAAATCCAGAAGTTGATGGTAGATGTGTTTGCTGTTAAAGCAAGAGCAAATGATCAGTTAGCTAATATTTCAGACTTATCAGCTAAACTTGGTGGATCAAACTCTGCAGAAAACGACTAAATATATTATGTGAGCGGATTGATTAGACAAAATCAATCCGCCTTACTATTTTAAAATATGGATTTACTAAATTTCTTATTTTTAGATAGTCTTTATGAATTCTTTAATCCTAAGAAAAGAATTTTTATTGGGTATCTTTTAATTGCTGTACTTATTGCTGCGTTTTGGCTTGTCTATTTTAGAAAGCTTAATTTAAGAGAAGCGATAAATAAAATTTTTGACAAAAAAATTCTTTTTTCAAAATCAGCAAAATCTGACTATCTATTGTTTTTTATAAACCAAATTATAATGTCCGTCATAAGCCCAGTACTGATTACACAATTAGCAATTGCTACTGCATTATTTTATTACTTTCATTCGGTAAGTTGGCTTGATGCCGGTGTCTGGAACAACACACCTTTAGTTATAATTATTTCAGCCTTCACATTATTTCATTTTTTACTTGAAGATTTTTCAAAATATTTTGTGCATAGGTTAATGCATAAATGGCCTATACTGTGGGCAATTCACAAAGTTCATCATTCTGCTACTTTTTTAACTCCTATGACAGTATTTAGAACACACCCATTAGAAGGAGTTGTTTTTTCATTAAGGAGTGCTTTTACACAAGCAATATCAATATCATCATTTGTATTTTTATTTGGTCCTCAAGTCGATATTGCAACTATACTTGGAGCAAATATTTTTATTTTTGCGTTTAATATTGCAGGTTCAAATTTAAGACACTCACATATAGATATTAGCTATTGGAAATGGTTAGAATACTTAATTATTTCTCCTGCCCAACACCAAGTTCACCACTCAGTTTTAAAACAACATCACGATAAGAATTTTGGTGTTGCATTAGCTGTCTGGGATTGGTTTTTTGGGTCTCTTCATCATTCTGAAAAAATTGAAAACTTGAAACTTGGCATCCATATTAACCAAAAAGAGGACACTCATAGTTTAAGAAGTTTATACTTTGAACCACTAAAAGAAATAATTTTGATAGTAATTAAACCGTTAACAAAACTGAAACAAATTTTGAAATTAATTAAGTTCACTTTAATTGGAGTAAATCGATGAGACTAAAAAAATTAATTTTTTTCTTACCTTTAATTACAATTTTTTGGAGTAATAATTCTTTTGCTAATGAAGTAAATATTTATTCTCACCGACAACCATTTCTTATTAATCCTTTTTTAGAGGAATTTACAAAAAAAACAGGGATTAAAACTAATGTCGTTTACTCAACAAAAGGACTAGCGCAACGATTAAAAGCAGAGGGTGAAAACAGTCCTGCAGATGTAATACTTACAGTCGACATTGGCAGATTATATATTTACGAGGATTATAATTTGTTACAACCAATTAAATCTAATGTTTTAGATTCAAACATACCTATGCACCTTAAAAGTCCTGAAAACAAGTGGTTTGCACTGTCAAAAAGATCACGTGTTATTGTTGCTTCTAAAACAAGGGTAGAAGAAAATACAATAAAAAGAATTGAGGACTTAGCAAAGCCTGAATGGAAAGGAAGAATTTGCTCTAGACCTGGAAGCCATGTGTACAATAGAGCATTAATGGCCTCAATTATTGCAGCTCATGGAGAAGAAAAAGCTGAAAAATGGGCTGCGTCATTTGTTAACAACCTAGCAAGGAGACCACAGGGCAATGATAGAGCTCAAGTGAAGGCTATTTTTGAAGGACAGTGTGATATCGCAATTATTAATAATTACTATTTTGGGAAACTTAAATATTCTGAAGATAAACAACAACAGAAATGGGCAGAAGCTGTGAATTTAATATTTCCAAATCAGGAAAAAAATGATAGAGGTGCTCATATGAATATTTCTGGTGGTGGTGTAGCTATTCACTCAAAAAACAAAGATAATGCAATTATGTTACTTGAGTTTTTATCTGAAGAAATGTCTCAAAATTTGTATGGAAAAATAAATTTTGAATATCCGGTGAATCCTAGTATTGAGCCTTCAGAAGAATTGGCCGGATGGGGCATACCCATTGAAGACAAAATTCCTATTATAAAAATAGCAGAATTAGGGCCATTAGCTCAAAAAATAATTGATAGAGTGGGTTGGTAAGTAATCAAATATCCTTAAATATATCTGATCAATCATCACTAGATGTTTGGCGTTATATTCCTGTTATATTAAGTGTTATTTTGTTATGCCCAATAATTGGCATTATTATTACCGCTACCGGTGATAGTGATGGTCTTTGGTGGCATCTATATGAAACTGTTATAGGCAAGTATATAATAAATACATTACTGTTAATGTGCGGCGTATCAATTTCAGTATTATTATTGGGAGTTGGGACTGCTTGGCTTGTTTCGAGATATGAATTTACTGGCAGAAGGATTTTTGATTGGTTACTAATGCTTCCTGCAGCTTGCCCAGCTTATCTAGTTGCTTATGCTTATACAGACTTTTTTGAATATGCAGGACCACTCCAAAATTTATTAAGATATTTTTTTGGCTGGCAGTCTGCACAAGATTACTGGTTTCCTGAAATTAGGTCACTTGGTGGTGCAGTTTTTGTAATGTCATTTGTGTTGTACCCTTATGTTTATGTATTAGCTCGAACTTCATTTCTGAAGTCACCATCAAGTTATTATGAAGTTGCTAAACTGTATAATAAAAATTCTTTTTTCTATGTGGGCCTACCAATAGCAAGACCTGCAATCATTGCTGGTTTAGCTTTAGTATGCATGGAAGTAATTTCTGATTTTGGAACAGTGGAATTTTTTACTGTTGAGACGCTTACTTTAGGTATATTTAATGTTTGGCTGGGAATGAACAACCTAGTTGCCGCTTCTCAGATCGCATTAGTTGCATTTATTTTCATTATTTCATTGTTAGTTATTGAATTAAAGGCAAGATCAAATAGAAAATTTAGTGACAGTTCTCAAAGACAAACAAAAATTGAAAGAATAAAGCTTAGTAAATTAAGTCATTTAGCAACTTTTTTCTTTTGTTCTTTACCAGTCTTTCTCGGATTTATACTTCCAGTTTGTCTTCTTTTTTCTCATAGTTTAAAAACAAATTACCATCAAGATTGGGCTCAATTGCTTCAGGTTGTGATTAATACAATTACTATTGCAGGCCTTGGAACGATATCCATCATCGTTTTTAGTTCACTAACTGCAATAATCGCTTTTTACAGGGGTAATAGTTTTATTAACAAATTATCAAACTTGGCATCAACCGGTTACGCTTTCCCTGGAACAATGCTAGCAATTGGAGTTCTTTTTTTTGCAGGGTTTGTAGATAATTTTTACAGCATTGGTTTAAATACAGTAATTGGTTATTCAAGCGCTGGTTTCTTAAGTGGCACAATCTTAATGTTGGTTTTTGCATACACAGTTCGATTTCAAGCTGTAGGATATGGATCTCTTCGTTCTGGAATTACCCAAATTCCTCAAAATTTAGTGGATGCTAGTTATATAATGGGAAAACCTTTTAATGAGACAATGAGGAAAATTGTTTTACCCTTGCTGAAAACCTCTTTTATAGCTGGAGGTTTGCTTGCATTTGTGGATATCATGAAAGAACTTCCTATGACACTGATTCTTAGACCTTTTAATTTTGAAACTTTAGCAACTTACTCTTATCAGTTTGCGCATGATGAATTAATTGAGCAGGCCTCACTCCCAGCTTTATTAATAATACTTGCAGGGTTGGTGCCAGTAATATTTATGAATAAATTTTTAAGAGAAATTAAGGTTTAATATCTTTTACAATCAAAAGACCGTTGACATTTTAATGAAGGTGAAATTGAGACAGTCTTATCAGTAGTTTTCCATCCCTGAACGTAGTAAAGGCACATTTTCATTCCAGTTTCCTTGTCAATGCTTACTTTTTTAAGCCTGCAAGTTACAGGTCCGTCACTCCATTTTTTAGCTCTTGTCCTGCACTTAGACGCCTCGCGACCTACTGATGTCTGAGGCCATTTTAAGAGTTTGTTTGACCACTCTGTACAATGTCCTTCTGATGAACCTGTGTACATTCTCCCCTCAGCAAATGATAGGTAAGGCAAAAAACAGAACAAAATTATTAAAATTAAATGTTTCATAATCAAAAATTTTTAAAAGTTTTTTATTATTAAATATATATTTAACTAATCACAGTATATAAACGTCAACAATCAAAAAGATGTGAGTAGATTTAATTTATAATTTTGAAAGGGTTGTGATGTAAGTTATGCAAACCAACACTCGAAATATTCGTTTCTCCACACATCGCCATTGTTAAATCAAGTTCTTTCTTTATTATTTCAATTGCAATTTCGACACCTTCTTGACCTTTTGCACCTAACCCATATACATATGGCCTCCCAATATGAATACAATCTGCCCCTAAGGCTAAAGCCTTTAAAACATCCTGCCCTGACCTCACACCTCCATCAAAATGAACTTCAACTTTTGATTTAACCGCATCAACGATTTCAGGTAAGACTGATATTGTAGAAGGAGCACCATCTAGTTGTCTTCCACCATGATTAGATATAATTATTGCATCTGCACCAGCTTTAACTGCTAACATAGCGTCTTCACTGTCCATAATACCTTTTAAAATTAACTTTCCCTTCCATCTATCTTTTATCCAAGCGATATCTTCCCAAGTCAGTGTTGGATCAAATTGATCAGCAGTCCATGAGGCTAAAGAGGAGAGATTAGTAACATTAGTTACGTGCCCCATTATATTTCCAAAATTTAATTTCTTTGCTGTCATCATATTAAGACACCATGATGGCCTGGAAATAAATTGCATTATAGTATTAAGATTTATTTTTGGAGGAGCTTCCAAATCGTTTCTAATATCTTTATGCCGTTGACCCATTACTTGAAGATCCAGGGTTACTACTAATGCTGAACATTTTGCAGACTGAGCTCTTTTGATAAGTTTATCCATAAATGCTCTATCCTTCATCATATACAACTGGAACCAAAAAGGTTTTGAAGTATTTTCTGCGACGTCTTCAATAGAACAAATACTCATTGTAGACAAAGTGAACGGTATGCCTTTTTTTTCAGCTGCTTTTGCTGCAAGAATTTCTCCATTGGCATACTGGAGACCACAAATTCCAATAGGTGATAACACTAAAGGCATGTTTATATCTTCACCAATAATGATTTTACTGAGATTTCGATTAGACATATTTTTTGCGACGCGTTGCCGAAAACTTATACTTTTAAAATCATTTTCATTTCGTTTATATGTACTTGATGTCCATGAACCAGTATCTGCGTATTCAAAAAACATTTTTGGAACACGTTTTTTAGCAAGTTTATACAAATCATTAATTTCTAATATTTTAATTTGAAACGTCTCCTAAAAAGTAATTTTTTATTTTATTTTTATATAATAAATTTGTTAAAATATTTGGCAAATCAAGTTTAAAATTTATAAAATACAATATGAATGTAATACAAAATCCAATCAGAGGTAAGGGCTTAAAAAATTTTCATACTATATGTCCTGGTAATATTATTGACGACCATTCTGGGGTAATAAAATTATTAAATTATTGCCCAATTGCAAAGAAAACCCCTTTAGATGCAAAGCCAAAATTAACAGAAGCTTTGAAATTAAAGAGTCTTGCTTTTAAAGATGAACGGGGCAGAATGAAACTTGGAAGCTTTAAGGCTTTAGGAGCAGCTTATGTTATAGCAAAAGCAGCTTATAAGAAAATTGGTAATAATATAAAGATACCTGGAAAAGCATCCGATGCTTTAAATGGAGAAACCTTTGTTACTGCTAGCGCTGGCAATCACGGACTATCAGTTGCTGCTGGAGCAAAAATTTTTGGAGCGGAGGCTGTTATTTACTTATCTGAATCAGTTCCTATTGAGTTTTCAAAAAAACTTAAAAGTTATGGTGCTAAAGTGGTTATTGAGGGACATGACTACGAAGCAAGTATGGCGGCAGCCGAACGAGATGCAAAATTAAATGATTGGACATTACTATCAGATGTTACTTGGGAAGGCTACGAGGGCGGCATTGATGTCATGGAAGGATACCTAGTTATGGCTTATGAAGCTGCCACTCAATGGAAAGGTGAAATTCCATCACATGTATTTTTACAAACAGGATGCGGTGGACTTGCAGCTGCAGTAACAGCTAAATTAAGAAAAATGTGGGGGAAAAAATTTAAAATTTGTACTGTTGAACCTACGGCAGCACCTGCAATAAAAGAGAGTATTTTATCAGGCAAACCAGTCACGACATCTGGCCCAGTATCCAATATGGGCAGGTTAGATTGTAAAGCCCCTTCACACGTTGCTTTGAAATGTCTTGCAAAAGATGCTGACTACCTTATGACCTTAGAAGATGATTTTGTAGCCAAAGAAATTAAAATTTTAGAAAAATATAATTTAAAAACATCACCCTCTGGTGGAGCAGGGTTTGCTGGTCTTGTATACTGTTTAAAAAATAAATTATTGGAAATAAATGAAACGAGTAGAGTTTTAATTTTTATATCTGAAGGAGCAAGTTAGAATTGTTAATAATTTATTTCAATTTCAATTCTTCTATTTTTTGCTCTACCCTCATCACTCTCATTAGAAGCAATTGGTCTGCTCTCTCCATAACTGATAGCTTGTAAGTTTTTTTCTTTAATCTTACCGGAACTGGACAATTCCTGAACAACACTCGCTGATCTAGCAGCAGCTAGATCCCAATTATCTCTATATCTGCCTCCAAAAACTAATGGGACATTATCAGTGTGCCCAGAGACTGTTACAACGCCCTTACTCTCTTCACTAGCGTCAGCAATTTTTTTCATTATATCTCTTGCTTGTGGTGTAAGTGTAGCAGAACCTGATGGGAAAGAACCAGCGGAACCAACTGTAACTATAACTTTATCGCCTTCTCTTTCAACATTCAATAATCCTTTATCAATCTGTTCAGATAGTGCAATTTTTAATTCTTCTTCAGCTTTTGCTGCTTCGTTCTCTGAAGCTTTTGAGTCACCTTCTGTTCCATCACCAGTGCCGTCAGCTGTACCACCACCAGATTTAGCTGCCTCAGTTGCAGAAGCTGCCAACTTTTGTAATTCACCTTCAAGTCCGCCAAAAAGAACATCTGTTTCAGATTTACCGCCTCCAGCTGCTTTTGCTTTTTCAAGTGCATTTAGAGTTTCCTGTAAGAGTTGCGGAAGGTTTTTTTGTTCTTGCTCCGTAGGAGTAAAGTTTACAACCATTTTTTCACCAAGAACTTCAATTTCAATATCACCTCTTGCAACAGCCTCTTCAAGAGCTTTTGCTAGATCTTCAGCAGATTGTTGTGCTTCGCCAGCTTTGCCTTCATCATCTTTTGTTTTATTTTGAAGTTCAACTTCTGGTTGCTCAACATTGGTTGTTTGTTGCTGCATTGTATCAGTGACAGATGGTGAGGGTGAAGGACTAAAATTTAAAGATAATATTGTTGTACCTTTAGGCTGTTCAACAACTGGTATAACTCTTTGAACACCGAAAGCATTCTTAAGTGAACCAGATATTTGTTTAAATTTTGGTACATTAAATTCAGCAAAAGATAAAATAAGAACGAAGAAGGCCATTAGGAGCGTTGCCATATCGGCAAATGTTGCCATCCATGCAGGAGCACCTACAGGCGGACATTTCGGGCACTCTTCTTCTTCTTTTTCTTCTTCTTCTACTGCTTCTTCAGCCATTTTAAGTCCTTAATATTAATTCTACGCAGCAGCTTCAAGTTTAGCTTGTGCAGCAGGTGCTAAGTTAGCAACCAATTCATCTTGAATATTTCTTGGAGATTCACCTCTAGCTATATTTTGTAGGCCTGTTATTACCATGCCTCTGTAAACAATTTCAGCAGACGTGTAGTTTTCTAAAACAGTTCTCATAGGCAAAAATAAAACGTTTGCAATAAAAGCACCATATAATGTTGTTAATAGAGCAACAGCCATGGCAGGTCCAATCGCCTTTGGGTCAGCCATGTTACCCAACATAAGAACCAACCCTACAAGTGTCCCAATCATTCCCATTGCAGGAGCAATATCAATCCATGCACCGACAACACCTTGCATAGCTTCATGCCTAGTTTTCATAGCTCCAATTTCAGTTTGCATTTGAGACGTCAATTTTTTTTCATCTGCGCCATCAACAAGCATTTGCATACCTTTAGCCCAAAACTTATCTGGAACTTCCTGACCTTCTAGAGCCATCATACCGTCTTTTCTCGCAATGCCAGCTAATTCAACCATTCTCGTAATTAATTCATCCTGAGCTTTTACAGGAGGCAAAAATGCTTTTGACATTGCTCCAAAACTACCTAAGAAGGTAGGTAAAGGGCAGGTATACATAACGGCGAAGAAGGTACCTCCAAAAACAATTAAAATGGATGGGACATCAATAAATGGAGCGATGCCTCCTCCTGAAACCATAGCAAAAACTATCATTCCAATGGCTCCTAGTAATCCAATAAGTGATGCTAAATCCATAATAATACCTCAAAAATACTTTCAGACTCTTTAAAAAGTGTCGATTCGATCATTATTTGCAAATTTGATACCATTATCAATAAATTTGGTTTCAGTATACTAAATTTTAATAATTAACGGTATAATAGTTGCATATAATACTAGTAAATATAATAATAAATTTTGTTTTTAAAATGATATATTCAAGTAAAAAAATTCTATTTTTCATATTATTGATCAATTTTACATTTAATTTTCCAACACTTTCCTATTCAAGACAGTTTTTAGAAAGAGACTATATCATAATAGATTTAAAGAGTGGAGTTGAGTGGCTCAGATGCTCTACTGGTCAAACATGGAATGGAAAAGAGTGTGAAGGCCAAATCGTCAGGCTTAATTTTGAGGAAATACAAGAAGCACTCAAACAAGCAAATGAGCAACTTGGTGATGGATGGAGACTGCCAACAAAAATAGAACTTGAAGGGATTGTTTGTCAAAAATGTGAGAGGGGTAATAAAATTGATAGCGAGTTTTTTCCCTCAACACCTGCAGAACCGTTTTGGACTTCTGATAAGAATAAATGGTCCAGTAATAGATTTTGGACAGTAAATTTTTTTACTGGATATTCATTTAGCAGATTTACGGCATCAAAACCCTTAGCTAGTCGTTTTGTAAAGGATCGTTAGAATCCTTTTTTTCTTCAAATTTCCAAAGAATAAATTTTACAATAAAACTCAAAACTCCAAAGATCATTATTGCAATAGCTACATTCCAAGTTGTAATAAATGACAAATAGCTCATCTGCTCTCTTGCCAGAAGGCCTACAATAACAAGAACTAACATGGCCAACACAAACATTCTAATAACCATGCAAGTTCGACATACTTTTTTGGTATTATTTGATGAAGAGGATTGAGACATAATTTTGTTTTTATTGTCAATTAAATGACATTTAGCATAAATAAGAAAAAAATTAAATAATAATTAATATCCAAATTTATAAGAAACATAAATGTTTTAGTCAGTCAGAAATATGACTTTTTATCAAGTCAAATTAAAATTTTGAAAAGATTACTTTTTTAAACAAATATCTCTCTAAACGATGGAGGGAATTATGCAATTAGCACAACAAATTAAAATGCGACAAAGCCAGTCATTAGTTATGACGCCTCAACTTCAGCAGGCTATAAAATTACTTCAGATGACAAATATAGAGCTTTGTCAATATTTAGAAAATCAACAATCAGAAAACCCTTTTTTAGAGATTGAAACAAGTATTGACAGTAAATCAAGAAGTGGTGAAGAAAATAATAAAAATGAAAATATAACATCCAATATTTCAGATGATTTCAAAAATGGAAACTCGATCTCTGATGATCCCTCCAATAATCAAGATTATGAAAATAGATATGAAACTGAAGTTAACGAAAGACCAAAACTTGATACACTAGGCACTAGTTTGAATAAAGTTACACCAGAAGACTTTGATGACTATATTGATAACTTAGCTAATAAGCCGGAAACATTAAAAGAACATATTCAGAAACAAATTAGCCTTGAATTAAAGACACCCAAAGATCTTGTGATTGCTTCTTTTTTAATTGATTATCTTGAGCCAACAGGATGGATTAGCAGTGACTTAGATCAAATTTCAAAAGAAACTGAGTGTAATATTAACGAAATTGAAGAAGTTTTATTTAAACTTCAAAAATTAGAACCAGCAGGTGTTTTTGCAAGAAATTTATCTGAGTGCCTAAAAATCCAACTTAATGAAAAGTCCCTACTTTCTGATGGTTTAGATATTTTATTAGATAATTTGGATCTGCTTGCTAAAGGTGAAATAAAACATTTGATGAAAATAACTAACTTTGATCAAGATGAAATATCTAAATCAATAACTCTTATAAGAAGCTTAAACCCAAAACCAGGGGAATCATATTCATTCGATGAAACTATCCAAAATTCACCAGATGTTATAGTTTCAAAAGGAAGAAAAGGATGGGTTGTAGAGCTTAATAAGTCAACACTTCCAGCGGTAGTTATAGATGAAAATTATATTTCAGAATTAAGTTCAAAAAAACATGATGTTAATTCTTCAACATATATTTCTGATACAATTGCCTCAGCTAGATGGTTAAAAAGGTCCGTAGAACAAAGAAATTCTACAACACTTACAATTGCGTCAGCAATTATCGCGCAACAAGAAGAATTTTTAGAAAAAGGACTGTCACATTTAAAACCTATGGTCTTAAGAGATATTGCTTCTAATGTTGGAATGCATGAAAGTACTGTGAGCAGAGTTACAACTGGTCTTACTATTGAAACACCAAGAGGGTGCTTTGCAATGAAGTATTTTTTCAGTGTTTCGCTTAACTCAGCAGATAATAATGAAACTCATGCAGCTACAGCAGTTCGAGAAACAATCAAAAAGCTAATTTCTGAAGAGCCTTCTAAGAAACCTCTTAGTGACGAGGCTATAGCTACTATAATGAAAAAGGACGGAATTGATCTTGCGAGAAGAACAGTTGCAAAATATAGAGAAATAATGAAAATACCCTCATCTGCACAAAGAAAGAGACAATCTCGACTAGCTGAAATAAGTTAATGCAATTAGAGAAGTATTAATTTGAAGACGCTTGTAAAATATTTCTAGTAAGAAGTTTTTTGCCTTCTTTTATAAAGATAAATGGATCAACATGTTTTTTATTAACCCAAATTTCATAGTGAAGATGTTGCCCTGTTGATCGGCCTGTAGTTCCCATTTTACCGATCCTATTTCCAATAGTAACTTTTTGGCCTTTTCTTACAAGTATTTTTTGAAGATGACCATAAGTAGTAACAATACCGTACTTATGCTTGATTTTCACCATCTTTCCATAACCGCCATTAGTACCTGCAAAGAAGACTGTGCCATCTGCTGGAGCAAGAACATCTTCATGCCATGTACCAGCTAAATCTATACCAGGATGGAAACGTTTTTTCTTGGTTATCGGGTCTTTCCTGTAACCATATTTACTTGATATATAATAATAATCCATTGGAGATTTTAATGGGATATAATTTAAAGCCAAACGCAAATCTTTAGTTAAGCTGACACGATCAGTTAAAAGTTTGAAAAATAATGGTGATTCTGGAGAAACAACATTTCTGTTTTCAAGAACATTTTGAATTTTGGAATTTATTCCATCTCCAACACTTAAAGAAAGAGTTGTTAACAAATCTTTGAATTGTATAATCTCGCTATCAAAACCTGCTAAAATTCTGTATGCTTCTGCCTCAAGTGGCATTTTAGCAGGATTTATTGGCAGACCATTAGTACCAAAGTCTTGGTCTAAATCTTTATTTTTACTTAACTTAGATTTTGTTTCAAAATCTTTTACATTAAAAACATCTTTTACTATCAAGTTTGTATTACTCTCTTTTGGTAGAAACCAAGACATTAAATTCGAAATATTATTATTTTCTTCTTCTATTTCAATACTATTAAAACTCTTTAGCGTATTATAATTAGTAAATTGATCAATATTTAAGCTGTCATTCAAAATCTTTGGGCTTAAAGACGCTGAGTAAATAACGGGTTTAGATGTCTGAATATCTTTAAATTTATCTTCTTCATGTTTACGACTTTTTATCACAATTTCATCTAAAGGGTTATAGAGGTTCGCTATTATATTTTTGTTTAGGTTCTTTTGGTAATTTTCATAATCAGCACTTTTTAAATAGTCAGTTTTATTGAAAACGATCTTTCTAAAGTTTTGGTTTTGAATTTGATCTCGATTTTCATAATTTTTCGATAGTGCTCTAGTGTCTATAAAATCTGCAACAACAATAGGAGTGGCAACTGCTGGTGAAACAAGATCATCTTTAATTACATTAATTATAAATGACGACAAAATTGTGAGGCTGGAACATAAACCAAACAAAAAAACAGCAAAACATGCTAAGTAATGTTTTAAACTAAAAACATATTCTACAGGACCTCTTTTAGTCATCAATAAATATCTTCTCTCACGTAAATGCCATGAGAGACCTGAGTAATTTCTCAAAAAAAAGTGCTTACCTTCAGTAACTCTTTTGGTCCTAACGCCATTGAAAAAAGAAAATATATATAAAAAGTTATTAAAATTCATCTATTTACTTATTTTAAATAAATAACCGCCACTAAAGTAATACTGGTTATTAGTTGCATAATAATTAGAAAAAGCAAAATTCTAGGTGAAACAGGGTTTTGTACTGTTAATTTAAAATCAGGCAAATCACTTTTACTGGATTTATCTGAAAAACTATTATCATTTTGGTTATTATTAACAGAATTACTGTCATCCTTAACAGTATCCTCATCGACGTGATTACTTTCTCCCGCCATTTCAGCACGAACTTTTTCGATTCTTTCTCTCAAATTTACAACTTCACTTGTCATTTTACTTGCCTTTAATTAAAAATTACTAGTACATAGGATAATATTTATAATATATTTTCCTATTATATAAACGGCAACAGTCGTTATAATGTAATATAAAAAAATTTGTTTTTTTAATGTTAATTTATGTAGAGTAAACAAATGCTTAATCCAGTAAAGAATCTTATGAAGGACAATGAGTTAGAGGGATCTGTATCAGTTATAAGTGATGAAATCACAATAACTGGAACTGTTACAAGTTCAGGGAATTTAATTATTAATGGCAATGTAGACGGTGAAATTAATTGCGAATCGCTTGAAATAGGACCGTCAGGTGTGGTGACCGGGACTGTAAAAGCAGGGCAATGCTATTTAGCCGGCAAGCTCGAAGGAAAATTATCAGCAAGAGTTGTAAATATTTTAAGTACTGGGGACCTGAATGGTAGGTTGAGCTATGGAAAATTGGAAATTGAAAGTGGCGCCAATATTGCATTGAAATTAAGAAAAACAAAGCAACTTAGTGATACACCTGTTGAAAATTTAGATAATAATGAGGAGTTGTAAAATATGTCTGACCAACAATCATCAATTGGAAGTGGCGCAAAGTTTAAAGGAAAGATTACTGGCGCTAAAGCATTAGAGATAAATGGTGATGTAGAAGCTGATATCGATATTGGTAAAATTACTATTGGGCAAGACGCACATTTTAAAGGTGGCATAAAGGCTGACTTAGCAGTTATCTCAGGAATTTACGAAGGCACTATGCAAGCTGAGTCAATATGGTTAACTGACACATCACGAGTTAGCGGTGAAATCAGATATCAATCATTACAAATGGATAGAGGTGCTGCGCTAAATTGCAGAGTTGTCTACAACTGGGATGATACAGACCAAAAATCAAAAAAATCTAAAACTAAAGATAAAACTGTTGAAACATCAGATGAAACTATTGAGGAAAATATAGAAAATGAGTGAAATAACTTACATATCTAAAGAGGTTTCGGTGGTAGAAGGTGTTCTAACCGCCCAAGATTCAAAAGTTGTTGTTGCAGGAAGTTTTTCTGGAAATATAAATGCAAATGAAGTCATTCTAGAAGAAGGAAGCAAATTTGAAGGTGAAGTTGATGCTAGAATAATAGTGATTGAAGGGGATTTAAAAGGTAAAGTTAAATCTTATCAGTTAAAAGTTTCTCACACTGCTAGAGTTGACGGTGAATTATTAACAAACTCCATTGAAGTTGCGTCAGGAGCTGAGATTGCTGGAAGTATATCTAGAGTTTCATAATTTTTTATTTTGCTGAAATATCTTCTGAAATTTCAACTGTTTGAATACAACTATCAAAAAAAGCCATTGTTTCAGCCCTGCCGTGCATCTGATATAGCTTCATTGCAGCATATCTACCAGCAGCAAGACCAACACCTAAAGGTTCTCCATGAATAGCAGTAGCTGTATTTAGTAACTTTTCTATATCATCTCTTAAATTTTCTAATTTTTTGATTTGTTTAGATGTAAGATCAGTATTTTGTTCGTCATTCTTATTTGATGAAAAATTTCTATATTCACTTAATCTTATTACATTATCCATTGATTTTTTCCTCTTCAAAAGCACTATCAGGGCATCTGTACAATTCAACATTAAATTGACTTATAGTGATCTTGTTTTCAGCTGTACCAACTTTGTACTCACCCATTTTCCCAGCTACCATCATATCAGCACCTAAACTGAGTGCTCTATTTTTTGTAGCAATAATACCATGATCATATGGTCCCTCATGCATCATTTTTAATGTTGTAAGAGCCCTGCAACCATAAAGTCTGGCTGTGGTTGCGTCAATAAACCCTATCTTTTCACTGCCTGGAAGTTCAGGAGGTGGTTGAATTGGATCAGGTTCAATTTCAAAATTTGTTTCTTTTACAGTTTTTAATTCTGACCATTCTTCTTCTGTTACCAGCATTAAAGGTTCATTCCTTGGGTCCATGTAAACCTGGCACCCAAATAAAAATATTAAAATCGGTAAGTAAAGATGACTTTTTTTCATTGATCCGCCTAAGGGTAATTTATAATACTTGTACAATTTAAATACGACCCAATACTTAAAACTTTAATTAAACTTTATATATTTATAAAAATATATTTTTGTCGTTATATTATTTGAGATACTTATTAACTTTTCTTTCTAATTTGAAATGATATTTAAAAAAATTCCAATTTTAATTGTTCTATGCGCAACTGCGAGTATATTAGTAATTTTATTTTACTTCCTTGGTTATAATGTTTTAACTGTTCCTCCAAAAAGTTCAGAGCAACTGTTAGAAGAACACTTGCAAATAGACAACTTTTCTTCAGAAGAAAACATTGATGAAGATGGTCTTGTAAGTGCATTATTACCTCCTAAACTTTCATATTTTCAATTTCAATTATCTTTTTCAGCAAATTTTAAAAATGACAAAAATATAATGAATACTGAAATTGCCTTATCAACATTTGAAGGTGAGTTTTACTTAGCCAGAATCAAGCATCATGAACCAGCTCTAAGGAGAGTAATACTTGATACTATTGCTGAAACACCAGAAGAAGATGCCAGAACAAAGATAGGAAAAGAAAACCTGGCTCATAAACTGTTATCTGAAATTAACTCAAAACTTGAAAGTCTATCTGAGGAACCAGCAATTGAGGGTGTCCATTTTACAGCATTTGCAATAAGATAAATTTTAATCATGAAAAAAATATATTTAATAGGTGGCATTTTATCAATATTTGTAGTTTTAGTGTTTGTACTAATTATAGTTCCCATAATATTAGACTCATTTAAAAAACCGTCTTTGATGGTTGCAACAATCAAACTTAATAATTTATGCTCAGTACATGATGATACATTTATGGTTGTAACAAGACCTTATAATAGGAAATCATATTTTTCTAATGGCGTTACAAGAATAAAAGTAATGTCAGACTGGAAGGTAAGGCTTGCTGCAAATGACAAATATTCTCAATTTAGGTATGATGGTGATGAGGTAGATGTCAAAAAAAATATTGAACTAACAGCTGATTGCGGGACTTCACCACGATTAAAGAGTATTTTTGGTGCATTTAATAAACAGTTCAATTAGGGTATAATTTATAGAAAAATTTTATAGGGCAAATCAATTACCACTAAAATTAAAAATCTATTAATAGATCTTTTTTCATTGCTCCTAATAGGACTTAGTGTTGGATGCACACTTGGCATTGTTTCAAATTTATTTGTAAAAGGTGTATCCTTTATAACTGATTTCAAAAATAATTTGTCAACAGACATCCTTCCATCCTCATTAGCTCCAATTATCTCACTCTTATTTGCTGCCATATTAATAATTATTATAAGAAAAATTTTTAATATTGACCGCTGGCATGGCCCACCAGACGCAATTTTAGCTTCACATCAAATAAATAATTCTATAGATGTAAAGAAAGGATTTGGATCTACTTTAACAGCATTTATTTCCGCAAGTGGAGGCGCCTCAGTTGGTCAGTATGGTCCTCTTGTACATTTTGGCGCGACTGTAGCAACATTCTTAGAAAGTTTTACATCAAAAAGACTTCCACCTGGAATATTTATTGGCTGTGGGGTTGCTGCTGCAATATCGGCTGGCTTTAATGCTCCAATTGCAGGTTTAGTCTTTGCACATGAAGCAATTTTAAGACATTTTTCCTTAAGAGCAGGTGGCGCTATCGCAATATCTTCAATAACTGCATCGACTGTTGGCACTGGAGTTTTTAATGAAACTCTTGGTCTGAGAATAGTTGCAAATGCGCCAAGTCTTTCTGAAATTACACCAATTGTTTTAATTTGTTCTCCTGCTTTTGGTTTGCTAGCTATTCTTTTTATGTTTGGCATTCGTCTTGGTGGGAAAACTGCAAAATTAAGTGGTTTAAATCCATCATACTTAATTATTATAGCATCATTGATTTGTGGATCTGTAGGTATTTTTTTACCAGAAATACTAGGCCTAGGTACAAATGAAATGAATAGTATTTTCTCAGATGAATATGGATTACTATTTTTACTAATCATTTTACTTGGAAAAATTTTAATGACTTCTTTATGTATTGGATTTGGTTTTTTTGGGGGTATTTTTGCTCCAGCTCTTTACGTTGGGGCTGCAGGTGGAGGGTTATTAGCAAAAGTTATTTTATTTTTTGGATTTTCAGTATCTTTGCCGGCGCTTGCATTAGCTGGCACTGCAGCCGTTGGTGCCGTAGCTATAGGAGCTCCTATAGCAACAACATTAATCATTCTTGAATTTACGGGAAGTTATGAATTCGCTGTTGCTGCAATGATCGCAGTCCAAGTAAGTAATTTTATTGCTCATAGATTATATGGAGATTCTTTATTTGATATGGCTTTAAATGATCGGGGCTATAAAATTGGTCTAGGAAGACAGCATATTCAAATGGATGATATGCCTCTAGAAAAGATACTTTCAAATCAAGCACTAACCTTTAGAGAAGAAACATCAATCAAGGATGTAAATATCAAAATGACTAAAGATAAAGTTACAGAGGCTGTTATAATAAATAAACATAATGAATACATTGGCAAAATAACTATTTACGACACCATAAATTCTAAAGTGGATAATAAAAATGAAATTAAAAAACTGTTAAAGGATAATCATTTAGTCTTAAACAATAATATTTCCCTCGTAAAATCAATTGAGGAGGCTAGTAATTTTGTTGGAGAGTTTATACCAGTTAAAAACTTTGAAACTAATCAATATGTAGGATCAATTAATGAATCAGATCTATTCAGGGCTTATTTAAACCTTCAAAATCAAGTTCTATTTGTAGAGAAAGATACAAATAGTTGAACAAACTGTAGTTTTTTTATAGCTAATAAATAAAAATACATTATATAGATATATTGTTAATTTTTAATAAGTTTTTGTTATGACAATTATAGATAGTGCAAATGCTCTTCTAAGAGATAAAGAAGATGAAAGGCCAACCAGAGAAGAAGCTGAAAAAGCTGTAAAAGTTTTAATTAAATGGGCAGGTGATGATCCATCAAGAGAAGGATTAATTGAAACTCCCAAAAGGGTAGTTAAAGCTTTTGAGGAATATTTTGCTGGTTACAGTAAAATTCCAAAAAATATTTTAGAAAAAACATTTTTTGAGACAGGAAATTACCAAGATTTTGTAATGTTGAAAAATATTGAGTTTCGAAGCCACTGTGAACATCATTTAGCTCCAATAATTGGTGATGCTTCCGTTGCTTACATCCCAGATGGTAAAGTTGTAGGAATATCAAAATTAGCTAGAATAGTTGATGTTTTTGCTAAACGGCTTCAGACCCAAGAAACAATGACATCACAAATAGCTAATAGTATTCAAAACAACCTCAATCCAAAAGGAGTTGCTGTATTTATTAGTGCTGAGCATCATTGTATGAGTAGTAGGGGAGTAAAGAAAGCACACGTGGACATGACTACAACATTTTTTACTGGAGACTTTAAAGAGAGCCAGAACTTGCAAAACAGATTTCTTAACTCTTTGACTAGTAAATAATTTAAAATTACAATTTTTTATATTAATACTTATGAAAAAAAATATAGGTTAGCTTTATGAAAATAACACCTATTTTTCATATACTAAGCATATTAATAATGCCTCTATCAGGTTTTATGGTGGTCTCAGGTTTTGTTGATTTTGTATATAATGACCAAAACTGGATCAATTTCTTTATTTCTGCAACGATTACTCTTTTTGTTGGAATGTCAGTATTTCTAGCAACAAGAGGACATAACGACCAAAATATCGACTTGAGACAAGCTTTTGTTCTAACAACCATGTCATGGATAACAATTGCATTTTTTGGTGCATTGCCATTTTATTTAAGTAATATAAATCTTAGTTTTACTGACTCTTTTTTTGAGTCAATGTCTGGAATTACAACAACAGGATCAACCATCCTTATTAGCATTGAGGCTTCACCACCAGGCATATTGGTGTGGAGATCACTTTTACAATGGCTTGGTGGAATTGGTGTAATTGTTATGGCTATTGCTATTTTTCCAATGCTAAGTGTTGGAGGCATGCAATTATTTAAAGCTGAAAATTTTGAGAACCCCGAAAAAGTTGTCCCTAGGGCTACATCACTTACAAGAGGAATATTTATTATTTATTCAGTTTTAACCCTTATTTGGGCCTCTCTTCTTTATTTCTCAGGAATGTCTTCTTTCGACTCAATTTTACATTCAATGACTACTATTGCAACTGGTGGATATTCAACAAAGAGCGGCTCAATTGGAGCATTTAATAGCCAGCTAATTGATTGGATAATTATTTTAGGAATGATTTTCGGAAGCTTACCTTTTGTCCATTACTTGGCCATGACAAAAGGTTCTTATCGTGACCTTATAAAAGATAGCCAGGTTAGATGGTTCCTTGTTTTATTAACCATCCTTGTTTTAACAATTTTTTCTTTATTATTTTTAAATGGGACTTATGGTTGGAAAGATTCTATTCGATATTCCGCATTCAATGTTACTTCTATACTTACAGGAACGGGATATGGAACCGCAGATTTTGGGTTATGGGGTGGATTTGCGCCTACAATTTTACTTTTGTGTATGTTTATAGGGGGATGTGCAGGATCAACAACATGCGGAATAAGAATGTTTAGACTTCAAGTTTTGGCAAGCAGCGCCAATGCACAGCTTATTAGACTTCTTCGTCCACATTCTATCGTTTTACCTCATTACAATGAAAAACCAGTGCCTGATAATGTTACTAATTCTGTAATGGGATTTTTTTTCATCTATATCCTTGCATTTGCGGTCACTGCAAGCGCTCTAAGTATTTTGGGGTTAGATTTTGAAACATCAATTTCAGGAGCTGCAACTGCAATTAGTAATGTTGGTCCCGGTTTAGGCGAACAGATCGGACCTTCAGGAAATTTTTCAACTCTTCCATTTTTAGCAAAGTGGGTACTCTGCGCAGCAATGATTTTAGGAAGACTAGAATTATATACTATACTAATACTTTTTACACCAAACTTCTGGAAATATTAACCGAGGAATTGAGGCAAAACTTTTATTTGGTTTCTAAATTCTTTATCAAACTTTCCAATTACATTATTAAGATTACTATCCCAAATTTCTTCAAGTTGTGTTATAGAAGCTGATTCTGGAGCAGTTTTATTTGATGTAGCAACAATATCTAGGTAACCTGTCTCTTTATTGTTATCTCTAAATAGCTCTAATTTTCCTGATAATTTAATTGTAATTTTTGAACTTTGTTTATTTTTAAATAAATCTAGAAATGTAAAATCTGAGTTTATGTTCGATACAATTGCACTTGCATCTAAAATTTTAAAAATAGCAGTTCCCTCTGTCCCTATAGGCCTTAAAATCGTATGCGCCCAACCAATCAAAGCATCAGACGGTGATCTTCTCATTCTGTGTTCAACATATGGGTCGACTAGTGGCATTGCATATAAATCTTGAATTTTAAGACTTTTTACAGTTATTTTAATTGGCTCCATATCCATTAATTTAAAGACGTTGTCAGCTAAAACTGATTTGTCCTTTAAGCCTAGCGAAGCAAAGAACGATAAAATGCCAATGTTGAAAGATCTTCTGGAAGAAACTTTTATATTTTTATTTTCCATACAATTATGTTCATAGAGTATCTTTTTTATATTTATTTTTCAATTACGAATAGAATCTAAATCTTTTTTAATTAGCTTAGTAGTTTTTTTGCAAAATTCACATGTGATATCAAGACTACCATCCGGGAGAGTGATTTTACTTAATTCATTCGCAGAAATTTGTTTAAGTGTTTTTTTTACCCTAGTTATAGAGCATCTACATTTATCTTTAACAGCAATTTCTTTTTGCACTCTTACATCCAGAGAATGAAATAATTTATATAATATGTACTCCATACTCACATCACTAGATAGAAGTTCAATTTTTGTTAGAGAATTTAAAAACAATTTTGCTTCTTCAAATAAATTGAAATCGTCTGATTCGCCAAAAGTTTCAGAAGGTGTTTTTTGAATTAAAATTGCTGCTGAAATAAATTTTTTTTCATAATTATCAGAGAAGCAAACAATTTCTGAATTTACTTGTTCTGAATTTTTAAAATAATAGTAAACTGAGTGTATAAAGTTTCCTTTTTGAACAGGAATTATCCCTTGATATCTTTTATTTGATTTGTTTTCAATTGCTGTAAAAGCAAAGTGGCCTTTAGGCATTAATTCATCAAAACTAGCTAAAGTTTTATTTTCAAAATTTTTGCTATCATAACTCGCATATGCTCGAATACTTCCATTACTAGAGTAATCAGCTAAAACAGTTTTTAAAATTTCTCTGCTACTGCCTTGAATAATAAAATTCCCATTAAATTTTAACAATGATCCAATACAGCAAGAAACACTTAATATTTCTGAAAGAGTTAACGCAATAGGTAATTCGTAGTCATGTCGATTTAGTATTTTGCTTATTGAATTATCTAATTTGACAAACCTTCCCCTAATTTTTGATCTTTTTAAAGTAAATGGAATTATTTTATCGAATGTAAAGTTTTTACTTTCAATCATTTTTTAAACACCACCAAATAATAGATCTCTGAACGTGCAACCTATTTTCAGCTCCTGCAAATACAATTGATTGATTACTATCTATAACTTCATTGGTAACTTCCTTACCCCTGTGTGCTGGAAGACAATGCATAAAAACGGCATCTTTTCTTGCTTTTTTTATCAATTCTCTATTTACCTGATAAGGTTTCAAGGAGTTTTCTTTATTTATGGAGTTGTCTCCCATTGATGACCAAGTATCAGTAATAATAACATCTTTATTATTGATTGCGCTCTCAGGTTCGTAATCAACCGTAATATTAGCTCCCTTAGCAATAGTATTTTCAATAAATTTTATTGGGAGCGATAACTCTTTGGGAGTACATAATGTAATTTGGAAATCATAAAGAGAAGATGCCTCCACCCAACTCCTAGAGACATTATTACCATCACCAATCCATAAAATATTTTGATTTGACAAAGTTCCTTTATTCTCCTCTATTGTAAGAATATCAGCCATTACCTGGCAGGGGTGGGACTGATCTGTCAAACCGTTAATCACAGGAACTGAAGAATTTTTTGCTAAATCAATCATCATTTGATGTTCAAAGCATCTTACAATAATTAAATCTACGTACCTAGATAAAACTTTTGCAGTATCTGATATTGACTCACCCCTACTTAACTGAATATCAGAAGCTTGTAAAACTGATGAGCAACCGCCTAATTGGCTAATTCCAACTTCAAAAGATACTCTAGTTCGAGTTGAAGGTTTTTCGAAAATAAGAGCAACTGTTTTACCTAATAAAATTTTTTCAATATCTAAATTACTTTTTTCGGCAATAACTTTTTTTTCTTGCTTTGTTCGAAATAAGATAGCTTCAATATCCGATTTAGAAAGATCTTTGATATCAGTAAAATTTCTCATTATTTAGTTCCCTTGCAAGCTACTTTCCTTAAAGCATAAATAGCTATATCAATTTCCTCAATGGAGACAGTCAATGGCGGTAAAAGTCTGAGAACATTCTCTGCAGCAGCTACAAATAATACCTTATTTTTCTTTAGTTCATTTTGGATTTCATTAACTGGATCAAATAATTTTAGGCCTCTTAAAAATCCTTGCCCTCTAACCTCTGCTACAAATTTTGGAAATTCATTCATTAGTTTATCCAACTCCTTAGATAGATAATCAATTTTATGTCCAAGGATTTTTAAGAAATCTTTTTCTGCAACTATATCGAGGACAGCATTTGCAGAAGCAGTAACAAGAGGATTTCCACCAAATGTTGATCCATGGCTTCCAGGTTTCATTGCAGATGCAACTTTTTTGCTTGCCAAAACTGCGCCTATTGGCACACCACCGCCAAGACCTTTTGCAATTGCCATAATATCAGGCCTCAGATCAGTTTTTTCATAACCAAACAATGTTCCTAATCTGCCTATACCAGTTTGAACTTCATCTGATATTACCAAGCAATTATTATTATTAGCTAATTCTTGGGCTTTTTTGAAGAATTCTTTGGATAATGATTTAGCACCACCTTCTCCTAAAACTGGTTCAATCATGATTGCAGCCACGTCTTTGGCAGCAAATTGCTCAGCTAGAGAATTTAAATCATTAAATGCAATATGCCTGAACCCTCCAGGCAGAGGACCAAAACCGGTTCTATTCTCTTTTTTTGATGTGGCCGAGAGCATAGAAATTGTCCTTCCATGAAAGCATCCGTCAACGCAAAGTATCACATTACGATCAGGTTTTCCCTTTTCAAACATATATCTTCTGGCTACTTTTACAGCTCCTTCATTAGCTTCAGCTCCCGAGTTAGAAAAAAAAACACAATCAGCAAAACTTAAGTCACAAAGCCTTTTTGCAAGCTTTTGCTGCTGAGGAATATTATATAAATTTGAGGTATGTATTAATTTAGCAGCTTGTTTTTGAATTGCAGACACAACATGAGGGTGTGAATGCCCAACAGAGTTAACAGCAATTCCAGATGCAAAATCTAAATATTTATAACCTTCATCATCAAATAGCCAACTCCCTAAACCTTTATCAAAGGTTAAATTGGAAGGAGAATAAGTGTTCATGATATATTTGGAATTCATTTTTTCAAAATATCCTTAATTTATTTCAATAGTTTTAAAATTTCATTATTCAAAATGCTTTGAGAGCTTAAGTCCTTGTGATTGGTAATTTGATTTTGAACCTTTACCACCATATACTTTTTTTGGCAAAGAAGACATCCTCTCAT
Source organism: uncultured SAR116 cluster alpha proteobacterium (assembly GCA_902612965.1). GTDB lineage: Bacteria > Pseudomonadota > Alphaproteobacteria > Puniceispirillales. Next base: position 78,076 of record CACMFN010000005.1, on the reverse strand, counting down.
AGATAAGACGGCAAACTGTCTGGCCTTGCTCAATTAGGAATGGGACATCATGACTTCTCACCTCAAGAACTGCTCTAGTATTTGATACTTTACCTTCAACTAAGCCAAATCCAGGGTCAAAGAAACCAGCATAGTGCGCTCTAAATTCACCAACCCGTGTGTCATAAGCTCTCATTTCAGCAGCATGAGTTTCTGGTATTACTACAAATTCTTTACTAGCAAGAATGTAAAATTCATCTGGGTTCAAAACTAATCCGTCCGATGTCAAGTCATTGGTTGTCACTTTTTCCCAAAATGCTTCCTTTTTGTAATATTTAATATTTTGGATATCAATTAGGTCAGTATGCTTTCTTGCCCTATATCCAATTAATCCTTCAGTCATTCCAGACAAATCAATTGAAAGAGGAATTCCATCTTTAATATCTAAAGAGCCATCATAGCCAAATATTAAGGAAATATTTTTATGTAATTCTTTAATCTCTTCATCATTGAGTAAATAATTTCCACTTCTGAAACGAATTTGGTTCAAGCGAGAACCCTCATGAACCAATACTGAGAATGTTCTTGGTGAGATTTCTATGTATAAAGGCCCTTTGTATCCACTTTTAACAAATTCAAATTCTGTTGCATTATCAGCAATTAAACGAGTAAATATATCTAAACGGCCAGTGCTTGACTTTGGATTTGCAGAAGCTGAAATATTTTTAGGAAGATCTAATTTTTCCATAATTTCAGCAATATATACGCAGCCTTTTTCTAGAACTGCACCCTTTGATAAATCAATTTCATGCATAGAAAGCCTAGAAATTTTATTCTTAACTTTATTTTTAGAACCCGGCAAAAATGAAGACCTAACCCTCCAAGCTTTTCTACCAAGACGTAAATCAAGGCTTGCAGGTTGTATTTGATCATTTTTTAATTTTTCAGAAGCGTTTATAATCTTTGCATTAAATAATTCTGCAATCACAGTATCCGATAAGATACCTGTTTTGAATAATTTATCAGACATAGACCACCCACAAAATTATTTGTTAATTTTACTAATTCAAATTATGAATTAAATTATCAAATTTATAAATGAAAAATTGACAATATTATTAAATTAATAAAATTTTAAACAATGAAAAAAATCGAAAACAATTCAAAAGAATTGAAAAGTTCATTAACGAACAAAGCTTTGTCATATCTTAGTAAATTTTCAACAACAGAAAGCAAATTAAGACGTAATTTAAATACTTACTGTGAAAAATTTTTTTCTGAAATTAGAAAAGAATTTTTACAAAATGAAATTAATTCAGTTGTGAAACGATGCAAAGAATTAGGATATATTAATGATGAAACCTTTGCTAAAAATAAAATTGAAAAATTTATTAACACTGGGAAAAGTAAAAAATATATTATCGTAAAATTACAAAGTTACGGCATTAGTGAAGAAATAATTGAGAACTCTCTTGAAAAATACTTTAGTAAATTTGCTAACAATGACTTTCTTGCAGCTTTAAACTTTGCCAGAAAAAAAAAGATAGGGCCATTTTATCAAAAACCATTTGATGAAAAATCAAACTTACTAAACAAGTGGTATGGTTCATTTTCTAGAGCTGGTTTTAATTATGATATATCCCAAAAAATTTTAAATATTGAAACTTCTTTTGAAGCAGAAAAATATTTATGCAATAATAATAATAAATTTTAAGAGGGGAAAATGTCTGAAGATAATTTATATCATCCATCTGAAAAAGCAAAAAAAGTTTCACTTATTAATGAAAAGCATTTTTCTGAAAAATATGATTATTCAATAGAATTAAATGATAAATTTTGGGCTGAAGAAGGGAAAAAAGTAGAATGGATAAAACCTTTTTCAAAAGTTAAAGATGTATCATATGATCTCAAAGACCTTCACATAAGATGGTTTTATGATGGCTCTCTTAATGTATCTTCTAATTGTCTAGATAGACACTTAGAAGCTAGAGGAAATCAGATTGCTATTATCTGGGAAGGTGATGACCCAAACGAAACAAAAAAAATCACCTATCGAGAGTTATATGAGGAGGTTTGTAAGTTCTCTAATGCTCTAAAAGCCAATGGCGCAAAAAAAGGTGACAGGATAACAATATATATGCCAATGATCCCTGAAGCTGCAGTTGCAATGCTAGCTTGCGCCAGGATAGGCGCCATTCATTCAGTCGTTTTTGGTGGATTTTCTCCTGACTCACTAGCTGGCAGAATTACTGATTGTAATTCAAATATTATTATTACTGCAGATGAAGGTATACGTGGGGGTAAAATAATACCCCTTAAAGAAAATACAGATGCGGCTTTAAATTTATGCAGTTCTATAAAAAAATGTATTGTAGTAAAAAGAACAGGGAATGATATCAACTGGGTTAAAAATCGTGATGTTTGGTATCACGAAGCCATGTCAAAGGTTCATAATGAGTGCCAACCAGAAGAAATGGATGCTGAGGATCCTCTATTTATACTATACACTTCTGGTTCGACCGGAAAACCAAAGGGTGTATTACACACAACTGCTGGATATATAGTTTACACTTCAATAACTCATAAATATGTATTTAACTATATTGACGGTGACATTTACTGGTGTACAGCTGATGTTGGATGGGTAACAGGTCATTCGTACATTGTTTATGGCCCTCTCGCAAACGGGGCTACAACTCTTATGTTTGAAGGCGTTCCTAACTATCCCACAAATTCTCGTTTTTGGGAAATCGTAGACAAGCACAAAGTCAATATTTTTTATACAGCACCAACAGCGATACGAGCCTTGATGAGAGAAGGGGATGAAGCAGTTAAAAAAACATCAAGGTCTTCCCTAAAACTTCTAGGTACAGTGGGTGAACCAATAAACCCAGAAGCTTGGAGATGGTACTATGACGTTGTTGGCAATAAAAATTGCGAGATAGTTGATACTTGGTGGCAAACTGAAACTGGAGGAATTCTTATAAGCCCGTTACCAGGAGTTACTCCAACTAAACCAGGCTCAGCAACCAAGCCTCTTTTTGGAGTAAAACCAGTAATTGTTGACCAAAATAATAATATTCTTGAGGGCCCTGCTGAGGGAAGTCTTTGTTTAGATATTTCATGGCCTGGACAGATGCGAACTGTATATGGTGACCATAAACGATTTGCGGAAACGTATTTTAGTACATTTCCTGGAAGGTATTTTACAGGTGATGGCTGTAGACGAGACAAAGATGGTTATTACTGGATAACTGGAAGAGTTGACGATGTAATAAATATTTCTGGTCACAGAATGGGAACAGCAGAAGTTGAGTCTGCTCTTGTTGAACATAAATTAGTAGCAGAATCTGCAGTAGTTGGGTATCCACACGATATAAAAGGTCAAGGAATTTATGCGTATGTTACTTTGGTATTAGGGTCAGAGCCTTCAATTGAAATTGAAAAGGAACTTAAACAAGTTGTAAGAAAAATAATTGGTCCTATTGCTACGCCTGATCTTATTCAATTTTCACCAGCATTACCCAAAACACGTTCTGGGAAGATTATGAGACGAATATTAAGGAAAATAGCCGCAAATGAGCACAGCGAGCTTGGTGATACTTCAACTTTAGCAGATCCTTCCGTTGTTGAGAACTTAATCAAAAATAGAAAAAATATATAATTGAGAATTAATAAATGTCAGATCATGGTTACGAAAAAGGAAGATTAAATTTACCTTTTGTAGGAATTTGTACATTTGGTAAATACCCTTATCAGTCTGATTGGAATAACATCGATGCTGATATAGCTATACTAGGCGCACCTTTTGATTGTGGCTCTCAATGGAGATCTGGATCTAGAATGGGCCCCAGAGGCATTCGTGAAGCATCTACTCTGTATTCATTTGGACACAATGGCGCTTACGATCACGAGGATAATAAAACGTATCTGGATGCAAATTGTAAAATAATTGATATTGGAGATGCTGATATCATTCATACAGACACTATTTCGAGCCATAAGAATATTGAGTTTGGGGTAAGAAAAATTTTAGACTCGAATGCAATTCCAGTAATTTTAGGTGGAGATCACTCAATAAATATACCCTGCATAAACGCATTTAGTGATAAGGGACCTATCCACATAATTCAAATTGATGCTCACTTAGACTTTGTAGATGTAAGGCATGGAGTAAAATATGGCCATGGAAACCCTATGAGAAGAGCAGCTGAAAAAGAGTATGTTAAAGGCTTAACTCAGATTGGAATTAGAAACGTATCTTCAACAGCAAAAGAAGGCTACATCGACGCAAAACATATGGGCTCAAACATTATTTCTGTTAGACAATTTAGAAAACTTGGCATTTCTAATATTTTAAAAGAAATACCAGATAATTTTCCATATTATATAACAATAGATATTGATGCTTTTGACCCCTCTATCGCGTCTGGGACGGGCACTCCGAGTCATGGCGGTTTTTTATATTATGAAATTTTAGAATTAATTGATGGAATTACTCAAAAAGGAAATATAGTAGGTATGGATCTAGTTGAAGTTGCCCCAGATTATGATTTAACAACATCAACGACAACTCTAGCAGCTCAGCTTCTACTCAATGCCATAGGTAGAATTCTTTACTACAGAAAAAATTAAAATTAATGGCTAAATTATATTTTTCATATTCAACAATGAATGCTGGCAAATCTACAGTTTTGTTACAAGCTTCACATAATTATGGTGAAAGGGGTATGAAAACTATGTTATTTACTGCTGAATTAGATAATAGGTCTAAAGTTGGAAATATATCTTCCAGAATAGGGTTAAGTGAAAAAGCTTCAACATTTAATAATGATGATAATCTCTTCAGTTCAGTAGAAGAAAGATTAAGCACAGATAAAATTTCATGTGTATTTGTTGATGAGGCACAATTTTTAACTGAAAAACAAGTTTGGGAACTTTCAGATGTAGTAGAAATACTTGATATACCAGTTATGTGTTTTGGTTTGAGAACTGATTTTCAAGGTAAATTATTTGAGGGCAGTTCCAGTTTGCTAGCAATTGCTGATGAATTAAAAGAAATTAAGACAATCTGTCACTGTGGCAAGAAAGCTAATATGGTTGTTAGGGTTGATAGTAATGGAAAAGTTCTTAAAGAAGGCGCTCAAATTGAAATTGGGGGTAATGAAAAATATATTTCATTGTGCAGAAAACACTGGAAAAATGAGATGGAAAATAATAGATAGATCTTAATTTAATTTTTTATTTTTGATATGATAGTTTTAGATTCTCTTGTTAATGTCTTAGATACAGTTCTTTACTTATTTCAATTATCTTTATTAATATACATAGTAATATCGCTATTAATCCAATTTGGTATTGTTAACCCTTATTCCTCTATAATAAGTTTAGTACAAAACTCATTATCACAAATTCATGAGCCAATTCTGAATATTGTTAGAAGATATATTCCAATGTTTGGGAATTTGGACTTATCACCTTTAGTTGTTTTTTTGTTAATTATGTTTTTATCAGATATTTTAAATAAAATTACATGATCATATTTATATATATATTACATAAAAAGTTTTATTTTTTAATGATTGAAAATAATTAACAATATATTAGGTATTTATGAGGGGAAATGTATGAACTACACATTAATTGATGGAAAATCTTTTGCTGAAAAGCTAGTTATGAAAGTTGCTAATGCAGTAAATGTTTTAAACACCAAGCATCATATCAAACCTGGATTAGCAGTGGTCTTGGTTGGCCAAAATCCAGCGAGTGAAGTTTATGTTAAAAATAAAGTCAGGCAAACAAAAAATTCTGGTATGAATTCAGTAGAACATAGATTGCCAGACACAACTTCAGAAAGTGATCTTTTATCATTAGTAAATAAATTAAATGAAGATGATGAAATTGATGGAATATTAGTACAACTCCCTTTACCAGATCACATAAATGAAAACTCAATAATTAACGCAATCAAACCTTCTAAGGATGTTGATGGATTTAGTATACCCAATGTAGGTTTGCTATCCACCTCAGTTTCCGGTCTCATACCCTGCACACCTTTAGGTTGTTTGCTTTTACTAAAAAGCTATGTTGGAGAATTATCTGGAAAATCTGCAGTTATAATTGGAAGGTCAAATATAGTTGGTAAACCAATGGCACAACTATTATTAAACGAAAACTGTACAGTAACTATAGCACATTCAAAGACTAAAAATATTGAGGCGGTTTGCAAAGGAGCTGATATTTTAGTTGCAGCTGTTGGTAGACCAAATTTTGTCAAATCCGAATGGGTCAAGAAGGGCGCTGTTGTGATTGATGTTGGAATTAATAGACTACCACCAGAAGGCGACATAAAAGGCCGCTTAGTGGGTGACGTTGATTTTAATAGTGTGTCAAATGTTGCATCAGCTATTACACCTGTACCTGGTGGTGTTGGGCCAATGACAATCGCTTGCTTATTAAGAAATACCGTCACTGCTGCCTGTAAAAGACGTAACTTTAATGAACCGGAAATGTAATTAAATGGGTTGGATAGTTTTAGTAATTTGTTTGTTAGCATTAGTTTCAGTACTAGTTTGGGGTGTGGTTACAATGGGGATTGGCGGAGAATATAATTCTAAATGGTCTAACAAAATCATGCGTTACAGAGTGTTTCTGCAAGCCATTGCACTTTTAGTATTTGTAGTTATATTGGCTATAAGTTCAGGGAATTAAAATGGTTACTCTAAATAAAATCTATACAAAAACCGGTGATCACGGTGAAACAAGTTTAGTCGGTGGTCAAAGAGTATCAAAACACAGTTTAAGACCTGAAGCTTTTGGTGAAGTTGACGAACTTAATTCAATTATTGGGATTTTAAGAACGGATTTGGATATTAACAAAAATTTAAAATTGAATAAATTACTCGAGGTAATTCAAAATGAATTATTCGATTTAGGTGCAGATTTGGCAACACCTGAAGGATCAAAATATTCTGATAAAGCTCTTAGGATTACAAGCACTCAAGTTGCAAGATTGGAAAAAGAAATAGACATACACAACAAAAAATTAGACGAACTAAAATCATTTGTATTACCAGGTGGTACAAAATTATCATCTTGGTTTCATTTTGCAAGAACATCCACTAGAAGAGCAGAAAGAAAAATTACCAAACTAGCATCAGAAGAGGCTATTAATAACAACTTAATTATGTATATAAACAGACTATCAGATTTATTTTTTGTTTTAGCAAGACATTGCAATGATGATGGTAAAAAAGATATTTTGTGGAAACCGGGTTTAACGAGATAATAAAAAGTTTATAGGTGAAATATGAAAATATTAGTCCCAGTGAAAAGGGTTATTGATTATAATGTTAAAGTTAGGGTTAAACCAGATAATTCTGGTGTTGAGCTAGCTAATGTCAAAATGGCTATGAATCCATTTGATGAAATAGCAGTTGAACAAGCATTGAGAATTAAAGAAGCATCACATGCTGAGGAAGTTATTGCTATTTCTATTGGTCCACAGGAATCACAAGACACCATAAGAACAGCATTGGCAATGGGTGCTGATAGAGGTATTTTGGTAAAAACTGAACATGATATAGAGCCTTTAGCTGTTGCCAAAATACTTAAGAGCATAGTTGAAAAAGAGAACCCTGAATTGGTAATTTTAGGCAAGCAAGCAATTGATGATGATTGCAATCAAACTGGACAAATGCTGTCAGCTTTTCTAAATTGGCCTCAAACAACTTTTGTAAGTAACCTCGAATTAAAAGATAAAAATCTTTTATCAGTAAGAGAAGTTGATGGAGGTTTAGAGCATATGGAGTGCTCTCTACCTGCTATAGTAACAGTTGATTTAAGATTAAATGAGCCTAGATATGCATCATTACCTAATATTATGAAAGCAAAGAGAAAACCTCTTGAAGAGATTTCACCATCTGATTTAGGTGTTGATACTAGTAAACGCCTTGAAGTTTTAAAAGTGGAAGACCCTCCCTCAAGAGAAGCTGGTATGATACTAGGCTCAGTTGATGAATTAGTTGATAAACTTAAAAATGAAGCAAAGGTAATATAGGTGAAATTATGAGTATTTTAATTATTGCAGAACATGATAATCAAAACCTTAGTGCAGCAACTTTAAATACAGTTACTGCTGCATCGGAAATTGGAAAAGAGATAAATGTTTTGGTTGTTGGTCATAATTGTTCAAATGTATCAAAACAGTGTAGCCAAATTCCTAACGTCAAGTCTATACTTGAAGCCAACTCAGAAGAGTATAAAAATTTTGTAGCTGAGAATGTTTCAAAACTAATAATAGATTTATCAAAAGATTATTCGCACATCCTCGCGCCATCTTCGACTACTGGTAAAAATATTATGCCTCGTGTTGCAGCTTTACTCGATGTTATGCAAATTTCTGACATTATTAAAGTGGTTGACGATGAAACATTTCAAAGACCTATATACGCTGGAAATGCTTTATCAACAGTCAAGTCTAATGATAAAATAAAGATAATAACTGTTAGGTCTACAGCTTTTGAAGCTTCTGAAAATACAGGTGGTAGTGCTGAAATCAAATCTATTAATGGATCTGGTGATACAGATTTGTCAAAATTTCTTAAGTCAGAATTATCAAGCTCTGAAAGACCTGAATTAACGTCTGCAAAAATTGTTATATCGGGTGGCAGAGGCATGCAAGACGGTTCTAATTTTGGAATGCTTGAAAAAGTTGCTGATAAATTAGGAGCAGCTGTTGGTGCTTCAAGAGCCGCTGTTGATGCTGGCTTCGTTCCAAACGACTACCAAGTAGGTCAAACTGGAAAGGTTGTTGCTCCAAATCTATACATTGCTGTTGGTATTTCTGGAGCAATTCAGCACCTTGCTGGTATGAAAGATAGTAAAGTTATCGTTGCTATAAATAAAGATGAAGACGCGCCTATATTCCAAGTGGCAGACTATGGTGTTGTAACAGATTTATTTGATGCGGTACCAGAATTGGATTCAAAAATAAATTAGCTTATTTGGTAATTGCATTTTGAATAAAAATGTTTTCGAGATATTCTTGTTTCCCTGAAACAGGTTCTGGATTTATATTATTATCTTCAACCCATCTAGTAATTTGTTCTAAATTCATTTCTCTATTCATTAATGACTTACCAAATGTTTTGCTCCAATTAGAGTACCTTTTATCAATAAATTCTTTAAGATCACCATTTTTTAAAAGTTTTAAAGCAGATTTGAACCCTAGAGCGCAAGTATCCATTGCGCCTATATGAGCTAATAATAGATCTTCTGGATCTAAAGATTGTCTCCTAAGTTTGGCATCAAAATTTGTACCCCCAGATTTAAAACCGCCGTATAATAAAATATGATAATAAGCAAGAGCAACATCTAAATAATTATTAGGAAACTGATCTGTATCCCAGCCAGATTGAATATCATTTCTATTCATATCTATTGATCCAAAAATACCTAATGCGCAAGCTAAAGCTATTTCATGTTCAAAAGAATGGTTAGCAAGATAAGCATGGCCAGTTTCAATATTGACTTTAACCTCATTCTCTAAACCATATTTTTTCAAAAAACCAAAAACATTACCAACGTCATAATCATATTGATGTTTTGTTGGTTCTTGTGGTTTAGGCTCAATAAGTATTGTGCCTTTAAAGCCAATTTTATGTTTATAATCCACAACTAAATTTAAAAATGTTCCAAGCTGGTCGATTTCTGATTTGATATCCGTATTTAAGAGAGTTTCGTAACCTTCACGTCCTCCCCATAAAACATAATTTTCACCTTTAAGCTGGTGAGTGGCATCAATACAGCTCTTAACTGTCGCTGCAGCAAAAGCAAAAATCTCAGGGTCTGGATTTGTCGCAGCCCCTGCCATATAACGTTTATGGGAAAATAAGTTTGCAGTTCCCCAAAGTAATTTTACTTTGCATTCCTCCATTTTGAGTTGAAAGTAATCAACCATTTCATTTAAATTACTTGTATTTTCCTTAAATCCATTACCTTCTGGTCTAACATCATGATCATGAAAACAAAAATAAGGAATATTTAAAATACTAAACATTTCAAAGGCAATATCAGCTTTTAGCTTGGCCTGCTTCATATTATTACCAAACCAAGGCCTTTCAAAAGTGTCCCCACCAAATGGATCTGTACCTGGCCAAACGAAATTATGCCAATAGCATGCAGCAAACCTTAAATGATCTTCCATTCTCTTGTTGTTTATGGTCTCGTCTGGATTATAATATTTAAATGAAAATTTGTTTGAGCTACTAGTTCCTTCATAAGTTATTTTATCAACAGTACTAAAAAAATTTTTCATTCTTTTGTCTCCTTAATTGAAGAGTATAGATCCCTCCAGCTATTTAGTTTTTGTTGGTATTCATCAGACTTATTGATTACTGGATTAATAGTTTTTTTAATTTCAGGTTTAAGTAATATGGAATTTATATCAGTTTCATTTTGAGAAGCTAAAATACCCAAGCGTGCAGCACCTAAAGCGGCACTGTGCTCACTGTTAGTGGGAATTTCAATAGGCGTGTTTGTAACAGTAGAAATGATTTCTAGCCACCTTTCAGATTGACTTCCTCCACCAGCAGCAATTAACTTATCTGGCTTTATATTTGCATTTTCAAATACTCTAATACAATCAGCAAATGCATAAGACACACCTTCTATTACAGATCTTATCAAATCCTTAGTATTAGCATTTCTTGAAATATTCAGAAATGCCCCTCTTGAATTAGCATCATTATGCGGGGTTCGCTCACCAGACAAGTAAGGATGAAACATTAAATCTGATGGGCCCTGATTGATATGATCTAAATCTTCCATCATTTCAGAAACCTTTCTGCAAAGAATTTCAGATAACCAATTCAAACTATCTGTTGCAGATAAAATTACACTCATTAAATGCCATTTTTCTGGAATTGCATGACAAAATGAATGTGCCCCATCGTTAGCAGCAGGTATAAAGTTGTCTGTTGCTAAAAATATAACACCTGATGTTCCTAATGAAATAAAAGCATCACCATGTTTTATTATTCCTAAACCACAAGCTGTTGCCGCATTGTCACCACCTCCACCTGCAACAACTGGCCTTCCATCTATTCCCCAATCATCTGCAATACTCTTTTTTAATTTTCCAGATATCTCAGAACCCTCCACTATATTTGGCATCTGCTTTATAGACAAATCAGTAGCTTTAAGTGCCTCAGTTGACCAATTCCTTTTTTTTATATCTAACCACAAACTGCCAGAACTATCAGACATATCAGAGCACTTCTCGCCAGTCATTAACAATCGAATATAGTCTTTTGGAAGCAAAATAGAGTGAATTTTTTTAAAAACTTGCAATTCATTATTTTTTAGCCATAACGCTTTTGGTGCGGTAAAACCTGGCATAACAACATTACCACAAACATTTCGGAATAATGGATATTTTTCATCTAGAAATCTAGCTTCATTAGATGACCGTGTATCATTCCATAAAATTGAATTTCTTAATGGTTTATCTCTTTCATCTAGAGCTGTAAGGCCATGCATTTGACCTGACAATCCTATACCTTGAACATTTTTTAGCTCTTTAAAATGTTTGTCCTTAATTTTAAATATTGCTTCATTAGTGGCCTTCCACCAGTCATTTGGTTCCTGCTCTGACCATCCAATATTTTCCCTAACAACTTTGAGATCTGAAGTCTCGGAACCTATAATATTACTTCCATTATCTGTAAGAACTACTTTCACACCTGAAGTACCAATATCAATGCCTAAGTACATTTAATATCCTCTAAATATTAATGAATTTAATTGATAAAACAGTTTGTTTATATATAAATTGATCAATGTTTAAAATGATAAATTATTTAAAATATGAAAATTAATTTAGCTATTATTGGTGCGGGAAGGATAGGTCATGTTCATGCTGAAGCAATAAATAAAAATATTAATGCAAATTTAATTTATATTTATGACACGAATAATTCTGTAGCAAATAAGTTTGCTTCTAAATTTAATTGCAAAATTGCTGACATTAACTCAATCAAAAATGATAAAAATATTGATGCTGTAGTCATCTGTTCCCCTACTAACACCCACATTGATTTAATAAAAAATTTTTCAATAGCCAAAAAAGCAATATTTTGTGAAAAGCCTATAGACTTAAATATCAAAAAAGTTAAGAGATGCCTTACTATTATAGAGAAGAATAATACAGATTTTATGATTGGATTTAACAGGAGATTTGATCCACACTTTTTAACTTTAAAAAAATCTATTGAAGAAGGAAAAATTGGTGATGTAGAAATTTTAATACTCACATCCCGTGATCCAGGTTTACCACCAGTTCAGTATTTAGAAAATTCAGGTGGATTATTTAAAGACATGACTATACATGACTTTGATATGGCAGCATTTCTATTGGGTGAATTACCAACTGAAATCTATTCAACGGCATCAGTATTAGTTGACCAAAAGTTAAAAAATATTAATGACTATGACACAGCTAGCTTAATTTTAAATACAAAGTCAGGTAAACAAATAATTATAAACAACTCTCGAAGAGCAAGTTATGGATATGATCAACGAATCGAAGTTCATGGATCAAAAGGTATGATTTCTGCAGAAAACCAAAGGCCAGTTTCAATTGAGATAGCTACTTCTAAAGGTTTTACAAAACCACCATTACATCACTTTTTTATGACAAGATATATTCAGGCCTATGAAAATGAGTTAGACCACTTTATACAGTCCTTAATGCATAACTCAAATATCCACCCAAACGGAAATGATGGCCTAAATGCACTAATTATTGCTGAAGCAGCTTATTCATCACTAAAATCTGGAAAAAAAATATCTATCAAATATACTTGATTATTCAGGAACACTACCAATAATATTTTGATCGTAATCAATAATCGCGCCTGTTATAATTCCAGATGACTTACTTATAAGATAACATATTAAAGGTGAGATTTCGCTGGTTTTAACTAATTGATTAAATGGGAGTTTTTTTTCAGCTTCTTCTAACCAATTATCACTAGCATTATGAAACTCTTTTTGAATTTTATGCTCTCCAGGTGTATCCATCCACCCAGGAGCTACACCATTTACCCTAATCTTATTTTTTTTCAGACTATTAGCAGCATTTTTAGTAAGAGTAATGAGCCCCCCTTTTGAAACAGAATAAGGCATTAATATACTCTGTCCAACATAAGCTGAAGTTGATAAAATATTTACTATACTTCCTGATTTATTGAGATCAATCAGATGTTTAGCAAGGGATTGTATTAATATAAATGGACCCCTTAAATTAGTATTCATATGCTCTTCCCATAAATCTATTGAAGTATCTAAAATTGATCCTCTTGTCGTTACTGCAGCAACATTAATTAGACTATTAACGATGCCAAATTTATTTACTCCATAATCAAATGCATTCTTACAATCTTCAACTACAGACACATCACATTTCTTATAAATACAATTTACTTCTTTATTATTTAAATGTTTAGCAGCTTTTAGTCCTTTTTCTTCATCCCTTCCTAAAAGTAATAAGTTTTTACAACCATTCAAAATTAGATTTTTTGCAATTGAAAGTCCTAGCCCTTGGGTACCACCAGTTATAATAACGTTATTTGATTTATTATCTATTTGCATCGCAAATTTAATATTTAATACTTATCCATTTCTTATTAATTGCAGAAATATCAACGCTTTCCATTACTTTCTCTATAGCTAACCCATCAGTAAAACTTGGCCAAGTGGGTTCATCATTTTCAATAGAATTTAAAAGACCTTGAAGTTCACAGATTTTCACGTCCATAAAACCAAGTCCATGGCCACCGTTTGGAAGAAAAGAAGAATAAAATGGATGATCAGGACCTGATAAAATTGTTCTAAAACCATCTGTTGAACTATCTTTTTGTCTTGTAAATAATTTGATTTCATTTAGTCTTTCTTGGTTATAACAAATAGTGCCCTCTGTGCCGTGAACTTCCCATGTCAATCCACATTTTTTACCCCAGCTTACTCTACTTGCACCAATATGCCCATGAACACCATTTTCAAAATGAATTAAAGCAGACACCATATCATCATTATCAACTTCCTTAGTTTTTCCAATATTTTTAGGATCTATTCTTTTATTGTGAATGATACTTACGTCACCAACAACCCTAGAAATCTTAGAATTAGTTAGGTAGTGGGCTATGCTTATTACATGACTTAAAATATCACCATTAGCACCAGTGCCAGATAGTTTTTTTGACATTCTCCATGACCAAGGTTTTTTCCCATCTGCTTCATTATCAACATCATACCTACAAAAAAATCCTGAAACTCTGCCAATTGTCCCTTTTTCAATGATTTCTTTTGCATGTAAAACAATAGGATTTTTAGTATAATTATATCCTATAATTGTCTTCGCATTTGTATTTAAAGATGCTTCTGCCATTTTTTGACTATCTTCCATTGAAGATGACATCGGCTTTTCACACCATACATGCTTTCCAGTTTTTAATGCTGAAATTGCAATTTCAGAGTGCGTATTATTTGGTGTGCAAACTGAAATTAATTCAACCTTTGGGTCATTTACTACATCTTGCCATTTATCAGTATGTCTCGAAAAACCAAGATCCGTAGCCCTTTGAGAAGCTCTGTCAGGGCTTAAATCACATACAATTTCTAATTTTGGTCTTAAACCAGTACCGAAAACAGAAGCTGATGCACTATACGCAATAGAGTGAGCTTTTCCCATAAACCCTGTTCCAATCACTCCAACTCCAATTGGTTTCATATAGTTGCTCCCCTAATTTTTTTATCTTTTAAGTTCTGCTGCCAAGTCTCCAATTTCAGCACCACCAGCCATAAGCCTTTTAATATCACTATCTTTTAGGTCATCAGGAGTTCCTGTACCGATAACTTCACCTAAACTTAGAAAAGTAAAACGGTCAGCAACTAATCTAGCGTGTATTTCATTATGAGTTATCAAAATTATTGCGATATTACCTAGATCGCGAACTTTTAAAATAGTTTTCAAAACTTCCATCTGTTGCTTTTGTCCTAACGCGGATGTTGGTTCATCAAGTATTAAAACTTTTGCTCCAAAATAAATTGCTCTAGCTATAGCTAAAGTTTGTCTTTGCCCACCTGACATAGTACCAACAGCTTGCTCAGGATCAGATATAAAAATTCCAATTTTTTTCATTTCCTCAACTGCAATTTTATTCATTTCCTTTGACTTTAAAATCCCAAATGGTGGCGGACCTATGATCTGCTCTCTTCCCAGAAAAAAATTTCTTGTCATTGATGTAAGAGCATTTAAAGCTAAATCCTGATAAACAGTCCCGATACCAACGTTTGACGCATCTC
Organism: uncultured SAR116 cluster alpha proteobacterium; assembly: GCA_902612965.1. GTDB lineage: Bacteria > Pseudomonadota > Alphaproteobacteria > Puniceispirillales. Next base: position 62,731 of record CACMFN010000005.1, on the reverse strand, counting down.
TAGGAGATGAAAATTTAACTTCACTCCCCTCAACAAATATTTTTCCTGAAGTTGGTTGATAAACACCAGATAAGATTTTTATCAAAGTAGATTTACCTGCACCATTATCTCCTAAAAGAGCATGAACTTCACCAGGAAAAACTTCTAAAGAAACGCCATTTAGAGCTGTGAAATTACCAAAATTTTTTTTAAGATTTTCAATTTTAACTAGAGGATCTAAATTAGACATACTAAATACCTCCAGTAATCCTTTTTCTAATATTTTCATTAGTTAATGCAGCAATTAATAAAACTGCACCAAGAAAAATTCTGTAAAATGATCCATCAACATAAGGTATATAGAAAAAGGCTACACTTGCTATACCAAAAATAATTGAGCCGAACATAATTCCAAGCACGGTTCCAAATCCACCTGTCAAAACAACGCCACCTATAACAGCCGCGGCGATTGCTTCAAGTTCCTTTAATACACCTTTTGCTGCGTCAGCTGTATTAGTTTCAAAGACTTGTGTAGCTGCAAACATAGTTGCACAAAATGCAGAAAACATAAATAAACTTATCTTAACCTTACCAGTTGGTACACCATTAGCTTTGGCAGCATTCAAATTGCCACCTGTTGAGTAAATCCAGTTTCCAGCTTGTGTTTTACTCAAAACTATCCATGCTACAATAGCAATTAGTATCCAAAGAAAAACGGCGTTGTATAATCCAGGTGCAAATTTATTTCCGTAATTATTAACATTCCATCCAATTTGATAAAGCCATTCAAACATTCCTTCTAAAACATTCCCACCAAAAAAATCAGCAGCTGGTCTCTCAGAAGGTAAGGTATCAATCCATGCTTTAACTATATCTAAATTTGTTACATCTTTTGGAACTACAGGCGCCATATTTTGTGCATCTAAAAGTCTACTTTGCAAAGTGGTAACTAAATCGGTGTTTCCGGCTTCCTTTGCGTTGTTAATCTCACGTTCAATATTAGAAATATTTTTATTCATTAATATTTCAGTTTTTTTTGCGGCCACTCTTTCAAAAGCCATAGAAAGCTTTTGTGAGAATGCTGCTATTTGATCTGGAGATAATTTTTCATAATATCTAAGTAAAATCTCAGGGTCTAATCTTTTTGCTGCAACCCTTCCAATCTCACCATATTCAGGTAGATTTACTATATTTTTAAAGTCAGGCAAATCAGAAACCTGTGTCGAACCTGCAGTTTGATCTGGGGCTTTATTAAATGCCCGATAACAAACCTCAGTAAGACCTCTTAAGAAGAATAAAAATGACAAAGATACAATAAATGATGCAAGCCCTGTTTTAACAACTATCAAGCCCATAAGCCAACCAAAGAAAAGTGTGAAACAAAGAGTTATAAATACAGCAGCAAGTGGAGTTACATTATTAAAACTAGCAATAACAAATTTCTCTACAGATATACCATTAGTAAAAGAAATATAAGGAATTACAATATGAAAACCCCATTTAAGTGTAATTGCCATACACATTCCAGCAAAACCTATCATGGAGCCAATTGATAAATCGAATTCCCCTGCAATAATCAATAAACCAGCACCTAATGCTATAATCCCTAATTGAGCAATTATTCTAAGATTATTTCTTATTCCTAAGGCATTAAGACCCTCACCTTCAAATAAGTTCCAAGTATTTGCATTTTCAGGAATTGAAAAAAAACCAAGTGCTAAAATTAATAGTAACATTACACCGAAAGGGCCTATTTCAGGTCTTTGGAGTATTTCAATAAACCAATTTCTTTTTTTTAATCGGTCACTTTCAGCTCTAGAATTAGAATTCATTTAAATAACTTTACAAGAAATTTTATAAATTAATTGAGAAAAAACAAAGGTGGCAATTTCTTGCCACCTTGCCTAAATTTTTTTTTCAAATTATCGGTTTACGCCTGCTTGAGAAGCAACCGCAGATGCATTTGACTTATCAACAAAACCTGGACCAGATGGAATATTGTCACCTGGAAGCATACCAGCATTTGTATTGTAAAGATGCAACACTATAATAGGCATATAACCTTGCAATCTTTGCTGTTGGTCAATTGTAAAAGCAGCTTGACCTGAATTAATTAAATCCATAACAGCTGGTGACAAATCAAAACATGCTAAATGAATTGAAGCACCAACCTCAGCAATTGCCTTAGCTGCAGCATCACAAACATGTGGTCCAGCTGCTAAAATTGCATCAACACTTGGGTCAGCTTGCAGTGCTGCAGCTGTTCTTGTTTGAATTTCAGCTGGGTCATTTGTACTATCAATCATTTTTGTTTTAACTGCAGTACCATAACCTTCACAACGGTCAACAAGTGCAGTATTAAATGATTCTTGGTTTAAACAAATAGCATTAGTTGCACCTTCAGCCGCTGCTCTTTCACCAGCTTTTTGACCAGCTAAAAATTCAGGTTGTCCAACGTGCATTAATGCACCAACCTTCTTTGAAGACTCTAGCCCAGAGTTCATTGTAATTACAGGAATACCTGCTGCAACTGCGTCTTGAATAGCAGGACCAAGAGCATCTGGATCTGGCAATGATACAACCATTCCATCAGGCTGAGTAGCTGTAGCAGCAACTATTAATTTAGCCATTTCAGCCATGTCCCCAGATGGGTGAAACATGTATTCAAAATCTGCACCAATAGCTTTTGCAGCGTCTTCACCACCTTTTTGAACAACTGGCCAAAAAGGATCAGTACCTGCAGTATGAGTAACCATAACATATCTTTCAGCTAATGCGCCACCAGCAAAAAAGATAGTTATGAAAATTCCTAACAATATTTTTTTCATAATATCCTCCGAAAATTATAATATTTATTTTGTGAATTTTGTTTAAATAGATTGCTACTGATTATTTGGTTTTGAGTCAAGTATGATATTACATATATTACTAAAAATATATGATATTTTTATGATGAGAAAACAGATTAACTATTCACATTTTATTATGAATAATTTAATTAAAATATATCTAAAGTATTTTGGGAATTTTAATGCTCGATGTAATATGCATAGGACGATCTTCAGTTGATCTTTATGGTGATCAAGTTAATGGAAAACTTGAAGATATGTCCTCATTCTCTAAATATGTTGGTGGTAGCCCAACCAATATTAGTATTGGTTGTTCTAGGCTAGGATTGAAGTCAGCTTTAATTACTAGAGTTGGTAATGAACATATGGGCAGGTTCGTTATTGAACAACTCCGTCGTGAAGGCGTTAACGTATCAAATATAAAAACAGATAAGGACAGACTTACAGCGCTGGTATTATTAGGGATTAAGAGCCAGGATCAATTTCCTCTAATTTTCTTCAGAGAAAATTGTGCTGATATGGCTTTATGCGAAGATGACATTGAAGAAGATTTTATTAAAATTTCAAAGTCAGTTCTTGTAACAGGAACTCATTTTAGCACTAAAACTGTTTCAGATGCTTCTTTTAAAGCAATGAAAATTGCAAAGAAATTTAATAAAGAAGTCATATTAGATATAGATTACAGACCTAATTTATGGGAAATGGGTAAGCATAATGAAGGAGAAAGTCGCTTTAAAGAAAATCTTTCAGTCACTAACCATATCCAAAATATTCTTTCTTATTGCACATTAATTGTTGGAACTGAAGAAGAATGGAATATAGCAGGCGGTCAAAATGATACTTTAGAGTCGATGAAAGTTTGTAGGAAGATTTCAAAAGCAATATTCGTTTGTAAAAGAGGATCACTAGGATGCACAGTTTTTAAAGATGATATTAGTAATTGGAGTAATGGCATAACTGTACCTGTAAGAGAAATTGAAATATTCAATGTTTTAGGAGCAGGCGATGGATTTATGGCTGGTTTTTTAAAGGGCTGGCTTAAAGGTGAAGAATTAAGAAAATGTTCAGAGCTTGCAAATGCCTGTGGAGCACTCGCAGTATCACGTCATGGTTGCGCGCCTTCATATCCATCTGTTGAAGAATTAAATTATTTTATTAGTTTTGGAAGTAATGAGTATTCTCTCAGGAAAGACAAAAAACTTGAACAAATACATTGGTCAACAAATAGAAGAGTAAAATACTCACAACTATTTGCCTTTGCCTTTGACCATAGAAAACAATTTTTAAATTGGGCAAAAAAGTCAAATAAAACAGAAAATGATATTGATATTTTTAAAACACTCGCTCTTGAAGTTGCTGTAAGTCTTAAAAAAGATTTTCCAAATATAGGAATTTTAGTTGACGATGAATTAGGCCGATCTGCTTTACAAAAGGCATCAGATTACGGAATGTGGATTGGCAGACCAATAGAAGTTTCTGGAAAATATCCTTTGGAACTCACTAATGAACAAAATTTGACAGCCTATTTATCAAAATGGCCCATAAATCATTGTGTAAAAGTTTTGGCTCCAATGAGAATGGATGATAATTTAGAGCTAAAAATACAAAATGAGAATAAAATCCTAAGTCTTTATAATGCCTGTAGAAATACAAATCATGAATTTTTATTAGAAATTATTACAGGATATAGTAAGAAAAATACAGATCCTGAACAAATAGTAGAATTAATCAAAAGATTTTATGAGCTTGGTATATTTCCAGACTGGTGGAAAATTGAGCCTGTTAAAGATAAGAATTTTTGGAAAATGACTTGTGAATTTGTCAATAGTAATGACCCTTATACCAATGGAGTTGTTATTTTAGGTAAAGACACAGATCAAGAACATATGATTGATGTATTCAATGCAACGCAAAAAGAAAAACTAATAAAAGGTTTTGCTATAGGAAGGACAATTTTTTCAGAAGCTGCAAAAAAATGGCTTAATGATGAAATCAGTAATGATTACGCAAAAGATATAATGTCGAATAAATTAAAAAAATTAATCAAAATCTGGGAAAATTCTAGGAATTAAATTATGAACACTATAAAACTCACGATGTCTCAAGCTTTAACAAAATGGATGATAAACCAAAAAATTGAACAGTTTAGCTCCAAGCATGAAAACGCATTTGTAGGTGTTTGGGGCATCTTTGGGCATGGCAATGTTGCTGGTCTTGGTGAAGCACTATTTGATGTTAAAGACAAATTACCTACATTTCGTGGACATAATGAGCAAGGTATGGCACATGCAGCAATTTCATTTGCAAAGCAAAAAAAAAGGCGCCAAATGATGGCCGTCACGTCTTCTATAGGTCCAGGAGCAACAAATTTTCTTACTGCATGCGCATTGGCATATGTAAACAGACTTCCTATATTGTTCTTACCAGGGGATGTTTTTGCTAATAGATTACCAGATCCTGTTCTTCAACAGACAGAAAATTTTGCTGATGCAACTGTTTCAGCAAATGATTGCTTTAAACCTATAAGTAGATTTTTTGATAGAATTACGAGACCAGAGCAAATAATTCAGTCTCTCCCTAAAGCAATGTCTGTCCTTACTGACCCAGCCGATTGTGGACCCGTTACACTATCTTTGTGTCAAGATGTCCAATCAGAGGCTTACGATTATCCAGAAACTTTTTTTGAACCAAAAGTCTGGAAAATTAGACGCCAGCCATGCGATTTTGATGAATTAGACAATGTTATAAAAAAAATTAATTCTTCCAAAAAACCTCTTATCATTGTGGGCGGAGGTGTAAAATACTCTGGTGCGAAAACTGAATTGGAAAATTTAATTAATTCAACAGGTATTCCTTTTGCAGTTACGCAAGCTGGAAAATCCAGTCTAGATGAAACTAATTCTAAATTTGTTGGTTCTATTGGTGTTACTGGTAGCAGTGTTGCTAATGAGCTGGCAAAAAAATCAGATTTAGTTATATCAGTTGGAAGCAGACTTCAAGACTTTACAACTGGATCCAATACTCTGATTTCGTGTGAAATGATTTCAATTAATGTGCAAAATCATGATGTTGTTAAGCATAAAAGTATTTCTTTATTAGGTGACGCTAAAGTTTCAGTAAAATTAATTTTAGAGAGAATTAACAATTTCCATATTTCAAAACAATATGAAACTGAAATAAATAGATTAAAGAATTTATGGGAAGCTGATGTTGTAAGAGTAACATCTAAATCTGATAAAAATTTCTTACCATCTGACAGTGAAGTTATTGGTGCAGTAAATAGAAATGTACCTAAAGACACAATTGTTATTGGAGCTGCTGGCTCTATGCCTGGTGAGCTCCACAAATTATGGAAGTCTGGTGATGTTGAAGGATACCATATGGAGTATGGATTTTCTTGTATGGGTTATGAAATACCAGCTGCAATAGGAGTTAATTTAGCAGAGCCTGACAGACCAAATGTAATATTTGTTGGAGATGGATCATACATGATGATGAATTCAGAACTATCAACTGCTGTAATGATGGGCATTTCAACTACTATAATTGTGACAGACAATAGAGGATTTGGTTGTATTAACAGACTACAAAAGTCAACTGGCAGTGAACCCTTTAATAATCTATTTAAAGATAGCCATCATCAGAAACTGCCAAATATTGACTATGTATTACATGCAAAATCACTAGGCGCAAATGCGGAAAAAGCTAACTCAATAGAAGAATTAGAAGATTTAGTTGAAAAATTTATAAGCCGAAAAGAGGTGAATGTAATAGTTATAGATACTGATCCAGATCAAAGTACTGAAGAGGGAGGTACTTGGTGGGATGTGGCGATTCCTGAAGTTTCAAAGAATCAAAATGTAAAAAAAGCTTTTGAAGATTATTCAATCTTCAGAAAGAAAATAAATTAGAGAGTACGATCTATGTCAAGTTTATTAAAATTACCTAATAACGATAAATTTACTATCCAAAAAATAACTCCTTTAGATGCAAACTGGAATTATGTCGGTTTTGAAGTTTATGATCTTCATGAAGGACAAAAACTTAAAGATAAAAGTAACCAAAGAGAATTCTGTATTGTTCTCCTAAGCGGGACTGCCTATTTTTCAACTTCAAAAAATGATTTTGGAATAATGAAAGGCAGAAGCAACGTATTTGAAAAGATCCCTCCAATTGCAATGTATGTTCCTAAGGATGAAGCGTGGGAAATATTAGCAAAAGAAAATTGTGAGATTGCTGTATGCACTGCTCCATCTGTGAAAGGTAAATATAATTCAAGAGTGATTAATCATGCAAATATGTCCCAGGAGGTTAGAGGCGAAGGAAGTAACAAAAGATTTATTTGTAATATTCTTCCTGAAAACAAAGATGCAGAAAGTCTTTTGGTTGTTGAAGTAATAACACCTTCGGGAAATTGGTCATCCTACCCACCTCACAAACATGATAAAGATAATTTACCTTTTGAGTCACAATTAGAAGAAACTTACTATCACAGGATTAATCCTTCACAAGGATATGTGATGCAAAGAGTTTATAATAAAAGCAAAACACTAGATGAGAATATTTCAGCTACCGACAGATCAGTTGTATTAGTGCCTGAAGGATACCACCCAGTTGGAGTGCCTCATGGATATGAGAGTTATTACTTGAATGTTATGGCTGGCCCAAAAAGAATTTGGAAATTTAATAATGATCCAGATCATGAGTGGATAATTAATCAATAAAAAATTATTCATAATTTTTGAAAGGAAAAAAAATTGAAAGTTAAATTAGGAATGTCACCTATTTCTTGGAGTAATGACGACCTTCCAGAATTAGGCGGTAACACTTCTTTAGAAAAATGTTTAACTGAAACTCGCAAAGCAGGCTATACGGGAACCGAAACTGGAGGAAAATTTCCAAAAAACGCCAAAGAATTAGAGAGTGTTTTAACATCAAACGGTTTAAAATTAGTCTCTGGATGGTACTCAGGGACATTGATAAATAATAATATCGAAGATGAAATATCAAGAATAAAACCACAACTTGAATTGTTTAAAAGCACTGGAGCCAGTGTAATTGTTTACGGTGAAACATATAGAACAGTTCAAAATAAAATTGGAATTCCACTTAATAGTAGACCAAAATTAGATCAATTTGATATCAAAGATTATGGCAAAAAATTATCTCAGCTTGCTGAATTCTGCGAAGACAAAGGTGTACCTCTTACATTTCACCATCATATGGGTACAGCTGTTGAAACAGAAGAAGAGATTTCTAAAATAATGTTAACAACTTCCGAAGAAGTTGGCTTATTACTTGATACTGGACATTTATATTTTGCAGAGGGAAACTACAAAAATTTAATTTCAAAGTTTGGCAAGAGAATTAATCACGTACATACAAAAGATATCAGGAAAAATATACTTGATACAATTAGCAAAGACAAAGATTCATTTCTAGATTGTGTTTTGAAAGGGGTCTTTACTGTTCCAGGTGATGGTATAATCAACTATGACGATGTGATTTCAAGATTATATGACGTTGGCTATGAGGGTTGGATAATTGTTGAAGCTGAACAGGATCCTAAAAAGGCTAATCCTCTTGCTTATGCAATAAAGGGCTACCAAGCATTAGAGAGTTCATTAAATAAAGCTGGTTATTCAATTACTAAATAAATAATTTATGACTTATGAACTACCAAAAACTATTCTTGAACGCTTTTTATATAAAAAATTTGTAATTTTGGGTAGAGCTGGCTTAGATCTCTATCCAAATCCTATTGGTTTATCTACACAAGATGCTGATAATTTTATAAGTGATCTTGGCGGATCTGCAGCAAATATTGCTGTTTCAATGTCAAAACTAGGCTGCAATACATTCTTGTGCTCCACATTTTCAGATGATAGTGTTGGAGATTTTATTAAGAAAAAACTAGCAATTAATAATATAAATACTGATTACTGCAATTCAATTTCTGGTTCTTATAAAAACTCACTGGCTCTAGCAGAAATCAAAACTCATAAGCCAAAAGTTGTAATTTATAGGAATAATGCTGCTGATTTGCAAATATCCAAAGAGCTGATCAAGACAATAAATTTTGAATTTAAATCTGGTTTAATTATTACAGGCACTGCTCTTTCCTCTGAGCCTTCAAGGGGTTCAGTTTTTGCTGCCGTAAAGCTGGCAAAGAAAAATAAATGCCCAGTAATTTTAGATTTAGATTATAGAAAAGATGCATGGTCCAGTTTGATGGAAGCATCTGAAAAAATTGGGCAAATTGCCATTGAGTCTGATTTTTGCATTGGAAACGAGGAAGAATTTGACGTATTAGGTTTGAAAAATAATTTTCTATCAAAAGATTTTGCTTTTTACTTAGCTAAAAAAGGAAAAATAATAATTTATAAAAAAGGTGATTTAGGTTGTGAATTTATGTACTTGAATAACCACTTCAGTTTAGGTGCATTCAATGTTAAGAGCTTAAAACCCTTTGGTGCGGGTGATGCATTCATGGGAGGTTTCATTTCTTCACTAAGCAGAAAAAACAATTTAAAAGACTCACTAATTTTTGGAAGTGCATGCGCAGCTTTGGTTGTTTCTAAAATAGGCTGTTCATCTGCAATGCCTGTTTTCTCAGAAGTAAAAACATTTATTCATAATAATAAAATATAAAGGATAACCCCTTATGCATATTCCCCCTTACAACAATAAGAATGAACCTATAATAAATATTGATAATCATAAAGTTCCATTAGTTTATTTTAATATTATCAAATTAAAAAAAAATGAAATTTATAATTCTAAAGTCATAGGATACGAAACGTGTTTTGTTCCAGTTATAGGTTCGTTTCAAATATCAGTTGGAAATTTGAACTTAGAAAACATAGGCAATAGAAACAAAAATGTTTGGGATGGTGAACCTGAAGGAGTTTATATACCTGTCAATGAAGTTGCAGAAATAAAATGTCTGTCAGAAGATGCTGAAGGTTTTATTGCAGGTGCAAAATTTGATAAGAAATTAAAGCCTTTTTATATAGGTAGTAACGATATTGATATCGTTCAATATGGCTCTGATGATACTAAAACACATAGAAAAATTAAACATATTTTAGGACAAAAACAAGCAGATAAAGTCGGGAGATTATTAGTTTCTGAATTATATACAGTTGGTCAAGGGGGGTGGTCAGGATTTCCTCCTCACAAGCATGATACTGATAGAAATTCTGTGGAGACTAAGCATGATGAAGTTTACAATTTTAGATTTAGACCGAGTAATGGGTTTGGTATGCAACTTCTCCAGAATTCAAATAAGTTAGTCGGGGAGGCTTCTCATATTGTTGAGAGTTCAACTTTCATAGTTGATAAAGGGTATCACCCCTGCGTTGTTGCCCCAGGTTATGAAATGTACTATTTTACAATTTTAGCTGGAAAATCTCAAAGACCATTGATTCAATATTTTCAACCTGAACATGCTTGGCAAGTCGAGACTATTCCTGGAATTAAAGATATGATTGCCAAGTTTAAATGACTGCTGTTTCACTAAAAGAGATACTCCCTGACGCATTAGAAAAGGGTTATGCAATTCCAGGTTTTGTCGTTCTAGGTTGGGAAGATGCAATTTCTTTCGTTGAAGCTTCTGAAGAGTTGAATTTACCAATAATTATACAAGCAGGTCCAGCTTGCAGACAGCATACGCCCATTCCAGTATTAGGCAAAATGTTTAGAGAGCTTGCTGACAAAGCCAAAACAAAAATTGTTTGCCACCTTGATCATGCTACTTCTGAAAAAGAATGTGAAACTGCTGTGAATGAAGGTTTTACTTCTGTAATGTTTGATGGCTCAGCGCTAAATTTAAATGAAAATATCAATCAAACATTATCTGTATGTAACTTAATTAAAAAGCATGATGTATCTGTCGAAGCTGAGTTAGGTTTTGTTGGTTACAATAATAATTCAAAATCTTCTTTAACAAATCCAGATGAAGCAAAAATATTTGTTGAGCAAACAAAGATTGATGCATTGGCTGTTTCTATTGGCAATGTTCACCTTCAGAAAAGTCAACAAAATAATATTAATTTAGATCTTTTAAAAGAAATTGAACAAAAAACTTCATGCCCATTAGTTTTACATGGATCATCAGGTATATCTTATGATTCTAGGCGACATCTAGCTTTAAATACCTCAATCTGTAAATTTAATATAGGGACAGAATTGCGACAAGAATTTGGAAAAAACTTGCGTTTAATATTAGAAAAGAAAAAAAATGAATTTGATAGAATTAAAATACTAACTGAACTTATTCAGCCTTTGAAAGAAGCTGCAAAAAAAATTATTCTAAATTTACAGAATAATTAACTATTATTTACTAAATTTAAAATTCCTCTTTTAATATCCTTGTGATCCCACTCAAGAGGGCCTAAATGCTTATAAATAATCTTTAAAATATTATCCTTATTTTTAACTATTAATGTAACTGGAAGGCCCTTAATTGGTATATTTTTACCTGCACTCCAGTTTTTATCTTGAAAAAAAACTAAATTTTTACCTCCGTTTTTTTCTAGGAATTCGATTAATTTCGAAGGATTTCCTCTGTCCATTGAAACAGCTAATACATCAATATTGTATGCCATTAGGTCTTTTGATAAATTATTCAATGATGGCAATTCATCAATACAAGGCGGACACCAAGTTGCCCAAAAGTTTAAAATAGTAATCTTATTGTTTTCTGACTTTAGATATGAACTTAAATTAATTTGTTTATCATTTTTATCAAATATTGTTACCTCAGGGAAAATCTGTTCTTCAAAATTGGAAAATTCTTTGGAAAGCGTTGAATTTGCAAAAATTAAAACTTTCACAAATATTAAAATAGTTATGATATTTCGCATTGATAATTTATTATAATTCACATAAATCTTTAATCTAGGATACGCCAAATGGTTCATAAAGATATAACTAAAGAAAATAAACAATCAAGCACGATTTGGGGAGGCCGTTTTAATAGCAAGCCATCTGCTATTATGGAAGAAATTAATTCTTCTATATCTTTTGATAAACGTTTGTTTCATGAGGACATAATTGCATCTATTGCACACGCTCAAATGTTGGCAAAACAGAATATAATTTCAAAAGGTGAAGGTTTAAAGATTATTAATGGATTAAAAAGAATTTATAAAGAGATTGAAAAAGGTAAGTTTAATTTCAAAACCGAATTGGAAGACATTCATATGAACATTGAAAGTCGGTTAAAAGAAATTATTGGAGATACAGCAGGTAAATTACATACCGCAAGGTCAAGAAATGATCAGGTTTCGACCGATTTGAGATTATGGGTTCGTAATGCAATTTCAATCTTAGATAAAGAATTAAAAGAATTACAAAAGAGACTTATTGTACTTGCTGAAAGAAATACTTCAACAATTATGCCTGGTTATACACATCTACAAAATGCTCAGCCAATTACATTTGGGCACCATTTATTAGCTTATGTTGAAATGTTTGGTAGGGATAGGTCAAGGCTGATTGATTGTTCAAAAAGATTAAATATTAATCCTCTTGGGTCAGCTGCATTAGCGGGAACAGCTTTCCCAATTGACAGACAATCTACAACAAAAGAGCTAAATTTTACATCTCCCACAACTAACTCAATTGATGCTGTTTCAGACAGAGACTTTGTAATAGAATTTCTATCTATTTCTGCAATAACTTCTATACATATTAGCAGACTTTCTGAAGAAATTGTTATTTGGTGTTCTGATCAATTTAATTTTATTAAGCTCTCTGATAAATTTTCAACTGGATCATCTATTATGCCTCAAAAAAGAAATCCAGATGCAGCTGAGCTGGCCAGAGGTAAGTCTGGAAGAATAATAGGCTCTCTTATGTCTATTTTAGTGGTTTTGAAAGGATTGCCATTGTCATATAGCAAAGACTTACAAGAAGATAAGGAAGGTTTATTTGATAGCTTTGATAGTTTGTACATTTGTATTAAAGCATGCATAGGCATGATTTCTGATGTAACCATCAACAAAGAAAAAATGCTAGAAGCATCAAAACATGGGTATACTACTGCTACAGATTTGGCAGATTGGCTTGTAAAAGAATTGAAAATTCCTTTTAGAAAATCACATGAAATTTCAGGAAGAATTGTTAAACTTGCAGAAAAAAATAATTGCCTCTTACATGAGCTTCCACTCGATAGTTTTAAAAGCATTGAGAAAAAAATTAATAATAATGTTTTTAAAGTATTGAGTGTAGAGAATTCTGTGAAATCAAAAATATCATATGGCGGCACTTCACCAAAAGAAGTCTTGAAGCAAATTAAAAATGCGAAAAGAAGGTTTTTAAAATAAATGAAAAACTTTTTGAGTAAATTAATAATATTTAATTTTATAGTTTTTTTAATTTTTACGATAAATTCATGCGGTAAAAAATCTATGCCTATTCCCGAAAATCAATCATCAAATGTCACTTCTAAATGAATTTTAAAGGCTTTAATTATAAAAATAATAATTTATTCTGTGAACATGTTTCATTAGAAGACATTAGCTTTGAATTTGGCACTCCTATATATGTTTACTCTGGTGCATCAATTGAAGACGCTTACAGTCAATTAAGTTCATCAATTGCCGATACAAACACAGAAATAAACTTTGCTCTTAAAGCAAATTCAACATTAGGGATATTATCTTTACTATCTAAGTTAGGAGCTGGTGCAGATATTGTCTCAGGTGGAGAGTTAGTAAAAGCTTTACATGCTAAAATAAATCCTCAGAAAATTGTTTTTTCAGGAGTTGGAAAAACTACTGAAGAAATTAAGTTAGCAATCAAAAATGGAATTAAACAAATTAATGCAGAATCATATTCGGAAATTGAAAATATTATAAGTATTGCAAATGAATTAAATACTAAAGTTCCAGTGGCTATAAGAGTTAATCCAAATATTAGTGTGAAAACGCATGAGAAAATAGCTACAGGATCAAATGATACTAAATTTGGTATGCCCATTGAGGAAACAGCAAATATTTACAAAAGACTTTCTAGTGAGAAAAATATTAAAACGATGGGCTTAGCAATTCATATAGGAAGCCAAATTTTTGATATGAATGAATTCAAACTCGCATATCTAAATATTTTGTCTGTAGCTGATAGCCTTCGTCAAGAAGGTTTTAAAGTGCCTAATCTTGATTTAGGCGGAGGGTTAGGCGTTGATTATAAAATTGCAAAAATAAATTTTTTTGATTACGGAAAAACAATTAGTGATGTTTTCAAAGGATATGACTATAGCCTTTCCATAGAACCAGGAAGGTCATTGGTTGCAAACTCAGGAATTTTACTTACTAAAGTTATTTATTTAAAAAAAACAAAGAGCAAAAATTTTATAGTAGTAGACGGTGCGATGAATGACTTTATTAGACCAACTTTGTACAATGCACATCATAATGTTGAGCCTGTTAATTTATCAAAAGGTGGATTAGAAAAATTTGATATTGTTGGTCCAATTTGTGAAACCGGAGATTATTTTGCGAAAGATGCATTGCTTAGTAACACTACAGAGGGTCAATTATTAGCAATATTTTCTACTGGTGCATATGGATCAGTTATGTCATCTATGTATAATTCTAGAGTTCCAGCAAATGAAATATTAGTTTATAATGGCAAAGTACATAAACTTAAAGAACAAGAAAGAATTGAAGACCAAATAAGTAAAGAAATTCTACCTAAATTCTAACTTAATACTTTCACTACTAAGTTCAGCATTAAATTCATTCAATTTTTCACTCGAAATATTATCAAATTCAGTAGTTTCATATCGAAAATAATTGTATGCACCAGGTTTTATTATTTGATTTTCAGCTTTAAGCTTAAAAAAATTATATACTTCATTATTACTATTGTGTCCTGAGATTAAAATTACAGGGGACAATCTTGAGAAAAAATCATTATTGTAAATTTTTCCTTTTATCACTAATATATCACCGTCAACAATAGCTGCAAAGTCAACAATTTCTAAATTATTAATTTTTGGATTAAATTCTATATTTACAAGATTGTAAATTTGCATAGCTTCAGGGACATAAGCAACGATGTAATTTCTTAAATAAAACCCAATGGATGAGAATAATGCTAAAGATAATAAAATACCAAGTAAAAACCAACGTAAAATAGATCTAAAACTCTTCCTTTTTTTTATAAGGTCTGTTTTTTTCTTATCAAACTCAGATGATCTGTTTATTTCTTTACTAAGAAGAGGCTTCTGACCATAATTGATTTTATCCTCTTCTTTATGTTCTTTTTTTTGAATTTTTATTTGATTTTTGCTTTCAATATTTTTTTGTGTAGGTTTTTTTTCTTTAATTAATTGTTCATTCGTAAATGTAGCCTTCTTCTCTTCAAGTAAATTGTCTTGATTTACAAACCATACATGCTTGCAGACACCACAATTAACTTTTCTTCCTTTTCCAATAGCTGTTTTTTCAATTCTAAATACGGTATTACAATTAGGGCAGGCTAATAACATGACATATTTTAAAACTAATTAATTTAACTAACTTATAAATCAAGAATAAATTTACAGTGCAAAATATTAAAAAATTTTAGCAAAATTTCTCTTTTAAATTAAATTATAACATCTATGATTTAATAAATATAAAAAAATTAATTATATGAATAAATTTGTTATTTTTAATTTTTCTTTGTTATGGATTTTTTTGAATCTATGTATTGGGTTCATAGTGTTTTTAATATTAATTAATAATAATTACAGTGAAGAAAAAATTATTGACCCAAATTCAAAATTTATTGTAGTTGCAACGGGTGGATCAAACAGAATCTTAGAGGGAATAAACATTTTTAATAAATATAAAAATATGAAAATGTTAATAACAGGTGTCGGAGAGGGAATAACTAAATCAGATATTGCTAAAGCTATATCAGCCAATAAAAAGCAAATAAATTTTTTAAACTGCTGTATTGATTTAGGTAATTCTGCTTTAAATACTAAAGGAAATGCTAATGAAGCATACTTATGGTTAACAAAAAATAATTCTAAAAATAGTTTTTTAGTAACAGCAAATTATCATATGCCCAGACTGATTAATGAGTTTAAGAAAGTTGATCCAAAATTAGCACTCAACATTATACCAGTTAAGCCAAAATTAGATCCTGTAAAAGATATTTTCATTCCAAGTAATTTTATTATAATTTTCAGAGAATATTTAAAATTTTTAATTACAAAATTTCATATCTAGCAATTAAATTTATAAATTAAAAATCTAAATTATTATAATGAACAGGTGGACTTATTCCTTCAACTTCATCTGATAATAATTGCCTAAAAGATGGTCTTGATTTTATTTTGGCATACCATGCTCTTGCCTCTCCATAGTCAAACCAGTTTAAATCATTCATAAAATCTATAACAGAAAGCTGTGATGCTGCTGCCAGATCAGCTGCAGAAAATTCATTTCCTGCAACCCATTTTCTATTTTCAGTCAACCACTCTAAATATGGTAGATGGATTTTTAAATTTTGTAATGCTCCTCTAATAATTTCACTAGAAGGATTTTTCTCTCCAACAAAGCGTTTAATTATTCTATTGTTTAAAAGCGGGAAAGTTACCTCATGGTAAAATTTCCTTTCAAACCAATCTATTAGCCTTCTTACTTCTGATTTTTCATAAACCTTTCCTGGTATCAAACTTAAATTACTTTCTAACTCTTCAAAGTATTCGATTATAACATTAGCGCCACAGAGTATTGTATTATCTTCATCAATGAGTGTTGGGACTTCACCTGAAGGGTTTAACTTCAAATACGTTTCATTCCTTTCCCAGGGAACTTCAAGCTTTGTCACAAAATCAATTTTTTTTTCACTTAAGTAAAGTCGAATAAGTCTTGATGACGGTGAAAGTGGGTAATGATGTAATACTCTCATAATTTTATTTTTCTATTTTTGTGGAATAATTTTCCATGGGTATTCACCCATTAAATCTATTATTTTTTTTTTAAAAAAAATTATGTGTAACCTCTTAGGATCTATATAACCTGGTAATATTAACTTATTTGAATCTATCTTTTGAAATCCGAATTTTGGATAGTAATCTTCTTCACCAGAGACAAAGCAAAAATTAAAATTTTTTAATTTTGCACACTTTAAAGAATAATTTATTAGTTTTGAACCTAATCCATGTCCTCGTAAATCATTCCTTACAGCTAGGGGACCTAAAAGTAAACCATCCTGGAGACCAATTCTTATAAGCCAAAACCTAATACAAGCGTATATATCATTTCCATCTTTTTTAATAACAAAACATAAGTCGCTTACTTTTTTTCCAGTTCTTAAATTATATACAGATCTTTTTTTTCTGTCTTTACCAAAAACATCATCATATAATTTATCGATAGCATCTTTGTTATTAATGTTTTCAGGAAAAATTTGAAAATTAGAATTTTTCATTTCACATATCTATTGGTTCTAAATTTTTAATACCAACAAATATATTATTATTTCAACTATTTTAAGAGAAAATTATTTATAGATGAGGCACAATCTCTACCTTCTTTTATCGCCCAAACAACTAATGATTGCCCTCTTCTTGCGTCACCTGCAGCAAATATCTTTCTTTTTGATGTCTCAAAAAGACTTTCGTTAGCCTCAATATTTCCTCTTCTATCAAGATTAAGATCAAGGCTTTCAACTATGCCATTATGACTTGTATGTAAAAAGCCCATAGCGAGTAGAACTAGGTCAGCTTCTAATTCGAATTCAGAATTTTTAA
Source organism: uncultured SAR116 cluster alpha proteobacterium (assembly GCA_902612965.1). Classification (GTDB taxonomy): domain Bacteria; phylum Pseudomonadota; class Alphaproteobacteria; order Puniceispirillales. The sequence goes on along the minus strand of CACMFN010000005.1, from coordinate 45,145 downwards.
TTTCATTCATTTTCAAAGAACCATTAGAACTTTTGGCCCATTCAATACCTACACCCCTTAGACCTTTAACTCTACCTTTAGAGCCAATAAAAGATTTAGATAATACCGACCATTCTCTGTTGCACCCTTCTTCATGTGATGATGATGTTCTGAGTTTCATTGGCCAATTTGGCCATGTTAAAAGTTTATTTTCTTTTTTAGGTGGTTCAGAAAGCAACTCTAATTGTTTAACAGATTTAGCACCTTGACGATTAGAAGTTCCAACACAATCAGATCCAGTATCTCCTCCCCCAATTACTAAAACATTCTTACCTTTTGCTGAAATTTCTTCGCTTTGCTTTATAATTTTACCTGCTACTCTATCATTCTGCTGCGATAGAAACTCCATTGCAAAGTGAATACCCTTTAGGTTTCTATTTTCAATATTTAAATCTCTTGGTATTTCAGCACCCGTGCATAATGCAATTGCGTCATATTTATTTTTAAGTTGGTCGATTTGTTTGTTTTCATTAATAAATACATTAGCTTTAAATGTAACTCCCTCATCTTCCATTTGCTTAATACGTTGGTCAATAAGTTTTTTTTCCATTTTAAAGTCAGGAATTCCTATTCTAAGCAAGCCACCAATCCTTTGATTTTTTTCATAAACATTTACAATATGTCCAGCTCTGGCAAGTTGCTGAGCGCATGCTAAGCCAGATGGACCAGAACCAATTACAGCAACTTTTTTACCTGTCAATTTCTTTGGTTTTTGAGGAACAATCCAACCTTCTTTCCAACCCATATCTACTATTGAACATTCTATATTTTTTATTGTTACAGGATTATCAGTTAAATTTAATGTACAAGATGCTTCGCAAGGAGCGGGACAAATACGACCGGTGAATTCTGGGAAGTTATTAGTTGAATGAAGAATCTCTAAAGCTCTAAACCAGTCTTTTTTATAAACTAAGTCATTCCACTCTGGGATTAAGTTATTTACTGGGCAACCCTGATGACAATATGGTATCCCACAATCCATACATCGTGCACCTTGGTCAGATATTTCATCCGGTTCTATGGGTTTAATAAACTCTCCATAATGTTTTAACCTTGAAGGAACTGACTCATATTCTCTTTCTTTCCTTGATATTTCTATAAAACCTCTAGTTTTGCCCATTTTAAAATCCTGACACTTTTTTCAAAACTTTTTTTCTTTTATTATTTTGTTGATCTTTAAGAACTTTTTTAAAGTCGTTTGGAACGACTTTAATAAATTTATCTAATGAAATAGACCAATTTTTTATAATTGATTTTCCAATAGTACTATTGGTTTTTTTTACATGTTTACTAATTAAAATTTTTAACCTTTGTTCATCAAAATCTAGCATTTCATATTTCAACTGCTTTTCACTAATTTTTTGGTTTTCTTGATTGACAAGAATTTTTTCTAAAGAGACCATGCCCATATTACAATTATTTCTAAAACTATTATCTTTATCATAAATATAGGCAATTCCGCCTGACATTCCAGCAGCAAAATTTCTTCCTGTATTACCCAAAATTACAACTGATCCTCCAGTCATGTACTCACATCCATGATCACCACAACCTTCAACTACTGATGTTGCTCCAGAGTTTCTTACTGCAAATCTCTCTCCAGCTATGCCATTTATGAAACATTCTCCTGAAATCGCACCGTATAAAACAGTATTACCAACTATAATATTCTCACTTGCTATGAGAGAACTTTTTTGTGATGGGAAAATAGATATTGATCCACCAGATAATCCTTTGCCAACATAGTCATTAGCGTCCCCTTCAAGACAAAAATTAATTCCGTGAGCAAGCCAAGCACCAAAACTTTGACCTGCACTTCCTTTGAATTTAATATTTATAGTATTTTTGGGTAGACCTTTATGACCAAACTTTTTTGCAATTATTCCTGATAACATTGCTCCTACACTTCTATCAGTATTTAATATATTAAGCTTAAGATTGCTCTTTTCACAATTATCTATAGATGAGTTAGTCTCTGAAATAATTTTCTTATCTAATACTTTACTAATTTTATGTTTTTGCTTTTCCGAGTTGAAGATTGAATTTTTACTATTAACAGTTATTTGAGTAATAAGATTAGATAAATCTAAGTTATTTGCTTTCCAGTGTTTATTAGCTTCATCAAAATCTAAATAATCTCTTTGGCCTATCATATCATTAAAGTTTTTGAAGCCTAAATCAGCCATAATTTCTCTAACCTCAGATGCCAAAAATGTAAAAAAGTTTACTATATGTTCTGGCTTTCCGGTAAAATGCTTTCTTAATTCAGGATCTTGTGTTGCAACTCCTACGGGGCAAGTATTAAGATGACACTTCCTCATCATTATACATCCTTCAGCAATAAGGGCCGATGTCGCAAATCCAAATTCATCTGCTCCCAAAAGAGCGCCAATAACGACGTCTCTACCTGTCCTCAATCCACCATCAACCTGAACAGCTATCCTTCCTCTTAAATCATTAACTAATAACGTTTGGTGGGTTTCTGCAAGACCCAATTCCCATGGCCCGCCAGCACTTAATACAGATGTAAGAGGACTAGCCCCAGTTCCACCATCATGACCAGATATAGTAACATGATCAGCAAAAGCTTTACTTACTCCAGCAGCTACAGTGCCAACACCAAATTCAGAAACTAATTTAACAGAAATTCTAGCCTTTGGGTTTACATTTTTAAGATCAAAAATAAGTTGAGCCAAGTCTTCAATGGAATATATATCGTGATGTGGGGGGGGCGAAATTAAACCAACACCAGGTGTAGAGTGTCTTATACTTGCAATATATTTATCTACCTTATGGCCAGGAAGTTGTCCGCCTTCACCAGGCTTTGCACCTTGGGCCATTTTGATTTGAATGTCATCAGCATTTGACAAATATTCGGTTGTGACACCAAATCTCCCAGAGGCCACCTGTTTAATTTTTGATCTTAAGGAATCTCCACTTTCAAGTTCTTTATATCTAATTGGGTCTTCACCACCTTCTCCAGTATTGGAACGGCCTCCTAATCTGTTCATAGCAATTGCAAGCGTTGAATGAGCTTCAGCAGAAATTGAGCCCAAAGACATAGCGCCCGTTGCAAAACGTTTAACTATAGCTTTTATTGGTTCAACTTGTTCTATATTAATAGGTTTGTTAATTTTTTTAAAATTAAGTAAGCCCCTTAAATTTTTGAGTTTTTTTGTCTGGTCGTCAACAGAGCTTGTATACTTTTTAAATTGATTATAATTTTCACTTCTTACAGAATGTTGAAGTAAAGTAATAGTTTCTGGTTTCCAAACATGTTCCTCTCCATTAACTCTAAATGCTAAGTCACCGCCGACGTCTAGTTCATTACTAAAATTAAAATTTGTATCAAAAGCTCGAGTGTGCCTTTCTTTAACTTCTCTCTCAATTTCACCTATAGTAATACCTTCAACTTTATTGGAGGTGCCAGTAAAATATTTTTCAATCACTTTATCTGAAAGGCCTACAGCGTCAAAAATTTGAGCTCCACAATATGATTGAAAAGTTGAAATACCCATTTTTGAAAAAACTTTGAGCATACCCTTACATATTGATTTTATGTAATTTAAATGAGCTGTCTTTTCTGAAATATTAATCTTATTTTCATGAATTATGTTTGAAATTGTTGCAAAACCTAAATATGGGTTAATAGCCTCAGCTCCGTAGCCACCTAATAAGCAAATGTCGTGAACCTTCCTGGCTTCACCAGTCTCTACTACAATACTCACCAAAGTCCTGAGCCCTTTTTGTATTAAAAAATGATGAATTGCACTGGTGGCAATTAAAGCTGGAACACCGTATTTTGATTTATTAATCCCTCTATCTGATATTATTAAAATATTTGTATTTTTAACTTTGACTGCATTTTCAGCTTCATTACATATATTGTTTATAGCAGTAACAAGGGAAATCTTTTTGTCAAAAGTAATATCCACAGTGTAAGAATTGAAATCGTTTTCAATCTCTTTATTTATTGTTTTAAGAATTCCTAATTCATTATCAGTTAAAATTGGATGATCTATCTCCAAAAGTTTATTTGTATTTTGATTATTAAAATCAAAAATATTCGGCTTACCACCCAAATATGTTTTGAGAGACATGACAACTTCTTCTCTTATTGGGTCAATAGGAGGGTTGGTAACCTGCGCAAATTTCTGAAAAAAGTAGTCATATAAAAGTCTAGATTTATCAGACAAGGCCGCAAGTGGAATGTCTCTCCCCATTGATCCAACTGGATCCTGCCCATCAACCATCATAGGCTGAAGAAAAAATTTAATATCTTCTTTAGAGTAACCGAAACATTTTTGTTGATTTAATAATTTTTCAAAATCATAAGATGATTTAGTTTTAGATCTCAGACTTGACAGACGAATTCGATCTTGGCTAATCCACTTTTCGTAAGGAAATTCTAAAGAAAGACTCTCTTTTAATTCATCATCTGAAATTATTCTTTTTTCCTCAAGGTCAACAAGGAGCATTTTTCCAGGTTGAAGACGCCATTTTATTTTTATATCATCTTCTTTTATCGATGGCAGAACACCAACTTCTGAAGCCATCAGTATTGTATTATCCACTGTAACTATATACCTTGCAGGCCTTAACCCATTTCTATCTAAGGTAGCAGCAATCTTTCTCCCATCAGAAAAAGCCATTGCCGCAGGTCCATCCCATGGCTCCATCAAGCCAGCAAAAAATTCATAAAAACTTTTCCTGCTTTTATTCATAATTTTATTGTTATTCCATGCTTCTGGTATCATTAACATCATTGCATGCGGAAGGGAGTACCCCCCCATAAGTAGTAATTCTAATGCATTATCAAATGCAGATGAATCAGATGGATTTTTTTCAATAACTGGCCAAATTTTAGCTATATCTTTACCTAGAAATTTTGATTTTAACTTATGTTTTCTCGAATTTATCCAGTTTTTATTCCCTTGTACTGTATTTATTTCACCGTTATGGCATAAATATCTAAATGGCTGGGCTAATTGCCATGATGGAAAAGTGTTAGTTGAAAATCTTTGATGAAACATTGCCATTGCAGATTTAAAACTTTTATTTTGAAAGTCTAAATAATATTTTGATAAATTAGGGGCTAGTACCATTCCTTTATAAACAATAGTTCTCGTTGATAAAGAAGGAATATAGAAATTTTCATCATTGATTTTGTTTTTATATAAAGCACTTGAAATTAACTTTCTGACTACATAAAGTTTTCTCTCAAGCTCACTTTCAGATTTTAAACTTTTACCCTTTTTAATAAATAATTGCTTAATATTTGGTTCATTGACTTTAACTGAATCTCCTAAAACAGAACTATCAACAGGAACATCTCTCCAACAAATTAATTCAAGATCTTCCTTTACAATTATGTCTTTTATAATACTTTTTATTTTTTTGATTTCAGTTTGTAAGTTTGGAAAGAAAATAATACCAACACCGTAGTTTCCTAATTCTGGTAAAACATAATTTTTTTTACCTAATTCTAACCTAAAAAACTCATCTGGAACTTGGATAAGTATTCCTGCTCCATCTCCAGCTAGTGGGTCTGCGCTTACTGCCCCTCTATGATCTAGGTTATGAACGATTTCTAAGGCTTGATGGATGATCTCGTGTTTTGGTATATTATCTAAATTTGCGATAAACCCGAATCCACATGCATCCTTTTCATGATTAGGATCATACAGACCTTGTTTGTTTGGATATCCGGTTAAACTTTTTTTAATATTATGTTTATGCATTTTAATTTGATAGGTCTAAAAAATAAGAGTTCAAATAATACACTAATAATAAAATATTTACACTAAAAAGGTATGCATAAAGCGCATATTACATATTTTGGAAATAAATAGTAGTTTATTAATTTTTATTTGTGTATTTAAAAAAATATTAATTTCATTATTACTATATTATGTATTTTCAAAATTTAATCTTACTATCAGCTTTACAAGGCATTACAGAATTTTTGCCTGTGTCATCATCTGCACACTTAATAATCTTTCCAAATATTACTAATAATGCTGATCAGGGAAGAATTTTTGATGTGGCAGTTCACTCAGGTTCTCTTCTAGCTGTAATTTTATATTTATGGAGTGATATATTAAGAATGTGCAGAGGCATTATTTCATTGGGATCAAAATCAAAAAAAGATTTCAAAATTTTTTATATTGCTGTAATTGCAACATTTCCTCTATTAATTTGTGGATACTATATTCAAAATAATAATTTCTTATTTTTAAGGTCTTTAGAAGTAATTGCATGGTCAACATTAGTGTTTGGATTATTGCTATATTTTGCTGATAAAGTTTTTTTAAGAGTTAAAAAAATTGATGATCTAACCATCATGTCTGGTGTAATTATTGGTTTTTTTCAAATTTTAGCTTTTTTACCTGGTACAAGTAGATCTGGAATATGCATAACAGCGGCTAGATTTCTAGGATTTGACAGACAGTCTGCTGCTAAATTTTCTTTGCTTTTATCTATACCTGCAATTCTAGGCGCCTCCGCTCTAGAAGCATATGATTTAGTGAAACTAAATGATTATGAATTAAATCTTAACTTATTGACTGCAACCATTTTATCATTTGCCTTCTCATTGGCTTCGATTACCTTTATGATGGCGTGGATTAAAAAATACTCCTTTACACCCTTTATTGTTTATCGATTATTATTAGCTATCTTACTGCTATTAGCTATTTATTTTTGGTAAAATAAATTTGACTAAAATTTTTTCAAATACTTAGGCATTTCAGTTTCAATTGATGAAGTTTTGATTAATAAATCTTCCATAGTTAGATTTTTTTTATCATATTCAACCCTAACCTTAAATCTTCTGAGTTGATCAATAGTAATAAGTGGATTAGGAAAAAAACTAAAAAATAAAGCTGGCAAAGATAGTAAAGTAATAGGTACTTTGGTCAAAAACACCTTACTCTGAATGTTTTTCTTAAAAAATATCATCAATTCTTCCCAAGAATAAGATTTTGGGCCAAATAATTCAAATAATTTTCCATGAAAAATTTTGTTCTTTACAATTTTGTCTATTGCATGAGCAGCATCTTTTACAAACAGTGGGCTAAATATAGCTTTACTTTCCTTTGGCAAAGGGATCATGGGCAATAGCTGGATGATTTTTCCAAATCGAAAAAATAAACCATCGTTTTTTCCAAATAAAACATCTAATCTAACAATGGTAGTTTTATCAAATATTTCTTTGATTCTCTTTTCAGCAATTCCTCTACTTTTAGAAGATTTACTGATAGAATTTTCATCAGCCCATCTGTCAGATATATGAATAAGTTGTTTTACTTTATATTTTTTAGATATTTTGGCTATTTGAATTGGTGCTTCAACATGAATATTCTTAAAATTTTGACTTCCATATTCAAAAAATAAGGCAACTAGATTAATAACTATATCACAGCCTTCAATAAATCTTTCAACTTTTTTTGGGTCATTAATATTTCCTGAAAAAGTTGTAACCTGACCTAATTCACCCATTAAATTAATTGATTTTTCTTCAGAAGCGTTTCTAGAAAATACTTTAACCTGGAAGCCTGATTTGCTTAGAACTGAAACAAGCTCCAGCCCTAAAAAGCCAGTACCTCCGAATATACCTATTATATCTTTATTCATATCAAACTATAATTAATCTCTTTTATAACCATTTAAATTATTATATGCTTACCTATTAAATTGATTATTTAAAATCAAGATAGTTTATATTAATATTTATACAAATGACAATTTATTTTCACGAAAAAGATATCCCAAATGAGATTGAATTTGAAGGCTCTGTGGCAATAGATACTGAAACTATGGGGCTCAAAACTAATAGAGATAGGCTGTGCTTAATACAGCTATCTGCTGGTAATGGTGACGCTCATTTATTAAAAATTGATGATAGTAAGCTTGATACAACTCAAAAGTATAAAAATCTTAAAAATATATTACAAAATAAAAAAATATTAAAAATATTCCATTTTGCTCGATTTGATTTAGCTGCCCTAAATTTTTATGTGTGCAAAGTAGAAGGAAATATCTGGTGCACCAAAATTGCAAGTAAGCTTTCTAGGACCTATACCAACAAACATGGATTAAGTGATTTGACTAGAGAGTTACTCTCAATTGAAATTTCAAAAGAACAACAAAGTTCAAATTGGGGAAGCAAAATAATATCAAAAAAACAAAAAAGTTATGCTGCCAATGATGTTTTATACTTGCATGCATTAAAAGAAAAATTAGAAGCCCTTCTTTTACAAGAAAATAGGCTAGAGTTAGCTGAAAAAGTTTTTTCTTTTTTAAAAGTAAGAGTTGAGCTTGATCTTGCTGGATTTGAAGACTTAGATATTTTTGCTCACTAAATAACTAATAACTAAAATCAATTTATGAAATATTTAAATAAATTATCAACTAAAATAGGTATTTCATTATTTATTATGTTAGTTTTGAGTTTTTTTTGGTGGCAAACAAAATTCTCAACAAAAAACATTAAAATCAATTTAAATGATAACAAAAGCAAAACATCCTTAAACATAGAAGAGGCTAAGTATTCAGGTTTTTCAGAAAATGGGCAGAAATTTTCTATATCTGCAAAATTAATTACAGAGAATCAGTCAAAAATTAATGTTCTAAATTTGAAAAATCCAAACGCTATTTTTGAAACAAAAAAAAGTCTAATAACTATTTCTTCAAATATGGGCGAATTTGATATAAATAATAAAATCCTAATTCTTTCAGAAAATGTATCATTAATAGATGAAAATTTGGACTTTACGCTAACTTCAAATGAGCTTAATGGAAATCTGGAAAAAGGAGAGTTTTATTCAACTAAACCTGTTTACTTTAATATTAATTCTGGTTTTTTAAGATCTGAGAATTTCTTTTACAATCAAAATGAGAAAAAAGTAATATTCTTGGGAAGAACAAAACTTGTTTTTCTTAAGTAATTATAATTTAATAAAATTTGTTATGTTTTTGTTCAATTGTAATTTAAAAAAAATAACTTTTTTTACTATAATTTTAAGTTTTGTTTTATCCATGGCAACTGCATCTGAATTAGATGCTGAAAGCAAAATTGAGATTAAAGCCTCTGATAAACTCGAATGGGATCAATTAGAAAACAAAATCGTTGCTTATGGCGACTCTGCTGTTAAATCAAGTTTTTTTTCAATAAATGCTAATAAAATTGTAGGTTTCTATAAAGGACCAATAGGGCAGGGTAAGATTCAAAGGCTCATCGCAAATGAAAATGCTGTTTTTGAAACATCACAAATAACTATCAATTCAAATTTTATGAATTATGACCTAATAAAAGAAACTTTACTAGTTAAAGGAGATAATATATCAATGTTATCTAATTTTGGGACTGTTTATTCTCAAAATAGTCTACTTTATAATAAAAGTGAGAAAAAAATTATACTAGATGGAAATGTTTTAATTAACTTGAAAAATCCTGAGGCTAAAATAAATGCAAATAAATTAATTATAAAAATTGATGAGAACGAAAAAATAACAAGTGTCAAGGCAATAGAAAAGGTAAAAGTTAAAATAGATAGTTTGGAACAAAATATTTCATCCGATACGGCCGAACTTTTTAATATTGACCAAAAAATAAATTTTGAAGGTAATGTAATAATAAAACAAAATGAGAGTTTTTTAAAAGGGAATAGCGCCGTAATTGACTTTAAAAAGGGCTTAAGCAGCATGTCTTCAAATGAACAAAATTCAGTAACTGGAGTTTTTATTAGTAAATACTAAATAAATAATAAATTTAAATGATAGAAATTAAAAATTTCAATAAAACAAAGCTCGTTAAAGACATAAATTGTTTAGAGGTAAATAGTCTGAGTTCTTTTTATAAAAAAAAGAAAATTCTGAATGATATAAGTATTAATGTAAAGGAAGGCGAGATTGTTGGTCTTTTAGGACCTAATGGAGCAGGTAAAACAACCTGTTTTCAGTGCATTGCTGGACTACAGAATATAAGTCATGGAAATATAAAACTTAATGATTGTAACATAACCAACTTACCTATCTATAAAAGAGCAAAACTTGGATTAAATTACCTCCCACAAGAAACATCAATCTTTCGCGGTTTATCAGTTGAACAAAATATTTTATCAATTATACAATTAAACAATTCAAATAATGATAAACAAAATATTGAATTTTTAAATGAATTACTTAATGAATTTTCTTTAGACCATATAAGGAATGCATCTGCCTTAACTTTGTCAGGTGGTGAAAGAAGAAGAGTTGAAATTGCAAGAGCTTTGGCATCAAAACCAAAATTTTTACTTTTGGATGAACCGCTTGCTGGAATTGACCCTATCGCACTAATCGAAATAAAGAATATTATTTTTAAACTTAAAGAAAAAAATATTGGTATATTAATTACTGACCATAATGTAAGGGAAACTTTAAATACAGTTGATAGAAGCTACATACTTCATGATGGAAAAATAATTTCATCTGGTTCTTCTCAACTTTTACTAAATGATAGTGATGTAAGAAGAGTTTACTTGGGCGAAAAATTTAAATTATGAGTCTATTGACAAAAATTTGTTGATACTCTAATTACCACCCTTTAAATGAGTTTCAAATGCTATCAGATCTACTTAAAACAAAACATATATTATTCGGTATAAATGCAAAAAATAAAAAAAATTTATTTTTAGAACTCTCTGCAAAATCTGAACAATTAAATAAACTAATAGACCAAAAAACACTTTTTGAAAAAATTATTATGAGAGAAAAACTCGGAAATACAAGTATCTCTGATGGAATTGCAATGCCATCTGCTTTATTAGATAATATAGAAAAAACCTTTGTATTGTTTTCTATTCTATCTAAACCAGTCGATTATGGAGCTGCAGATAAAAAGGATGTCGATTTAGTATGTTTAGTTGTGTCACCTTCTTCTTCGAAGTCAAAACATTTATATATTCTATCAAATTTTTCTAGGCTTTTGAAAAATAAAAATATAGCATATAAAATCAGGGGGTGTGAAAATTCTGATTCTTTATTTGCTGTCTTATTAAATTTTAATTTAAGTTCAGCAGCATAATAAGAATTTTGGTGGAGCTGATCGGGATCGAACCGACGACCTCTTCAATGCCATTGAAGCGCTCTCCCAACTGAGCTACAGCCCCAAATGAAGCAAGAACTATTTATTTTCCATCTTCATCTATTTCAACATCTAAGACAATATTATTATCATCACTAATTAAATTAATATCCTCATCATCAGATATGTTATCCTCATGTTCACTTTCAAATGCCTCATCTAAGCTCGCATCATCATTGATAACATCATCATCAAGAATACCACTATCTAAATCAGTATTTTTTGAGCTATCTTCATTAGATAATTGTTCTTTAGAATTATTTCTAGGGTTTTTATCTAACTCATTTTTATTGTTTATTTTCACATCATGAGTAATAACTTCACCCCCACAACCAGGGCATATAATTGGACTTTTATTAAAATCATAAAACTTTGTTCCACATGGACCAGTTCTTTTTGTACCCCACTCAGGCTTAGGCATATACGCATCTCCATTAAAAAATTATAAAAAAGGGATTTGACTTATTTCTTTAAAAGTGTCAAAGGCTTTTTTTAAATTTTATGTTATATACAATTTTTAATGAAGCATATTATATCAAAAAAGTCATTTAGATTAGCAGGTATCGCAAAAGTGCCTGGGGATAAATCAATTTCCCACAGAGCACTTATTTTATCAAGTATGTGTATAGGCCGATCTAAAATCAAGGGTCTACTTGAAAGTGAAGATGTTTTTGCTACAATGAATGCGCTAAAAACATTAGGTGTAAAAATTGAAAAATTAAATGGATATTGGTTTGTAAATGGTGTGGGAATTTTTGGATTTAAAGAGCCAACCGAATATCTAGACCTCGGTAATTCCGGAACTGGAGCAAGACTGATGCTAGGAGCAATTATGGGCTCAAGTATTCTTGCTAATTTAAAAGGAGATAAATCTCTAAGTAAAAGACCAATGGGTAGAATTCTTACACCTCTAAAAATGATGGGAGCAAAAATAATCTCGAGCAATAATGAAAAACTTCCCATAACTATAAAAGCGCCAAAAGAAGTTTTTCCAATAAATTACTCTTCAAAGATTTCATCAGCTCAGATTAAGTCATCTATTTTATTATCCGGTTTAGCAGCATCTGGGAGAACAATATTTAAAGAACCAAATGAGAGTAGAAATCATACAGAAAAAATGCTCTCAAGTTTGGGTGCAAACATTCAATCAAAAACTTTAGAAGATGGTTCTTATAAAGTAGAACTAGACGGTAACCCAGTTTTAAGAAGTAGCAATATAAATGTTCCTTGCGACCCCTCTTCTGCTGCTTTTTTAGTTGTAGCCGCAGTTATTTGCCCTGAAAGCAAAATTGAACTCAAAAACATTATGATCAACAAAGGAAGAAACGGTTTATTTGAAACTCTAAAAGAAATGGGAGCTAAAATTAACATTTTTAACAAAAAAAATAATGGTGGAGAAGAAACAGCCTCAATTATAGCTGAATATAGCCAACTTAAAGGCATCGCTGTTCCATCAAAAAGAGTGCCTAGCATGATTGATGAATACCCAATACTTTCAATTGCTGCCTCATGTGCAGAAGGCAAAACTGTTATGGATGGTATTTCTGAACTAAGAGTAAAAGAATCTGATAGAATAAAAATAGTTTCAAATGGATTAATTAAAGCAGGAGTTAAAACTATAGAGAAAGCTGAGAGCTTAACAATTTATGGTAGCAAAGTAGTTGGGGGTTGCTCAATAGATAGTGAACTAGATCATAGGATTGCAATGTCATTTTTAATTTTAGGCCTTATATCAAAAGAGCCAATAAAAGTTCTGAGACCATCAACAATTGAGACAAGTTTTCCAAATTTTTATAAAATAATGATAGAACTTGGTGCAAACTTTACTAAAGCATAATATGATTATAGCAATTGACGGAACGGCAGCTTCAGGTAAAGGTTCACTAGCAAAAAACCTATCTAAATCTTTAAATCTACACCACTTAGATTCAGGGATATTTTACAGAGTTTTAGCTTATCAAGCAATTAAACTAAAAATAAATAATAAAATTGATTTGATTGAGCTTTCAAACAAACTTTCAATAAATAAGATTATAGAAATCAAAAAAATTAAAAGTGAAAATTTAAGGTCATCATTGATAAGTAAAAAATCTTCACAAATTGCTCCTGATAAAAATATCAGAAAAGCACTTGTTAAGCTTCAAAGAGAATATGTAAATCAATTTCTAATTTCTCATGATGGTGTAGTAATTGATGGTAGAGATATTGGCACTATTGTTTTTCCAAATGCTGATTTTAAATTTTATTTAGATGCTGATATTAAAATTAGAGCAGAAAGACGAACACAAGAGTTGATTCATTTAAATTATGAGGTTATATACCAAGATGTATTAAATGACTTAATTTGCAGGGATAAAAGAGATAAAAATAGGATTGAAGGCCCATTGATAATAGCTAAAGATGCTTTTTATATTGATACTGGGAATAAATCTGAAGAGTTTGTTTTGCAAAAGGCATTAAAATTTATTAAAAGTTTTTAGATTTTGGGCTTAAATCTAATTTTGTTTATTAATTCAGCTGGTAAAAAAACCATTGATTTTTCATAAGCCCATGGACACCCATTAACCAGCATGGGTATACAACCATAGCGGTTGTAAGAATATTATGAGGTAAATAAATATTATGGAAAATGCTAACAATGTTAAAAAAAATGAAACATTTGCTGATTTACTTGAAGAAAGTTTTTCAAAAAACCTTAAAATAGAAGGTAGTGTTGTAAAAGGTAAAGTTGTAAGCATTGAAAATGATATTGCTTTAGTTGATGTGGGACTAAAATCCGAAGGTAGAATTTCAATGAAGGAATTTTCATCTTACGGTGCTAAATCTGAAATTCAAACAGGTGATTTAGTTGATGTCTTTATTGAAAAAATTGAAGGCCGTAATGGTGATACGGTTTTAAGCAGAGAGAAAGCAAAAAGAGAGGAAGCTTGGTCAATTTTAGAAATTGCGCATAAAAAACAAGAACGTGTAACTGGTGTTATTTTTGGCAAAGTTAAAGGAGGATTTACAGTTGATCTTGAAGGTGCGACAGCATTTCTTCCTGGTAGTCAAGTTGATATAAGACCAATTAAAGATTTAAATTCTATTATGGGCGGTCCTCAGTCATTCATGATATTGAAAATGGATAGAAAAAGAGGAAACATAGTTGTATCTAGAAGAGCTGTTCTAGAAGAATCTAGAGCTGAGGCGAGAACCGAACTTGTTTCTAATTTAGGTGAAGGTCAAGTTTTAAAGGGTATTGTTAAAAATATTACTGATTATGGTGCATTTATTGATTTAGGTGGTGTCGATGGTTTGCTTCATGTAACTGATATTGCTTGGAAAAGAGTTTTACATCCATCTGAAGTGTTGAAACTTGGAGATACTATAACAGTACAAGTAATAAAATTTAATAATGAAACACAAAGAATATCTTTAGGAATGAAACAATTGGAAGAGGACCCATGGACGTCTATAGAAGAGAAATATCCCATTGGTTCTAAGACCACCGGTAGAATAACAAATATAACTGATTATGGCGCTTTTGTTGAACTTGATGCTGGTATTGAAGGACTTGTTCATGTTACTGAAATTAGCTGGACTAAAAAAAATATTCACCCAGGAAAAATTGTATCTACGAGTGAACAAGTTGAGGTTATGGTTTTAGATATTGAAGAACCAAAAAGAAGGATATCACTTGGTTTAAAACAATGCGTTGAAAATCCTTGGCAAGAATTCTTAGACAATCACCCTAATGGTTCAGAACTAGAAGGTGAGATAAAAAATATTACTGAATTTGGTATTTTTGTAGCTGCTTCAGATCAAGTTGATGGTTTAATACATCTCTCAGATATTTCTTGGGAAGGAAATGCTGAGGAAATAATTTCAAACTATAAGAAAGGTGATGTTATTAAAACTAAAGTTTTAGATGTAAGTGTTGAAAACGAAAGAATTTCCCTTGGTATTAAGCAACTTGAAGCTGACCCATTTGCTGACGGTTCTTTGAAATTTAAAAGAGGCATGATTATAACTTGTATTGTTGAGGATGTCCTTGATCAAGGTCTGGATGTTGAAATAGATGATGGTCTTAAAGGATTTATTCGCAAATCAGAGCTTTCAAGGGATAGGGAAGAGCAAAGACCTGATAGATTTGCAAAAGGGGATAAAGTTGATGCACAAATCACAAATATTGATAAAAAATCAAGAAAAATAACACTTTCTATCAAAGCTAGAGAAATACTAGAAGAAAAGAAAGCTATGAAAGACTATGGCTCTTCTGATAGTGGAGCAACATTGGGTGACATACTTGGTGTTGCTCTTAATGCTGATAAAAAGGAATAAAAAATTTATAATTCTAAATTTAATTTTTATGTTAAAATAGTCTGAATTCAAAGGATAATTATTAAATGACTAAATCCGAATTAATAGCAAAGATAGCAGGTAAATATCCTACTTTATATTTAAGTGATATTGAAAAAATTGTATTGACTATAATTAATGTAGTAACTGAAAATATTGCTAAAGGTAATAGAGTTGAATTGCGTGGTTTTGGTTCATTTGGCCTAAAAGAATTAAAAGCAAGGAAAAGCAGAAATCCGAGGACTGGAGCTACTGTTTTTGTAGAAAAAAAACGTATACCTTATTTTAGAATGGGAAAAAAACTAAAAGAACGTATTAACTGATAAAATAATTAATGAATATTATTAATAAAATCTTAACTTTTGTATTAACAATACCTACGCTATTATTTTTCTCAATATTTACTTTATCTAATTCAAACCTAACTTTTATTTCACTTTGGCCATTTGACTTTAAAATTTTTCTTCCAATTTGGGTTTTGTCTATTGGATTTTTTTTTATTGGTTTGTTTTTAGGGTGTGCACTAATGTTTCTGTACAATTTAAATAATTATTTTAAGTAACTAATTAGCTTATGACTGAAATTAAGGTTTGCGGCATTAAAAAGGAAGATGATTTATTAAGATTAATTGATTTGAATGTTACATGGGCAGGTTTTGTATTTTATAAAGATTCAATCAGAAATGTTGATTATAATCATAAGAGTCTTTTTGAAATAGCAAGAAATAAAATAGGAATAGTATGTCTTTTTGTTAACCCAGAAAATGAATTTATTTCAAAAATTGTACAAAAGGTTAAACCTGATTTGATACAATTACATGGATCTGAAACGCCTGGACGATGTAATGAGATAAAAAAGATGTTTGGGATACCTATAATGAAAGCTATAGAAGTTAAAAATTCTGAGAGTTTTAAGGATGTTTATGAATACGAAGAAATAGTTGATAGATTTTTATTTGATTCTAAATTGACAAAGCAAAAATTACAAGGGAACAAAACTGATACATTAAATTGGGACATCTTAAAGAAATATAATGGAAGTAAAAAATGGATGCTGGCAGGCGGTCTAAATCATAGAAACATCTTAGAGGCAATTAAGAAAAGTAATTCCAAAAATATTGATGTTTCAAGTGGTGTTGAAAGTTCACCTGGTGTAAAAAGTAAAGAATTAATTAATAAATTTATTCATAAAATAAGAAGTCTAAAATCTTAATTATAAAAATATGGACAATAAGAAAATAAACTTTAATTCACTCAAAAATCAGCCTGCTGAGGATGGTAAGTTTGGAGAATATGGAGGTATGTTTGTTGCAGAAACTCTTATGCCTCTTATATTAAGTTTATCAAAAAACTATAATAAATTAAAAAAAAGCACCTCATTTCAAGAAAAGTTAAAATATTATCAAAAGAACTATATAGGAAGACCATCCCCACTTTATTTTGCAAATAGGATTACTGAATATTGTGGTGGTGCTAAGATTTTTTTCAAAAGGGATGAATTAAATCATACTGGTGCACATAAAATAAATAATGTTATCGGACAAGCGTTACTAGCAAAAGAAATGGGGAAAAATAAAATTATTGCTGAAACAGGTGCAGGACAACATGGAGTGGCTACTGCAACTGTTTGCGCTCTTTTTGATATGGATTGTGAAGTTTTTATGGGTGAAGAGGACATAGAGAGACAAAAACCAAATGTAGAAAGAATGCAATTACTAGGAGCAAAGATTATTCCAGTTTCTTCTGGTACAGGAACACTTAAAGATGCAATGAATGAGGCGCTCAGGCATTGGGTAAGTAATGCTAAATCTCACTTTTATATAATTGGAACAGTTGCAGGCCCTCACCCTTATCCTATGATGGTTAGAGATTTTCAGTCTATTATCGGAGAAGAAGCAAAAGAACAAATTTTGGAGATAGAAAAAAAATTACCTTCAAAAATTATTGCATGCATTGGAGGCGGTTCAAATGCTATGGGATTATTTCATAGCTTTTTAGATGATGATAAAGTTGAAATAATTGGCGTTGAAGCAGGCGGGAAAGGGATACACTCTAAACTTCATGCTGCTTCTTTAACAGGTGGGAAACCTGGCATTTTACATGGAAACAAAACTTATTTACTTCAAGACTTTGATGGACAAATTATAGATGCCCATTCAATATCTGCTGGTCTAGATTATCCAGGGATAGGTCCTGAACACTCTTGGCTTAATGATATTGGCAGAGTTCAATATAAAGCATGTACTGATAATGAAGCCTTAGAGGCTTTTCATTTATGTTCAAAACTTGAAGGAATTATACCAGCTCTTGAACCTGCACATGCTTTACACATTACAATCCAAGAAGCAAAAAAAATGAAAAAGGATGATGTTATAATTATGAATATGTGTGGCCGTGGCGATAAAGATTTAAGTGCTGTTTTGCCTAAATTGAAAGCAATGGGTAAAATATAAAAGATGAATAATAGGATTTCACAGCTTTTTAATAATTTGATGGGGGAAAAAAGAGCAGGGTTAGGTATATTTATAACTGCAGGTGACCCAAATTTGGAGATTTCACAAAGAATTTTTGATATGTTACCTGATTTTGGTGCTGATTTCATTGAACTTGGTATGCCTTTTTCAGATCCTATGGCAGATGGTCCTGCAATTCAGTCATCATCTTTAAGAGCGCTTAATCATGGAATGAACCTTAAAAAAACCCTTTTAATGGTTAGAAACTTCAGGAAAAAGGATTTAAGGACACCTGTAATTTTGATGGGTTATTATAATCCTATTTACCAATATGGTGTAGAAAAGTTTATTACTGACACTCAGAATTTTGGTGTTGATGGCTTTATTATCGTAGACATGCCACCAGAAGAAGATGAGGAATTTGTTAAATATTTAAAAAATACAAATATGGATTTAATAAAACTCCTTACGCCTACAACTGATGAAGAAAGATTAACAAAAGTTTTAGAAAATTCATCTGGTTTTTTATACTACGTTTCTGTTACAGGTATAACTGGAACAAAAAAAGCGTCTATAGAAGATATAGAAAAATCATTGAATATAATTAAGACATTAACTAAACTTCCAATTGCTGTAGGATTTGGTATCAGTACTCAAAAGCAAATTAAAGAAATATCTAATGTTGCAAATGCAGCTGTGGTAGGAAGTCATATAGTTAAAATCATTGAAAATGAATTCTCAAATAATAAAACTAATCTTTTCAATGTAGAAAAAGTATTAAAAGAAGTTAAAACACTTTCTTTAGGTCTAAATTAAAAAGGTGAATATATGAATTGGTTAACAAAATCTGTGCTTCCTAAAATAAAAGCATTTGTTAACAAAGAAGAGACAAAACAAAATCTTTGGATTAAATGCAAATCTTGTGATCAAATGATCTTTGAAAAAGATCTAAATAAAAATTTCAATATCTGCACGACCTGTAATTTTCATATGCCTCTTTACCCAAAAGAAAGAATGAAATTTCTACTTGATGAAAATACTTTTGAACAAATCGACTATTCAACAGAAAATCAAGATATTTTGGGTTTTAAAGATTTAAAAAAATATTCTGATAGACTTAAAGACTCCAAAAGGAAAACAGAACAAGATGACTGTATATTACTTGTAAAAGGTAAAATTGAGAGCTTTCCAGTTATTATTGCTGCATTTGACTTTAGATTTATGGGAGGATCAATGGGAAGATCAGTAGGTAATGCTTTTATAACAGGGGCCAGTATTGCTGTAGATCAAAAATGTGCTTTTATAACCATTCCTTCATCAGGAGGAGCAAGAATGCAAGAAGGTATTATTTCACTAATGCAAATGCCAAGAACTATTGCTGCTTTACAAACGATTGAAGATGCAAAATTACCTCATATTGTTATCCTAACAAATCCAACGACAGGAGGAGTTACAGCAAGTTTTGCGATGCTAGGAGATATTCATATAGCAGAACCTGGGGCTACTATAGGTTTTGCTGGGAAAAGAGTAATTGAAAAAACTGTAAAAGAAAAATTACCTGATAATTTCCAGACCTCTGAATACCTTTTAGAACATGGAATGGTTGATATTGTAGCTGATAGAAAACAACATAGAGAAATACTGTCCAATATATTAGATGTAACCTTATCTAATGCAAATTAAATTACATGAGTTTAAAAAAATTAGATGATATTTTAATTAAAATTCAAAAGTATCATCCTAAATATATTGATTTAAATTTGAACCGAATTAATCGACTATTACAAGATTTAGGTAATCCTCATCAATTTTTACCACCAACAATCCATATTGCAGGAACTAATGGGAAAGGCTCAACACTTTCAATTTTAAGGTCAATGTTAAAAGAAAGTGGTCTTACTGTTCACTCATACACCTCTCCTCATCTAGTTAATTTTAATGAAAGGATAAGAATAAAAGATAAATTAATTTCAAATAAATTTTTGTTTGAAATTTTATCTATGACTGACAAAGTTAACAACAATCAGGAAATTACATTTTTTGAATTTACTACGGCTGCCGCTTTTTTAGCATTTTCTAAAATCAAGGCTGATATACTGCTTTTAGAAGTTGGCCTTGGTGGAAGACTTGATGCAACTAATGTTGTACCTAATGTTATAGCTTCAATAATTACTGAAATTTCTTTTGACCACGAACATTTTTTAGGCTCTACACTTTCAAAGATTTCAAAAGAAAAATGCGGGATTATTAAAAATAGGATACCTGTAATTACTATAAGTCAAAAAAATGCAATAATGAGAGTAATTAAAGAAAATTGCCTAAATAAAAATGCGGCTCTATATTTAATTGAAAAAAAGAGTTTTAAGGTTAGCTCCAATAGTTTTTCTTTTTATTTAGATAAAGAAAATATTGATATTCCTATACCTTCTTTGAGGGGCAATCACCAATTGGACAATTGTGCCTTATCTACATCTTGTCTAAAAGTTATTTCAAAAAATTTTAAAAAATTCAATTTTAAAAAATCCATTAAAGGAATAAAAAGTGTTAATTGGCCAGCTAGATCACAGCTCATAAACAAGGGGAAATTAGCTAGCAAAATTGATAAAAATTATGTAATAATATTAGACGGGGCGCATAATGTCTCAGGTGCAAAAGCTTTAAGTAAAGTTTTGTCTTCCATAGACACCAAGTGGCAATTAATTTTTGGGTATTTAAAAACCAGAAAACCTTCTGATTTCTTAAATGAATTAAAATCTATTACTCAAAGAATCATAACAACTGAAATCACCGGACAAGAAAATAGTTTTTCATCGAAAGAACTTTTTGATATTATTCAAAAAAAAGGGGTGTCAGTAAATAAATCCAAAAATCTTTATGAAGCTATTGAAATTGCCTCTCAAAATAAATTAAATGTTTGTATTTGCGGATCTTTATATCTTGCTGGTGAGTTTTTAAAAAATAATCAAACTATTCCGAATTAACGTTACTGCTAATCCATTCTTGCAATTGTGCCTTTGGTAGGGCACCAACTTTCTCTGCAACAACTTCACCATTTTTAAAAAGAAGTAAAGTCGGAATACCCCTGACATTATATTTTTGAGGTGTTGCGGGGTTTTCATCAATATTTAATTTTGTGATCCTAACATCATCTTTCATTTCTTCAGAAATTTCTTCTAACGCAGGTCCTATCATCTTACAAGGACCACACCACTCCGCCCAAAAGTCAACTAAAGTAAGGTTTTCAGATTTAAGCACTTCTTTTTCGAAACTATTATCGCTTATTATTATTGATGCCATATAATTAACCTCTTTTTATTTAATGTAATTATGAGTTTTAATTTGGTCAATATAGATTAATTAAATTATTATTGAAAGTTTCTTTGTATCTCATCAATAAGCAAATCAAATTTTCTAAGTTTTTCTAAAATTTCCTTGTTATTTTCATTATCATATTTAACTTTTAAATCATCTGAATCTTTATAAGCCTTTGGAATAGTATACCACTTTTCATTATTCATACTCATTACTTGATTAGCTATTGATGAATGAATATTATTAAAAATTTCTTTTGGAAGAATAGAAGGCTGTTCTTCGTATATAAGTCTCATACCAAAGTAAAATAATCTTTCGTCATCAAAATCATCACATATTTTAAGTTTTTCTGACCATTCTGACTTGTGAAATTTATCCATTAATTGTTTATCAGCATTTGAAAAGAAACCGCCTTTGTACAAACTTTCCTCAGCTAAAATTTCCTCTTGAGAATCAAAACTATTATTTTTATCAAATTCCTCTTGAAGTAAATGCGAAACCATTGACCTAAATGAACTATTTTCCTGCAAATTTTTTGCTCTTTGAATATATTCATTTTCACTAAATTCAAAGAATTCACTATTTTTTAAATAATTATTGTAGTCCATTATTATAGGATTTTTGTTATCTTTAATTGTCCTGATAACTTTTGGTGATTTTTTAATTTCAATACTTAATTCATTTTTTGACATGTTAAAAAATTCTTTTGGGTCTTTTGATAGGTCAAAACACTGGGGCCACTTAAAAACAGGATGTTCACAAACAAAAGAGACTAAAAAAGGTTTAGTTTTACCATAAATAAATTCACTGTTACAAAATAAAAGTTCATTTTTGATCTTTGCGTTAACCTCAGACCTCGTTGAACTGATTAAGGCAGAATTCCAAATATCTTCTGCCCTTAAACTTAAAATTTTTGCTATTTCATTAGTAGCAAGCACATCTCCTAGAGCATCATGAGCTTCGTGATTTATATTATTTAAAGGGGCAATCTGATCAAGTTTTAGAATAGGATTACCTTTGTTATTTTTTTCAAATTTTATTACCTCAGGAAGGAATATAGAAGCACTTCGAACCATATTAAGGATATCACATCGTTTGTTTCCATTTAATTGTGTGAAATACGGATTATATAGTGTTTTGAATAATGTTTTTCGTAAGAACTCTTCATCAAAATCAATAGAATTATAACCCATAAAAATGGCAGGTGACCATTCACTTAATTTTTTTGATAGCTCTTTAATCATGGAATAATGAGATAGATTAGATTTAGCCAACATTTCTGGAGAAGTATTATTGACCAAAAGTGCACCTGGTTCAGGAATTAATCCAGGCTTTAGTGATGATCTCATCTCAAGTCGATCTAATTCAGTAAGTTTATCATCTACTAAAATTGCACCAACTTGAATAATTTGATCCCAATTTGAATTTCTACCGGTAGTTTCAAAATCATAGATAACGTATCTAGATGTTTCATTTGAATTATTATTAATCATACTAGTTAGCTAATATTATCTTACGAAGATCATCATCATCAACAAAACTTAATTTAATATTCAACCTTTTTTCTGGTATAAATTCAATTAATTTATCAGGCCATTCAATAATAGATATAGCATTTTCAAATGACTCGAAGATATCCAAATCATAAATATTTGTTTTGTCATTTAATCGATAGAAATCCATATGGAGAATCTCGATTTCATCAAATCTTCTATAGGATTGGATAATATTATATGTTGGAGAAGTAACTTCAATATTCTCATCAACTAAATACTGTATGAGATATTTAGCAAATGTAGTTTTTCCAACACCAAGAGGTCCAGAAAGGGTTATTACATCCCCTTCTGAACAGCTTATTGATATTTTTTTTGCTAAGAGCTTTAATCCAACAAGATTGTAGTAATCTTTTATCTTTTATCTCTTTTAATATCTATATTCATCAGATTTAAAGGCACTATCTGAAGAAATTCCAATATAGCTGGCTTGCTCATCACTAAGTTTTGTAAGCGTTGCTCCAACTTTAGCCAAATGAAGTTCAGCAACTTTTTCATCTAATTTTCTTGGCAAAGTGTAAACTTTGTTTTCATAAGCTGCGGTATTATTAAAAATTTCCATTTGAGCCAGAACCTGATTTGTAAAAGAAGCTGACATAACAAAGCTTGGATGGCCTGTGCCACATCCAAGGTTAACTAATCTTCCTTTAGCAAGCATTATAATTTTTTTTCCATCAGGAAACTTTACTTCATCAACTTGTGGTTTGATTTCGTCCCAAACCATATTATTTAAACCACTTATTTGAATTTCAGAATCAAAGTGACCAATATTGCAAACAACTGCTCTATCTTTCATATCTCTCATATGATCAACAGTAATTACGTCTTTATTACCTGTTGCTGTTACAAAAATGTCTGCTTTTGATGCAGCCTGTTCCATTGTAACCACCTCATAACCTTCCATGGAAGCTTGAAGTGCACAAATTGGATCTATTTCAGTAACCATTACTCTTGCACCGCCTTGTCTAAGGGAAGCTGCAGAACCTTTACCAACATCTCCAAAACCACAAACCACAGCAACTTTACCAGCTAACATAACGTCGGTAGCTCTTTTTATACTATCTACAAGGCTTTCTCTACATCCATAAACATTATCAAATTTAGATTTTGTTACACTATCATTAACGTTTATCGCTGGAAATGGAAGGTCACCTTTCTCTGACATTTGATGTAATCTTAAAACCCCTGTTGTAGTTTCTTCAGAAACTCCTTTAAGGCTATTTTTAACCTCAGTAAACCAACCTGGATTGGAAGCCATTCTCTTTAAAATTTGGGCTTTCATTGCTTCTTCTTCTTCATTCTCTGGATTTTTAAGAACCTCATCTCCAGCTTCCATTTTAGCGCCAAAAATAATGTATGAAGTTGCATCACCACCATCATCCAAGATCATATTTGGATATCCACCATCACTCCAGTCAAAGATCTTATCTACATATTCCCAATATTCTTGTACAGTTTCACCTTTTTTAGCAAACACAGGAATACCAGCCTTAGCAATTACTGCTGCAGCATGATCCTGAGTTGAAAAAATATTACAACTAGCCCATCTAATATCAGCGCCTAATACTTTCAGAGTTTCAATTAATACTGCAGTTTGAATAGTCATATGAAGGCATCCTGCTATTCTCGCTCCTTTTAGATCTTGTGATTTAGAATATTCTTCTCTTAATGACATTAGCCCAGGCATTTCAGTCTCTGCTATGTATAATTCTTTTCTACCCCAATCAGCTAATGAAATATCAGCTACTACATAATCTTCTTTAGATGACATAATTATTTTCCTTAAAAAATGAAACTTAAATGGTAAATATCAGCTAAAATGTATTTCGGCAAGTGCAACAATCAAATTAATCACGTATCAAAACTCAATTGTGAATTTAGCGCCTGCGATACCTTGATTTTCATTATATATATTATCTGCTAAAATTTTTGCATTATGCTTTTCTAATATTTGCTTCACGATTGATAAGCCAAGACCTGAATGCTTGCCAAATTTTTCATCTGATGGCCTATCAGAATAAAATCTTTCAAAAATAGTTTCTTTCTTTTTCTCAGAAATCCCTTTTCCCTGATCTATAATTGAAATTTTTACTTTTCCATTGCTTGAATAACCTTCAATTGTAATTTTCCCCTTTTTAGGCGAAAATGAGATCGAATTACCTATTAAATTGTCTAACACTTGCAAAAGCCGTGACTGGTTTCCAAAAATTACTAAACTATCTTCAACATTGTTAATAAAAGTAATTTCTTTAGTTGTTTCTTTTTTAATATTAATGAAACCATTTATTAATTTTGAAAGGTTTATTAATTTCATCTCATCTCTAGATAAATCAGCATCCAGTCTACTAGCATCAGATATATCAGTAATAAGTCTATCTAGCCTACTAATGTCCTCTAGAATAATCTTCATTAGTTTTGTTTTTTTTCTTTCATCTTTAATTATTGATAAAGTTTCCACAGCACTTCTCAAAGACGTTAAAGGGTTTTTGATTTCATGAGAAACATCTGCAGCAAAAGAAGCAATCGCATCCATTCTATCAAATAGATCTTTTGTCATTTCATCTAAAGACAATGCCAGTTCTCCAATCTCATCCTTTCTTTTAATTAAGCTTTTAACCTCCATTCCTTTTTTATTCCTTACATTATCAGCTGCCGCAGCTAGCCTGCTAATTGGCAAAGTAATTCTGTTTGAAAAAATAAAACTTAAGAAAATAGTTAAAAAAATCACAAATCCAAAAATATTCAAAAAAGAATATTGTAAATCAGCAATATTATCCAGAATGATTTTACCATCCATAGAAAGCATTATAGCCCCCCTGACTCTTCTCTCATTTCCAATAGGAGCTGCAACACTTAGTATAAGTTTGCCATTTTTATCCTGTCTAATTTCATGAGCATTAAAGCCTTTTAAAGCTTCTAATACTTCATTATAATTTTTGGCACTTGTATTCAAATAATCTTCATAAAGTGGATATTTTTTTTTGAGTTGAAAAATTGAGAAAAAACTTTTGATAAAGTCATTAATTTTTTCAAATTGTTTATTATCAGTTAGCTTAGGAAGTCTTAATACTTCAACTTTAGGTGATAATTGCGAAAGTGACTTTGTGTCTGCATATAATAATCCATTTGGTTGAAATAACCTTATTCTTACCTGGTTATTTCTTCCTGCAAGAGGCAAGAGTAATTCCTTAGTTTCTTTTGAAAGTGATCGTCTAATTACTTTTTCAGAGTCTCCCTCTAGTCTATTAATCATAACTGCTAACGTCTCAGCTTGTCTTTTTAAACCAGATAATTCATGTGATACTAAGGTTTTGGTATATTGATCGAGAAAGAGAATTCCAATAAAAGTAATAAATACAGGAAGTAATATTATTAAATAAAGAGTTGTAGAAAGCCTTGAAAAAAATCTTTTTTTTTTAAATTCTTTTTATTATTCACGATACCTGTATCCTACACCATAAAGTGTTTCAATTTGATCAAATTTTTTATCTATTAAGCGAAATTTTTTCCTTAATCTTTTTATATGAGAATCTATAGTCCTATCATCAACATATATGGTTTCACCGTAAGCTGCATCCATTAATTGGTCTCTAGTTTTAACAATGCCTGTTCTTTGAGCAAGATCTTTCAAAATTAAAAACTCAGTTACAGTAAGCCTAACATCATCACCTTTCCATTTGGATGAGTGCCTAGATGTATCCATTGTAAGATCCCCACGTGCAAGAATTGCATCTGGATCTGTTTCATTGCTGTTATTGACCCTTCTTAGCAAGGCTTTAATTCTTTCAATTAGTAACCTTTGGGAAAAAGGCTTTTTAATGTAATCATCAGCACCAATTCGCAATCCAAGCGCCTCATCAACTTCGTCATCTTTACTAGTTAAGAAAATTACAGGTAAATTTGATGTTTTTCTCAATCTTTCAAGAACTTCCATGCCATCTAGTCTTGGCATTTTGATATCTAAGACTAATAAATCTGGTGGCCGTCTATTAATGCCATTTAAGCCTTGTTCACCATCTAAATATTTGTCTACACTAAAACCTTCTGCTTCTAATGCTAAAGAGACTGATGTTAAAATATTTTGGTCATCGTCTACTAAGGCGATCTTATTAGCCATATAACCCTCCTAGAGTTTTAACAATACTATTTTTTAAAGACTTAAACAAATTTGAGGCAAATAAGTGGCAAGAAGTTGGTCAATTAAGAATTTAATGGGCTTCAGACCAATTATCTGCTTCACCAAAATCAACGACTATTGGTATATTCAATGGAAATAAAGGTAAATTTGCCTGTTCCATCTCTTTTTTAATCAAATTTGAAACAGTATTTATCTCATCTTTTGGACATTCAAAAACTAATTCATCATGAACTTGAAGTAACATTTTTGATTCAATGTTTTTTTCTTGAAAAACATTGTGTATTTTTATCATGGCTCTCTTGATAATATCTGCTGCACTCCCTTGAATTGGCGCGTTTATAGATTGCCTCTCCGCAAATGATCTTTCCTGAAAGTTTTTAGAATTAATGCCTTTTATTGGTATTCTTCTTCCAAAAAAGGTCTCAACATAACCTTTCATTTTAGCATTTTCTATCATTGCATCCATATAAATTTTAATTTTTGGAAATTGATCAAAATATGACTCTATGAAATTCTTAGCTTCACTTTGAGAACATGAAAGTTGTTTTGATAGTCCAAAAGAAGAAATCCCGTAAATTATCCCAAAATTAATAGCTTTAGCACTTCTTCTAGTTTCAGAATCAAGATCCTCAATAGGAATACCAAAAACCTTTGAAGCAGTTTGAGCATGGATGTCTACATTTTCATTGAACGCTTTTATCATTTCTGTTTCATTTGCAGCATGCGCCATCAACCTGAGTTCAATTTGACTATAATCAGCAGATATTAATTTATATCCGTCTTTTGCAATAAAAGCTTCCCTAATTCTTCTTCCATCAGAAGTTCTAATAGGGATATTCTGAAGATTTGGGTTTGTTGAAGCAAGTCTTCCTGTAGAAGCCGAAGCCATTGAGTAAGATGTATGTACTCTTTTTGTTTGTTTATTAATACTCTCTTGAAGAGCGTCAGTATAAGTTGACTTTAATTTTGAAAGGGTTCTCCATTCAATAATTAAATCTGCAATCTCAAACCCTTTCGTTGAAAGTCCCTCCAAAACTGAAATAGAAGTGCTATAATTTCCAGTTTTTGATTTTTTATCTTGAGGTAAATTTAATTTCTCAAATAAAATTTCTCCTAACTGCTTTGGTGAAGCAATATTAAATTCCTCACCACATGATTCATAAATTTTCTTTTGAAGTAGGGTTAATTTATCCTGAAATTCAATTGATAAAGCGCTTAATGTGCTTTTATCAATTAAAATGCCCTCTTTCTCCATATTAGCAATTACATTTATCAGAGGTCTCTCTATCCTTTCATATACTGAATTTAATTTTGAAATAAAAAGCTCTTCTTTTAAGCACAAAAATATTCTTAAGCAGAAGTCTGCATCCTCAGCAGCATAATTTAAACCATCATTAGGATGAATTTTATCAAATGTAACTTGTTTGGCTCCCTTACCACAAACATCATCATATTTTATTGTTTCGTGATCAAAAAAGTCCTTTGCCAAACTATCAAGTTTATGACTGTATCTGTTAGCGTCATTTACGTATGACATACACATTGTATCATGGACTGGATACAAATTGATACTTCCATTTCTCTTCTGAGAAAATACCAACATATCAAACTTAATATTATGACCTACTTTAATTATTGATGGGTCTTGTAATATTTTTTTTAACAAGTTGATTGCACTATCAAAATTTATTTGTTCAATTTTATCCTTTTGGTCCAACTTTTCATCGATCAATAAAGGTAATGAATTTTCTATATGCCTCAAAGGAATATAGTAAGCAGTTCCTGGTTTGGTAGAAATTGAAACACCAACTAAATTAGCTTGCACTGCATTAATAGAATCAGTTTCCGTGTCAACTGCTATAACACCACATTTAATGCTTTCATCAATTAAATTTTGTAAATCAGATAATTTGGTTATGAGATTATAATTTTGCTCTATATTTTTACTTTCGGGCTGAAAATTACCTTCTTGTTCCAGATCAAAGTATCTATTTTCAAGTCTCTTAAAATTGTTTTCTTTCAAAAAAGCCAATAAATTATCATCGTTCCTTGGCGTCCATTTTAAATCACTTATTTTATACGGAATTGGTACATCTGAAAAAAGAGAAACTAATTTTTTTGATACTATTGCAAGTTCAGCATTATTAAGAAGGCTTTCTCTTCTTTTTTCTTGCTTAATTGAACTCGCATTATCTAAAAGTTTTTCAAGAGATCCGTACTCATTAATTAATTGAGATGCAGTCTTAACACCTATACCAGGGACACCAGGAACGTTATCCGAAGAATCTCCAGCTAATGCTTGAACATCTATTACTTTATCAGGCGAAACTCCAAATTTTTCCAGTACTGCCTCTGGTCCAATTTTAATATTTTTCATTGGATCATATAGTGACACACCGTCTTGAATTAATTGCATCAAATCTTTATCAGAAGAAATTACTAATGTTTCTATATTTTCTTTTTTGGCTATTTTTACATAAGTTGCAATTATGTCATCAGCCTCATAATTTTCAACTTCAAGAGATTTTAATCCTATTGCTGTTGTTGCCTTTTTAATTAAATCAAATTGAGGTACTAATTCTTCAGGCGGTTCAGATCTGTTTGCTTTATATTCTTTATAAATTGCATTTCTAAAAGTTGTTCTCGCAGCGTCAAAGACAACAAGTATATTTTCTCCTTCCATATCCTCTGATAATTTAAGGAGCATCGAGGTAAATCCAAAAACAGCATTAACTGGAGTACCATCCTCTCGAGACATAGGAGGAAGGGCATAAAAAGCTCTGAAAATGTATCCTGAACCGTCAACAAGAATAAGTCGTTGACTACCCATTTTTATTATTTAGTTTTTCAGCCAAAAGAAATTTATGAGAACAATAAGGGCATACTGTGATTTCATTTTTATTAATAGATAAAAAGATTTTTGGGTGCCCATATTGACCACCATCACATGAGACACGTTCCTCATATACTAACGTTTCATCATCTTTTTGACCAAATTCAGTATTCATAATTTATAAGCTCTTCATATAATTAAGACAATTCTCAAATTTACAATTTAACAGAATAACTAAGTTGTTAAAACTTGTATTTCCATTTATCAATCCAAAATTTTATTTCAGGAACAATAAACTCGAGTTCTTTTTCGTAATTTTTCCATCTTCCTGAGGCTCTGGTATATATTTTTTCTGTAACTTGGTTGTAACTAGGTGTATTAATCTTCTTATTAAGAGCTAATTCCCTGTATTTAGCCATATTATCTTGCCAAGACAAATCTAAAAACTTTAATAGTGATATAGCCTCATTTTTAAGAGAATGGATCAAATCCTCATATTTAACAATATGGTATTTAATTTCAAAAACTTTGCAGTAAATATCAAATAATTTCATTGAGTTACTGTATAACTGAGCTGTAGTTTTTAGATCAATAAAATTTGCCATTGCATTATTCAAATTAAATGTTTGCATAAAACAACTTAAAATACAATCAAGTGGATGCCTCAAAGACAAGACAAACTTTGCATTAGGAAAAAGTCTTAAAATAAGACCAATATCTATTATACTTAAAGGAAGTTTGTCTATGAGTATTTTATTTTTAATCTTTTTTATATTTGTATGCTTTATTAATTCTTGATGATAAACATCCCGCAATTTAATTACTTCTCTTTCCGATAAGTTCATTAAGTTTTCAATTCTAGCTATTTTATTTAAATGCATTTTAACCATAGCAACCATTGGTTTCTCTTCTAAGGTTATAATATTAGAATGTGAGCTTAGAATAGTATCTAAAAGTGTGGTACCTGAACGTGGAAAACCAACCAAGAATACAGGTTGAAAGTTTAGCTTTTGAGGATAATTTATCCAAGAATTTTTTTTTGCTTTAGAATATGAATTTATTAGCTCTAAAATTTCTTCTTGATATATAGTTGGTTTAAATTGTTTATATTCTACGCCCACCTTTACCAATTCATTAGTTTTCTGGAAACATTTAAATGCCTCTTTATAATTTTGAACCTTATCAAAATCTTTTCCTAACAATCCATATTTGTTCGTTTTTGTTTTTTCTGAAATTTCATTATCATCAATAGATTTTAATAATAAAATAGATCTTTCAAAATCTTTTTTTCTTGAAAGCAATTGAGCTTCATGAAACTTAATTTCACCAAATTGATCGAGCTTAAGTTCTTTAGTCTTTTCTAAAATATTTTCAAATTCCTTTAAATTATTGGACTTTTCAAACAATCCACAAAGGTTTGAATATGCAATTATTAATTTAGGGTCAATGCTTATTGCTTTATTATAATGCGCAATAGCTTCATCTTCTTTGTTTAAGTTAAGTGCTGATGTTCCTAGATTATTATATGCATCTGCATTATTAGGGTTTAAGGATATTGCTTTTTGAATATTCTGATAGGCTTTATCATAATCTTTTTTAAGGTTATAAACTGCTCCTAAATTATTATAAGCATCAAAATAGTCTGATTTAATATCAATGGCTCTTGTGAACATATTTATAGATTTTTCTAATTCGCCAAGTAGATTATATACGTTTCCTAAATTGTAGTATGCTTCCGCATAATTATTTTTAAGTACTATAGCTTTCTCAAGAGATACTATAGCTTTTTCAAATTTTCTTTCTTCTTTTAAAGAAAGAGCCATATTATTAAATGCCTCAGCAAAATTAGGTTTTATAGAAATCGAATTTTCAAAACATTCATTTGCTTTTTTAAAATCTCCAATTGCTTTAAATGTTAATCCAAGATTATTCAAAACTTCTGCATTTTTTGGTTCAAGTTTTAATGCTGCTTTATAGTGATTTATTGCGTTGCTAAATTGGTTTAATGCAGTATAACCTGCTCCAATAATATTTTTAATAATAACCTTTTCTGGAAATTGAAGAGCAACTTTCTCCCCAAATAAAATTAACTCTGAGTATTGCCTAGCATTATAGTATTCAATTAATTTTTTTACACATTGATTAAAATTTACTTCAGCATGTGATGAGTTTTGCCTAATTGTTTTTAACCCTTCAAGAGCTCTGATATTTTTTGGGTATTTATTTAAAATGCTTTGGAAGCAATTTTCAGCCTCAATCACATCACCTTTTGACAAAAAATTTTTTGCCTTTTTGAGTTGTTCGTCTATTGAAATAAATTTTGCCATAAAGAATTAAATTTAATTATAATAAATATTATATTATTTATATATTTTTTTTCATATAAGAATGATTGAGTTAATAGGGGTTTATTTTGAACAATAATAAGAACACACAAACATTTGGAACTCAAATAAGAAAATCTCCTTTTTTCAAGTCAACACTCAGGGAAGGTTGTAAAGGATTTTCAGTATATAATCATATGTATATTCCTAGAAGCTTTGGTGACCCTGTTCAGAATTATTGGAATTTAGTAAATGATGCAATTTTATGTGATGTATCGGTTGAAAGGCAAGTTCAAATCAAAGGTCCAGATGCATCAAAATTTATCCAATATTTAACCCCCCGAGATTTATCTAAAATGAAAGTAGGCCAATGTAAGTACGTCCTTATTATAAGCAACGAAGGAGGTATTATTAATGACCCTGTTTTATTGAAAATATCCGAAAATGAATACTGGTTGTCTATAGGAGATAGTGATGTCCTTCTATGGGCTAAGGGTGTAAAAGTAAACTCGAATTTTGATGTTCAAATTAATGAGCCTGATGTTTCGCCTTTACAACTTCAAGGTCCAAAATCACATCAAATTATGAGAACTATTTTTGGAAATTGGATTGACGATATTAAATATTACCATCACAAGGATTTTGTTTTTGAGAATATCCCGTTAGTAATTTCTAGAACTGGTTGGAGTAGTGAATTTGGCTATGAAATTTTTTTAAAAAATCATAACTTAGGAGATAGGCTTTGGGAAATTATTATGAGTATTGGAAGGCCTATGGGACTGCATGTTGGTCATACTTCTACAATTAGAAGAATTGAAGGAGCTATGCTTTCTTACGTTGCTGACATGGATATTAGAAACAACCCTTACGAACTAGGGCTTGAAAGACTAGTAGACTTAAATCAGAATTTTATTGGGAAAGAAGCACTCAAAAAAATTAATAATGATGGTGTATCTATCAAGTTCTGTGGATTTGAAATAGATGGACCACCACTAGCAAACCCAACTGATGAGCATATTGATATAACTTATAAATCTGAGAAGATTGGCTATATTACCTCATCAGTTTTCTCTCCAAGACTTAAAAAAAATATTGGCCTTGGTTATTTCCCTATAAGACATTCATACATTGGATTTGAAGCTGATACCAAATTCGGAGATCACAAAAGAAAAGTTAAAATAGTTGAAAAACCATTTATTGATCCTAATAAAAATATTGCAAAAGGTATAAAAAACTGAGAGATTTTAAATTGTATTTTTATTTATAAGAGGGGTGACTATGACATTAAAAATAAACAGTATGTGTCCAGATTTTACTGCAAACACTACTGAGGGTGAAATATCTTTTCATGATTGGCTTGGTGATAGTTGGGGTGTTTTATTTTCACACCCAAAGGATTTCACACCTGTCTGTACAACTGAGTTAGGCTCACTTGCTTCTATGAAGGACGACTTTGACAAAAGGAATGTTAAAGTTATTGGCTTAAGTGTTGACGGCGTAGATGATCATAATAAATGGCTTGATGATATTGAAGACGTTTCAGGAACTAGGCCTAACTATCCAATTATTGCTGATGAAGATTTAAAAGTAGCTAAATTGTTTAATATGCTTGAAGGCGATGCAGGTTCCACCTCAATGGGAAGAACAGCAGTTGATAACGAAACAGTAAGAACGGTTTTTGTTATAAGACCTGATAAACGGATAGGTTTGTATCTTACATATCCTATGGCAACTGGTAGAAATTTTCATGAAATACTTAGAGCAATAGACTCAATGCAGTTGACTGCTAATCATAAGGTTGCAACTCCAGCAAATTGGCAAAAAGGAGAGGATGTAGTAATTTTACCGGCTGTAAAAAATGAAGAAGCTGAAAAAATATATCCAGACGGATGGGAAACAGTAAAGCCATACTTAAGAAAAGTACCTGATCCTTCAACTTGAAAAACTAATTTGTATTTTTTGAGTTAATTAAATAAATACCAATGCTTACAAAAAGAAGAGATAAAATTATTGTTATACTTATCTCTTCTTTAAATATTAACCAACCAAAAAACACACCGAATATAGGTCCAAAGAAACTATATGAGGCCATTAGAGAAGCTGGGTAAATAGATAAAACCCAAAACCAAATAAGAAAACCTGCAGCAACAATAATTAAGCTCTGGAAAAGAAAAATAAACATTATTGATATCGTAATATCTCTCAGGCCAAAACCTAGGTAAGCTGTTAACGGAAGTATAATGATAGCCGAAACAACTAGCTGATAAAGAAGTTGCATTTCAGGGGTTGATTTTTTTAAGTTAGTCATTCTTACCATCAAGATAATTGCAGCCCATAAAAAGCTAGCCAATAAAGCAAATATATCACCTAGGACGCTCCCGTTTGATATGTTAGCTTTTGATGACATAGCAATTGTAACAGCAGCTATTGAAATTAAAAAACCAATTATTTTTTTTATATTTAGTTTTTCTTCTTCAAATAAGAAATGAGCACAAATACCTAACCACACAGGCATTGAGTAAAATAGAATTGAAGATCTAGATACTGAGGTTAATTCTAATGCAAAAAACAAAAGAACAAATTCAAGGGCAAATAATGAACCACAGATTATACCTGGAACAAGACTACCATCTGATATGGAAAGTTTTTTTTTAAAAAGTAAACAAAATATTATTACAGGTATAGCAGCTACTAAAGAGCGTATTCCAACCTGAAAAATAGGATGCATTCCCAAATTAACTATTTTAACAAGTGACTGATTTAAACCCAGCAAAATTGAGAAAATTATAAGCAAAGAAGCCCCAAGAAAATCTATTGAATTTTTTTTATTCATAAATTGTTTACGTTTAATTACAATAAATAATTTGGTTATTAATTTTTTTCATATTTATTTTCTTATTATTTACTAAAAGGTTCAAATGTGCCTTTGTTTCAAATATAGCAAAAAATAAATCATGGTCATTTTTTATTGAGCCAAATAATAAATCCATTGCCGTTTTTACATTAATTGATTTTATTTTAATACTTTTGTAAAGAAGGTCTAGACGATTTTCGTGGTGATTAATTAAGCTTGATGCCCTTTTAACAGGATCAAAGTAAGGAAACTCATGCCCAGGAAAAACGATCCATTCTTCATCAAAATTATTTTTTACATCTTCCAAGTAATTAATATATTTACCTAAAATATTGTTTTCAATATCCTCAATACCAACTGAAATATTGGGACTAATTCTAGGCAATAGAAAGTCAAAGCATAAATAAATTTTTCTTACTTCATCATATAAACTTAATTGCGAAGGAGAGTGACCCGTATCAAATCTTACATTCCATTTTCCATATTCAGTTTCTATAAAAAAACTTCTATCAATGCCTTTAATAAAAGGAGTTTCTTTTATCATTGATCTATAAAAATTTCCTCTTGTCTTAGCGTTTAAAACTGCTTTTCTAGCAAGCCCAAATTCCTCATATTTATTTGATAACATTTGCCCATATTCTTTATTACTTAAATTAATAATTTTTTCAGCTCTTAATATTTCATTCTTTGGAGCATAAACTTTAATATTCAATTTTTCTGATAAAAATTTAGAAAGTCCTATATGATCAGGGTGATGATGAGATATTAATAATTTTGAAACTTTAATTTCTTTTTCAAAATTTTTTATAATACTGTTCCAGCATGTCATAGTTTCAAAGTTATTTAGGCCTGTATCTACAATGACTAACCCTTCGACGCTATTTATTGCAAAAATATTTACATGGTCCAATCTAAATGGAAGAGGTAACCTTGCCCAATAAAGGTCATCAATTATTTTAGTGAATTTATATTTTAAAGGTGGCTTAATTTTATATTCTTTTAAATCATTATTTTTCATTAAATAACTCTGAATTTTTAAATTTTTGCTGTCTCCAAGCTTCGTAAATAACAATACTTACCGCATTACTTAAATTCAGACTTCTAGAATTTTTTACCATTGGAATAAAAAGTTTATTACCTTCCGAAAATTTATTTAATACATCGTTTGGCAACCCTTTCGTTTCTGATCCAAAAATTAATGTATCACTAATACTAAACTTTACATGAGTAAAGTTTGTTGATCCAAATTTTGTCACCGCATATACATTTTGACTTTTAAGTTCGGTTAGGCATACATTAAGATTATCATAGGATCTTAAAATATTTTCATTATGATAATCTAGCCCTGCTCTCCTGAAGGATTTTTCATCTATATCAAATCCTAATGGTTTTATTAAATGCAATTTACATCCTGTGTTGGCACATAACCTAATTATATTGCCAGTGTTTGGAGGAATTTGGGGATGATGTAATATTATATTGAACATTAAGCAAATTTGGATTTTATAAGTTCAATTAGTTCTTCTTCATTTTTTAAAATTTCCATAGTGGTTTTATTAATTAATAAGGAGAATTTTTCATCTTTGTAAATTAGACAACAGGGCAATTCATTCTTATAATTGTTTAATTTTAAATCATTAAGATGATCTTTGTAGTAAAATTTAATTTTATGTGGAAAATTTTGTATAAAATTATCCCATTTTATTTTTTTCTTAAAATTGTGCGTGATGGCACATAAATTACAAGAGTATGTTCCAGGAGATACTGTTTTGTGGATATAATCGATTAAACTGTTTAATCGACCTTTTTGAGCATTGTATATAAAAATTAATTCCATATTATACTTTTTAACATTTGTGCTAGTGATTATATTGTGAATATAAAATGATAAGTCTATATGGTATATGATTAAAAAATATTTTTTATCTCTTGTATTTCTTTCCTTTTTTACAAATTCATTAGCGACAGAGCTGGGAACACCTGTAGATTTAAAAAGCTCTAAAATTAATTTATTTCCAACTGACCTCGAAAATATCTCATTGAAAAAATTAAAGTTTGTTTCAGGAATTGAAATAAAAAGCAATCATCCTGATTTTGGTGGATTATCTGGGCTAATAATAAATGAGGATAAATCCCTAACTGCTGTTGGTGATCAGGGTATTTGGCTTACAGGGAAAATCAAAATTAATGAAAACGGGAAACTGGTTGAAATAATTAATGGGAGATTAGGACACTTAAAAGGCAATGAAAACAATCCTCTTAACAAGCTTGGAAAATCATATACCGACGCAGAATCCATAGAACCTTATAATGATAAATTTGTTGTTAGCTTTGAGAGAAAGCACAGAATTTTAATTTTCAATAATATCTATTCACATTCAGAAACTTTTTATGACAAAATAAAGTATCTAGATTTACCTGACAATGGTGGTATTGAAGCGATGGCACCACTAAAAAATAATTCAATTTTTTTGCTTTCTGAAAATTTAATCCATCCTGATGATAAAATTGCCGGATACTTACTATCAGATAATAAACTAAAAAAAGTATATGTTAAAAAGAGAGGATCCTTCAAACCCACTGATATGTTAAGTCTTCCTGATGGGAACATTCTTTTACTAGAAAGAAGTTTCTCACCTGTAAGGGGTGCATCTGCTCGAATTTCTGTAATTAAATATGAAGATTTAGAACCAAATTCAGTGATATTACCATTAACTTTAGACACTTTAAAGCCACCTATGGTCGTAGATAATTTTGAAGGAATTTCATTTTTAAAACTTAACGATGGTGGATATTATATTTTCATATTATCAGACGATAATTTCAATTTTTTACAAAAGACTCTATTGTATCAATTTTACTGGGATGGTAAACTTTAATACTTCACATCGATAGGTAAGTAATTTTTGAAATTTATATTTGATTCAATGAATGCTGCTCCTGACAACAAATCTCTTTCATTTCTAAACCTTGATATAACTTGCAAACCAACAGGAAGGCCATCAGGTGTGAAACCATATGGCAAAGATAATGCCGGTGAACCAGTTAAAGTGACAGCCGAAACAATATTCAACCATTCTATATAATTTGAAAAATTAATACCGTCACAGGATTTGACATAGGTTTGCTCTACAGGAAATGGAGGAACAATAGTAGAAGGACAAATTAAGAGATCATATTGATCAAAAAAGTTTTGCATATTATTAAAGATTTGAACTCTTTTTATGTTTGCGTTCGCGATATCATCAACAGTCAATGACATTCCCTTTTCAATGTTCCATATTATATCTTCTTTAAGATATTTTTTATTTTCTAAATATTGTGATTTTAGGTTTACATAAAATGAAAATGACCTTAAAATTTGAGATGTATATGGCGCCTCTGATAGATCTGGCGTAGCCTCTTCAACAACAATACCTAACTTTTCTAATTCTTTTCCAGCTTTCACAACAAATTCTCTTATCATTGGGTCGACTGGAGGAATTCCCAAATCTTGGCTTATAGCAACTTTTCTTGGCTTCTTTGCTTCTAGCGCATTATTTAAAAACGACTTTTCTTCTTTGGGAATTGACGTAGGGTCCTTATACGTTTGCCCTAATAAAACATCAAAAAATAAAGCGAGGTCTTTCACATTCCTTGCCATTGGACCATTTACACCTAGTGTTTGATCCAAAATCCCTGAAACATTACTCGCAATTCTTCCTGGCGACGGTCTCATTCCTACAATTGAACAAAAACTAGCGGGGCTTCTCAAGCTCCCTCCATAATCAGAACCGTGTGCTAACCAGGCCATTCCAGTTGCGAGAGCTGCTGCAGAACCTCCCGAAGATCCAGCTACAGATTTGGATAAATCCCATGGGTTAAGAGTTTTACCAAACACTTCGTTGAAAGTATTTCCTCCAGCTCCAAACTCTGGAGTATTTGAAATCGCATAAATTAAACCTGAATTATTTTCAATATTCTCTACTAATATATCTGATTGTTCTGCAACTCTATCTTTAAATATTAGTGAGCCGCTAGTACATTTAACTCCCGAAACATCAATCAAATCTTTAACCACTATGGGCAGACCATACAATTCTCCCCTGTCATCAATTGTTTTTCTCATAATTTTTTTAGCTTTTTTTTCTGCCCTATCAAAACAAAGCGTTGGTAATGCGTTTATATGCTGATCGACTTCTATAATTCTATTCTGCAATGACTTAAGGCAATCCAATGGAGAAATTTCTTCAGACTTTAATAATTTAATAGTATCTAATGCAGTTAATTTATATAATTCCATTTTACTTTGATGGTTCTTTTTTTAATTATCTTAAGGTATACCTTTATGTATTCCAAACAACTTATTCAATTATATTGTGGTTAATAAAGTAAACAGTAAATCAGAATTAATTATTAACGGAAATATATTAAAGGCTTTGTTGTCTTTGATAATTCCAATGTCAATAGGTATGTTTTCTTTGTTAGTTATAAACCTTGTTGACGCTTATTATATAGGAAAACTTGGTGTCTTAGAATTATCAGCAATATCATATGCTTTTCCTGTTTTATTTACACTCATGAGTTTTAATATAGGTATAGCTATTGGAATCTCAGCAACAGTTTCAAAATATATTGGCCAGGGTGATTTATATAAAGCAAAAAAAACCGTATCAAATGTAATGATTTTAATTTTTTTGCTAATGGTTATGTTATCAATTGTAAGCTTCCTTTTAAATAATTATATCTTTTCTCTTCTTGGTGCAAATGGGGAAACACTTATACTTATCAATGAATATATGTCTATATGGTATATAGGTTCTCCATTTTTTGCCTGTTTAGTCATTGGGAATTCAGTTTTAAGAGCAAATGGAGATAGTATTAAACCAAGTTGTATCATTATTATTACTTCTCTAACTAATGCTGTTCTTGATCCAATATTTATCTTTGGTTGGGGACCTTTGAACGCCATGGGCATTCAAGGTGCAGCAATAGCTACGACCATTTCATATATACTAGGAATGAATATAATGATTACGATAATACGAAATGAAAATCTTTTATCATTTCCAAGCATTAAGTTTATGAAATTATTAAAATTTTCGTTTCCAGTTCTTGTGATTGGTTTACCAGCTGCATTTACAATGATGTTAAGTCCAATTGTTTTAGGTTACATAAATAAAATAGTTTCGTCTCATGGTTCAGAAGCTGTTGCAGCATTCGGAGTTGGTTTGCGTATAGAATCTCTTGCTACCGTTGGTATTATTGCAATCTCTTCATCATTAACACCATTCATAGGACAGAATTTTGGAGCTAACAAACACTATAGGATAAACACTGCAATCAATTACTCTGTAGTTCTAAGCGGTATTTGGGGCCTAATTGTAGCTATACCTTTATTAATTTTTCAAAAGCAATTCTCAAATCTCTTTTCAACAGATGTCTTAGTTAAAGGCTATTTGATTGAATATATTAAAATAATTTCAATAAGCTATATTTTCTGGGGTTGGTCAAATATAGCTAGCGCAGTATTCAATGGATATCAAAAGCCTTTAACTGCAACATTAATATACTTATCAAGATTGTTTATTATAACCATTCCTTTTGTTATTATTGGAAACTATTTTTATGGTTTAAACGGGATATTTATAGGGATAATGATCTCAAATATTTTGTCTGGTATTTTATCAATACTTTATGTAAAAAATTCAAATATATTAAAGTTTTATTATTCGTAATTTAATGTTTACATTTATTATACACTGTTAATCCTACAAACGCTCTCAAAGTCTTCTTTATTTATATAACAGCCAGACATTTTTCTCTTTCCGGTAAATTCACTTCTACCATGCAAAACTCGCCAATTGTTAAAAATTAATAGTTGCCCTGGTTTTAGAATTTGTCTCCATTGCATTTCTTTATCATTCGCAAGTTTATCGAATTTTCTTATAGCAGTATAAAAATCATGTATTCTATTATTAGGCAGTCTAAAATCACCTCGATCATAATTATTAAAACTAACTTGAATTAATTCTTGGTTCCTAGATTTAAAGACAGGCCTTTTTGCAATTAATTCAACTCCATCGCCATAGTATCTTCCTGGTATATCAATTTCACTTAATGTATCAAAACTGATCTTATCATTTTCTTTTAGTATTTGGGCAATTTTGAAACCATCAACCATTATTGACTCACCTCCCTCAGCTTCATATTCGCAGCATAAAAGAAGTTGCAGTCCTGGTGCATCATGATTGTAAGTTCCGTCTGTATGCGGACGCAATTCTTCTTGAGTGTAAGCACTGTCCGCCATTTCTGTATTCGATTCAAAGCTCCATAAGTCTCCAAAAATTGAATTTCTTACATATCCGATTTTGTTAGCTATATACTCAACTGTTTTAATTTCTGTAGGACAGTTATTTATAATTGAAAATCCATAGATTTTTATTGTTTGAAGTAAATTTTTAAATCCTTCATCCTTGGCTAGTTCATCAAATTTAATTTCTAATTCAACATTATTGATGGTTTTCTTATCCCATAAAATTTTATCGCTAACCAAAGAAGTGTTTACTAAAGAATTTTTATATAAGAAATCACCTGAATAATGCACAGTTTTACTCATATCAGGCCATTTAACTTCAACTGTTTTATTATCTTCAATGATCTTAGTTTCTTCAATTTGAATATTTGGATCTACTAAAGCTGTAAATAATTTTCTCTGGTTACTTCTTTCGTCCCAATTTTCTACATCTTTGCAATGATCTCTAAGCCATAAATAAGGGAAACAGTCTTTAGCTCCATTTTGGAATTCTATATTTAGGCCCTCAGTTGTAAGCGAAATATTTTTCAGATGCATTTTAAACCTCAAACAATAATAATTATTAATTATTTACTAGAAATTTAATAAAATCCAGAAAATTTAATTCATCTAATTCTAATTATTTTGTAATGCAATTACCTGCCCAACCAGAGCAGAAAAAATGATTAAAATATTGATAATTATCTACTTGATGAGATGAAAACAACACTAAAAATGTAAGATATCCCAGAATTAATAAGATAAGAATAAAAACTGGGTTTAAACTTGAAAAAATATTCATAAAACCCTCCTATATAATATAAATATGGTGATTAAAACCTAACTTTACAAGAGGATGCTAATGCCAGATACGTTATTAATATTAGTTATAAGTATGTTATTTTTTTTGTTCCTTGCTTACCTTCCAATCTATTTTTGGATAGCAGAAAAAAAATTAACTATATTAAACTTTGTTGATGGTCGTCACAATTTACCTGAAAAAGGGTTGAAAGCTAAAATTGCTACCTTGGCTTTTGAAAATTATAAAGAAACATACCCTATTTTCCTTACACTGTGTACATTAGGAATTACAATGGGAATACCACTACAGCACGCAGCACTTATATGGATGTGGTCAAGATTTATTCATGCACCTAGTTACATTTTTAACTGGAAATGGATTAGGACATTGTCTTGGCATATGTCCTTGCTTTGTTTAATAACAATGATTTTTCAGATAATTTTTCTTAATCGGCTCACTATGTTTACACACTTTTAAATTACTAAAATTTATTAAAATGAATTCGTTTATATTATAGTTCTCTAAATTATTAAAAGGTTTAAAGAAATGAAGTTAATTGGTTACGCAAGAGAAGGTCGCTCTAGTGAGACATTAGAGCAGCAGGTACATTGTCTAATGGATTACGGCTTGAATATAGAAAATATATTTAAAGAGAGAAGATCTAGCATTGATGGTAATAGACCTGCCTTAAGTGAGTGTATTAAATCATTAGAAGCTAATGATAAATTAGTTATCACAAGATTAAATCAACTTGCTAGAAGTATTAGACATTTAGAAGATATTAAAAATTTTCTTGAAGTTAAGAATGTTGATCTTATTGCAATCAAACAGGATTTAAATACATCAAATAAGAAGATGGATTTTTATAATATGGTGTCATTAATTTCTGAGTTTGAAATGGATCTAAGATTAGAGAGACAACTTATTGGCATACAAAAAGCTAAAAATAATGGTGTAAAATTTGGTCGAAAACCAATTGACGATAAAGTTGTGAAGAAAATAAAGCAATTGTTTACTGAAGGAATGAGTATTGCTCAAATATCATTAACCTTAGCATTAGGAAAATCGACAATATATAGATTGTTAAAACAATGAAAATTATTAATAGTTAATTGTTTTTATTCT
The DNA here is from genome assembly GCA_902612965.1 of uncultured SAR116 cluster alpha proteobacterium. Taxonomy (GTDB): domain Bacteria; phylum Pseudomonadota; class Alphaproteobacteria; order Puniceispirillales. Next base: position 1,973 of record CACMFN010000005.1, on the reverse strand, counting down.
TACTGATAAACAATTAATATTTTAAATTTAATTATGCTTAAATATCAAGAATTTAAAATTTATGAGGAAACTATAAATAGGCTTGCTCAAGGTCTAATTAAAATAAGTGAAAATAAAAAAAATTATATTTCACTTAAATTTATTTCAAATGACTTCCTTTTAAAATTAATAAAACAAGTTTCAACTTTCGAATATAGAAAAGCAAAGCCCGTTGTTGGCAACTCAGTATCACAAGATTTTGAGGTATGTTTTCCAGCTCCAAAGATAGGCTGTATTGACATTTTATCAAATGCTATTGAAAATTTATTTATTAAAAGTACTAAGTTAATCAAAAACCCGCCAATTCAGAAAGTGCAGTTTAATGATATAGCAATTCAAAAATATTTACCCTATTCATCTGGCATATCTCCACATAAGGACCATAAAAAATATATATCTGTAATCATAATTGTTACTCTTTCAGGAAAATCAAAATTTTATCTGTGTCAGAATAGAGATGGAAGCAATGCGCAAGTTGTTGATGACACTCCAGGTAATATTGTAATTTTGCCTGCAACAGGTTTCAAAATGATAAATAATAATTTTGTTAGACCTATACATTTTGTTAGTGATATTACTGATGGAAGATTGTCTATTGGGTTAAGACAAAATATAGAACTTTAGAAACAATTTATAATTAATGCGTAATAATGAAGACAATCAAACAACCTTTGGAATAATATTAGTTATTGGTTTCACAATTATGGGACCAGTAATGGATACATTTGCAAAATTAGCAGCAAATCAGATACCAATTGGCCAGATTTCATTTTCAAGATTTTTTATCCAGTCAATGATAATTATCCCAATAGCCTTATATTTAAAAATTTTATACTTCCCTCGTAAAAGCGAAATTTTTCTTCATTTTTCCCGAGCATTTTTAATCTTAACTGCAACCTCCCTTTTTTTTGGAGCTATAAAATATATGCCTATGGCTGATGCTATCGCAATATTTTTAGTTAATCCATTCATTATGACATTCTTAAGTTATTTTATTTTAGGTGAAAGAATAGGTTGGCGAAGAGTCTTAGCATGCATAATAGGATTTTCTGCTTCTTTGATGATATTGAAACCAAGCATAACTTTATTTGGCGCAGTAGCTTTATTTCCTTTAGGAACAGCATTAACTTACTCTTTTTATATGATTATAACAAAATATATGACTAAAAATATTCACCCAATTTCTTTACAAGCATTTACAGGTTCTTGTTCTGTTATCATAATATTCCCTCTGTTGTTAATTTTTGAAAATACAGCATTTCATGAGTTGTCATTAGTAGTCCCATCACTTAATTCATTACTTCTGCTTATGGCTGTCGGAATTACTGCAACAATATCACATTTATTTGTAGTTTATGGACTAAAGTTCAGCCCAGCATCTACAATTGCTCCAATTCTATATTTGGAAATTGTATCTGCTACTGTGCTGGGTTATTTTGTTTTCAGTGATATCCCTGACATTTTTACTGTTATTGGTGTATTAATTATAATTATGTGTGGAATTTATGTCTTTTTAAGAGAGCATGAGCAAAATATAAATTCTAATAAAATAATAAGAGAATAATTTTAATTTAATTTTGAAGCGCTAATTGTTCATTATTTGAATTTGAGAAATTTAATTTAGATAAAAGATTAATCCTCTCTAGTTGTAAGCTTTCTATCATATCAATAGCTGTTGATAATTTTTGATTTTGGATCTCAGTTTTTGAATTTAAAGCTGCCAGATTTTCTTCTAACTTTAATATTTTCTGCTCAGATTGTTGACCAATAAGAATGTTCTTGTAATCAAGAATTTCTTTTTCTAATAAAATTTCTTTTTTTTGATTTTCAAGCTTTTTAATAATTTGTTCTAATATAATCTTTTCATCCATAAGGGTAGTAATTTGGTATTCGTATTTTTTAAATGTATGAATACTATAATCAGAATTAAACTT
>CACMFN010000004.1 GCA_902612965.1 uncultured SAR116 cluster alpha proteobacterium | reverse complement strand
GACTAAATAAAATTTATGAATTTTCTAAAATTGTCTTGATTAGCTTAACCATGGTTGCTATCAGAGTTATTAAATAAATGAGTCTAAAATGAAGATTGTATCTTGTAATTCTAATCAGCCTCTTGCGGAAGGTATATCTGCATATTTAAATCAACCATTAACAAAGGCTGTTGTAAGAAGATTCTCTGATATGGAGGTTTTTGTTGAAATCCAAGAAAATGTAAGAGGTGAAGATGCCTTTATCGTTCAGTCAACATCTTATCCAGCAAATGACCATCTTATGGAGTTATTAGTAACTATAGATGCTTTAAAAAGAGGTTCTGCCAGGAGAATAACTGCAGTGATTCCTTACTTTGGTTATGCTAGACAAGACAGAAAATCTGGACCAAGAACTCCTATTTCTGCAAAATTAGTAGCAAACCTTATTACAGTAGCGGGAGCTGACAGGGTTTTGACTATTGATTTACATGCAGCTCAAATACAAGGTTTTTTTGATATTCCAACTGACAATTTATTTGCTGTTCCAGTTTTTATAGAAAATATTCTGCAAAATTATAATCCTAAAGATTTATGTATTATCGCGCCTGACGTAGGTGGTGTTTTGCGCGCTAGAGCTATTGCAAAAAGATTAAATACAGATTTAGCTATTATTGATAAAAGAAGAGAAGCACCAGGACAATCTGAAGTTATGAATATTATTGGTGAAGTAAAAAATCGCAATTGTTTATTAGTTGATGATATAGTTGATTCAGGTGGCACATTATGTAACGCAGCTGAAACCTTAATTGAATCTGGAGCAATTACCGTTGATGCTTACGTTACACATGGAGTGCTGTCAGGTGGAGCAGTTGCCAGAGTTGCATCCTCTCCACTGAACTCACTTGTTACAACAGATAGTATTGCTGCAACGGAAGCATTTAGAGTTGCTAAAAATGTTAGACATATATCAATAGCACCGCTTCTTGGTGAAGCTGTCAAAAGAATCCATATGGAGAGATCTGTTTCCTCATTATTTGATTAAATTTAAAATTAAAATATAGTTATTTTTTTGTAGTATTTTTTTTTGAAATATGTATAAAGACTTTTTTAGAAATAAATTTTAATCTAGGAGTCAATTGTGGCAGAAACTACAATTTTAAATGGAAATTTAAGAACAAATACTGGAAAAGGTTTTGCAAGGGCTTCTAGAAGAGCTGGCAGAATACCTGCTATTATTTACGGTGACAAACAAGACACTATCTCTATAGATATTGAAGAAAGAGAATATAAAAAAATAATGACACAATCTGGTATCTATAGCAGATTATTAGACTTAAATATTGATGGAAAATCAAATATAGTCTTGACAAGAGATATTCAGTTTCATCCTGTTTCAGAAAATCCATTGCATGTTGATTTCTTAAGAATTGGAAAAGGATCAACTATAACTGTGTCAATACCAGTATCATTTATAAATGAGGAGCTTTCACCTGGCCTAAAAACAGGTGGTGTATTGAATACAGTTCGTTTTGAACTTGAGCTTGAGTGTCCCGCAGACAACATTCCAGAAAAAATTGAAATTAATTTGGAGGGATTGGTTGTTGGTGATTCCATAAAAATTAGCACTGTAGAGTTACCTGACGGTGTTAAGCCAACAATTACAGACAGAGATTTTACAATTGCAACAATAGCAGCTCCTACAAAAATGGCTGATGTATCTACTGAAAGTTCTGAAGAAACAGATGAAGAAGAAACTGAAGCAACAGATGCCGCTGAAGAAGATAAAGACACTAATACTGAAAACTAAATTACAAATAATTAATTATGTTTTTACATGTTGGTTTAGGCAACCCTGGCTCTGAACATAAACTAAATCGCCATAATATTGGTTTTATGGCTATCGATCATCTTCTACGTTTTTATCAAATTAATGATAATTATAAAAAAAAATTCAATGGACATTATTATAAATTATCTAACAAAGATAAAAATATTTTTTTTTTAAAACCTCAAACTTTTATGAATAAATCAGGAAGCTGTATTTCTTCACTAATTAATTTCTTTTCAATTAAACCGTCTTCAGTAATCGTTTGGCATGACGAAATTGATTTAGACAAAGGCAAAATAAAAGTAAAATTTGGCGGTGGGCACGGTGGACACAATGGAATAAGAGATATAATTAAGTATATTGGTGAAGATTTTTTAAGAGTAAGAATAGGTGTTGGAAGACCTGATAACAATATAGATCCATCAAAGTGGGTATTATCATCTTTTAATAAAAATGATTTTGATGGTTGGGTTAATAATTTATTAGCAATCATGGCTTCAGAAGTAGAGCTACTCCATTTAAATAATAGTATAGACTTTATGAATAAAGTTTCAATTTTACGAAACAAACAAAATATTGAGATAAAATAATGGGATTTAACTGTGGTATAATTGGTATGCCAAATGTTGGCAAATCTACTTTATTTAACGCATTAATGAGAAATAGTCAGGCAGAAGCTGCTAATTATCCTTTTTGTACTATTGAACCCAATACTGGGAGAGTAGCTGTACCAGATTTAAGATTAGATAAGTTAGCAAAAATTGCTAAATCAGCGAAGATTATATATACACAGTTAGAGTTTGTTGATATTGCAGGGTTAGTCAAGGATGCCTCAAAGGGCGAAGGCTTAGGAAATCAATTTCTAGCACACATAAGAGAAGTTGATGCAATTGCTCATGTTTTAAGATGCTTTGAAGATGAAAATATCACACATGTAGAGGGAACTATTGATCCCTTAAGAGATCTAGAAATAATTGAAACAGAGTTACTTCTTTCTGACATTGAAAGTTTAGAAAAACAAAAAAACAACTTAGAAAAAAAAGTAAGAGGAAATGAAAAAGAGGCAAAATTAAAATTATCATTTATAGAAAAAATTCTACCAGAAATGAGTAATGGTAAACCTGCTAGAGAACTATTAAAACTTGATGAAGACGAAAAATCTCTTTTAACTGAATTTAATTTAATAACAACAAAACCAATTCTATATGTTTGCAATTTAGCTGAAAATGAAATTAAAAGTGGTAATAAGTTTACAGAATTAATTCGTAAAAGAGCTATTGATAATCACTCTGGTTTTACAGTTGTTAGTGCCCAAATTGAACAAGAGTTATCTCTTTTATCTGAAGAAGATAGAATAGACTATCTAAAATCAATGGGCTTAAATGAGCCAACACTTAATCGATTAATTAGATCAGGATATGAATTACTAAACCTTATATCTTTTTTTACTGTGGGTCCTAAGGAAGCTCATGCTTGGACTGCGTCAAATGGTGTTAAGGCTCCCCAGGCAGCTGGTAAGATACATACTGATTTTGAAAAAGGATTTATTAGAGCTGAAACTATTTCATATGATGATTATATTAATTTTGATGGTGAAAATGGTGCCAAAGATGCGGGAAAAATGAGGGTAGAAGGTTCAGATTACATAGTTAAAGATGGAGATATATTTAACTTTCGATTTAACGTCTAAGCCTGCTTTTTCTTAACATTTGCCCAAATTTGAAGCTTAGCTATGTAAGATAGAACAGCCATGATTAAAAGAAAAGAAATTGCTGCAATTCCAGTTCTTTTTCTTGCTTCCATTTCAGGTTCTGCTGACCAAGCAAGGAATTCAGTTACATCTGCCGCCATCTGTTCAATAGTTGCATTTGTTCCATCTGCATACTCTACACCATCTTCATAGAGTGGCTGAGGCATAGCAATTAAATTGCCACTATAATATTTATTATAATGAAGACCCTCTCTTACTTCAATACTTTCAGGTGGCTCTTTATATCCTATAAGTAAAGAATACAGATAATTAGCTCCACCTCCTCTAGCTTTTGTTATTAAAGATAGATCAGGAGGATAAGCTCCTCCGTTTGCAGCCCTTGCAGCATTATCATTCGCATATGGAGCTACAAAATAATCGGCTGGCCTCCCGGGCCTTTCAAACATTTCTCCATCATCATCAGGACCATCAACAACTGTAAAACTTGATGCAAAAGCCTTAATTTCGTTTTTGTTGTAACCAAGATCAGATAAATTTCTATATGCAATATATTTAAGTGAGTGGCATGACGAACATACCTCTGTATAAACTTGAAGACCACGCTGCAATGATGATTTGTCATATTTACCAAAAGGACCTGAAAACCCCCAGTCTCTTTTAATCCCTTTAACATCTGGACCAGCAGCAAAAGTTGCGAAGGGTAATAAAAACAAACTCAATAATAGCAGCCTTTTCATTACTTTGATTTCCTTGAAGCTGCTGGTGACAAACTGGATGACCCACTTGAAAAAATTGGATCACTTACAGACTTAGGTAAAGCTTTTGGAGTTTCTATAATATTCAAAAGTGGCATTATTACAAGAAAATGAATAAAATACCAAGCAGTACATGCTCTTCCAAGTAAGATATATATACCTTCAGGATTTTGAACTCCAAGATAGCCCAGTGCAAGCATATTTACAATAAAGATTACATAAAACACTCTGTACATTGGCCTATAGTGAGCACTTCGAACAGGTGACCTATCAAGCCAAGGTAAAATGAATAATATTCCTATAGCTCCAAACATTGCCAATACGCCTAATAATTTGTCAGGAACAGCTCTCAAAATCGCATAAAATGGAGATAGATACCATTCAGGAACAATATGTGCTGGAGTAGATAAAGGATCAGCAGGAACATAATTATCTGGATGACCTAGGAAGTTTGGAAGGAAAAAAACAAAAACACAAAAAATTGCGAGGAAAACAGATAAACCGAAAAAATCTTTAATTGTATAATAAGGGTGAAAAGGGATCATATCCTTATCACTTTTGATATCTATTCCAAGAGGATTATTAGAACCAAATCTGTGGAGAGCTACAATGTGCAACAAGATTACTCCTGCTATAACAAATGGTAATAAATAATGAAGCGCATAAAATCTATTAAGTGTAGGGTTGTCAACTGTATAACCTCCTAATAACCAATTAACAATTGGTTCACCTACAAATGGAATAACACTAAAAAAGTTAGTTATCACTGTAGCACCCCAAAAACTCATCTGACCCCATGGCAGAGTGTAGCCTAAAAATGCTGTTGCCATCATTAAAAGATAAATAACAACACCTAAAATCCAAAGCAATTCTCGAGGAGCTTTATATGATCCATAATATAAACTTCGGGCCATATGTATATAAACTACAATAAAAAAGAAACTTGCACCGTTCATGTGAATATATCTGATTAACCATCCACCATTTACATCTCTCATTATTCGTTCAACTGAATCAAAAGCATGATCTACGTGAGCAGTGTAATTCATAGCTAAAGCTATGCCAGTTATAATCATTATAACCAAAGTAACCCCCGCTAAAGAGCCAAAATTCCACCAATAATTTAAATTTTTTGGAGTTGGATGTTCGGTTCCAACTGCTTCATTCATAGCAGTAAATATAGGTAACCTTGTATCAATCCAGTTAATGACTGGATTTTTAAATTGAGAATTTGGTATTGAACTTTTCATATTTATCCTAATTTATCCTATTTTAATAACATTATCAGAGATGAAACTGTAAGGTGGTACTTCAAGATTTTCAGGTGCTGGTCCTTTTCTTATTCTACCAGATATATCATAGTGAGAACCGTGACAAGGACAAAACCAACCACCATAGTCACCTTTACCATCGCCTGTTTTCTGGCCTAATGGAACACATCCTAAGTGAGTGCAAACACCCATAACTACTAGCCATTCATCTTTTTGGACCCTTTCCTCATCAGCTTGTGGGTCCCTTAGCGAATTTATATCAACTTGCCTAGATTCATTAATTTCATTCTCAGTTCTTCTTCTAATAAAAACTGGCTTACCTCTCCATTTCACTGTCAAAGCTTGACCAATTTCTAAAGCACCTATATTAACTTCCGTTGATGCCATTGCAAGTGTATCTGCAGCTGGGTTCATTTGATTGATTATAGGCCAAATAGCTGCGCCAGCTCCCACCGCTCCCATTGAATATGAAGCTATAACAATAAAGTCTCTTCTTGATTTTTTTTTGCTCACTTAAATATCCCTAGATATATAGAAAACTTGATAAATTTTATTTAGTTCTTTTTGCGATAAATTCAATAAAGGTGCAAGGAATTATTAGGATAAAATTAACTTTTTTTTATGTTGAATACATTTATCAATTAGGACTAATCAATTCCAGTTTACCTCAGGAGGCAGGCTCATTAAAATTGCTTCAACATTACCACCTGTTTTCAATCCAAAAATAGTCCCTCTATCATAAAGCAAGTTGAATTCAACATATCTGCCTCTTTTTATCAGTTGTTCTCTACGGTCATCTTCATTCCAAGGTGTGCTTAAATTCTTCCTAACTATATGTGAGTAAGATGTAAGAAAAGCCTTACCAATATCTTTAACAAAGTTAAAATCATTTTTCCAATTACCGTTATTTAAATAATCAAAAAATATACCACCATCCCCTCTTGTCTCATTACGATGTTCTAAAAAAAAGTATTTGTCCGCCCATTCTTTAAATTTTTCATAATATTCTTTATTATACTTATCACATACATTTTTTAGGTCATTATGGAAAAGCTTTGACATTTCTGGTGCCGGTTTCATAGGCGTAATATCACCTCCTCCTCCAAACCAACTCTTTGATGTGGAAATAAGTCTTGTGTTCATATGAGCTGCAGGAACAAATGGGTTTTTTGGGTGAGCTACGACTGATATGCCACTTGCCCAGAATTTTCCATCTTCTTCTGCACCAGGTATGTTTTTTCTAAATTGCTCAGAAAACTTTCCATGTACAGTTGAAATATTTACACCTACTTTTTCAAAAACATCTCCTTTCATAACACTCATTTTTCCACCGCCACCACCATCTCTTTTCCAATTTTTAATTTGAAAAGTATTGTTCGAAATATTCTTTTCAATATTTTGAAATTCATTACAAATATCATCTCTTAGTTCAGAGAACCAATTTTCAGCACTTACTTTTTCTTCTTTTGTAACCTTATATTTACTGCCAACCATTTTCTTTACTCACTAACAAAGATTAGTTTAGGTCTAATATTAATTCATCCAATAGTTCTTGCCTTGAGAAGGAGAAATCAGAATTTACCCATTTTTTCTCAATTTTTTTTAAAATTAAACCAATCTCAGGTCCTTCATGCAAACCTAATCTGAGAACATCTTCTCCCTTAATTGGAAAAATGGGTTTTTTAAAATTCTTAATCTGATGTATTCTATTTTGTATTTTCAGTGAAAAGTTAACTTCAGTTAAAAGTTTTAAATAAACTGGCCCTTTTAAGTAATACAAAGACCTACACCACTTATCACATAAAAGATTAGAAATTTCTTTTTTGGTTAACTTAATATTAAAATTATCAATTAATTTTCTCTCATCAGAAGAGATTGGATTATTCTTTATAAAATCTAAATTTCTTTCTTTATGATAAAGTAATAAAATTTTCTTTATCCAATTAACATTAAAATTAAAATTTTTTAATGCCTCTAATTTGATTAGCGAAAACTTAAAACCGAAATAATTTTTATCTATATTTGTTTTGGACATTAATTCTGCCGATATTAATGAAATGCATTTATTTTCTGAAAAGATTTTTTTTAATTCTTCAATCACTCTTTCTTTTGAGAGTAAATTTATTTTTTTAGAAAATTTTTTTAAAATATCTAACTGTTCTTTTTTTATTTTGTTTTTTGAGTATTTTGAAAAAAATCTTATAAATCTTAATAGTCTTAAAAAATCTTCATTTAATCTATCTGTCATTTTGCCAATAAACTTAATCTTTCCATTAACTAAATCATTACTTCCATTGAGAGGGTCGAAAATATTTCCTTCAAGGTCCATATAGATAGCATTAATTGTTAAATCTCTTCTCGAAGCATCCATAAACCAATGATCAACAAATTTTACATCTGAATACCTTCCTTTTGTGAGGACATCGCTTCTAAGTGTTGTTATTTCACAAATTAAACCGTTATTATTAACTATTACAGTTCCGTGCTTTAATCCCTCATCGATATACTTTGCCTTACTTCCAAAGATTTTAATTATCTGGTTTGGTTTTAGGTTAGTTGCAATATCAATAGATATTTTTCTGTAATTTATGTTTTCATTTAAGATGACACTTCTAACAAAACCACCTACTAAAGCTACTTGACCATTAAATTTTTTAATTTCATCAAAAACCTCTGACAAATTTGATGTGATAAGTAAGTTATCTGGAAGCTTATATGGTGTTTTTAAAAATTTTAAAATTGTCATTTGTTGATTTAATTATTTTCTTTAAAGCCTCCTGAGATAACTTTCCCATTTTCAACTCTTGCAGGAAAATACTCAGAACCACTTGGTGCGTTCGTGGTTTGAGAAAGAAGAAGCCCAACAATTAAAATAAAAATACTTACTGCAATTCCAAAAAGCATTAGTACAGATGGGCCGCTAAATTCTTCACCTTTTCTTTTAGCTATCTTACTCTCTACCCACCAAATAATGATAGGTATTATTAAAGCCAAAGCAATAAATATTAGTCTTTTCATTTCAAAACCTATGTAGCTTTTTGTAACTTAGTTTCCCAAACTTTTACAGAAAGGTTTGCTAAAATTGAAGCTGTTGCTCCCCAAATATTATAATTTAAAAATTTAATCTTCCAAAAATTATATGATTTATTTCCGAATTTTTTACTTGTCCAGATTATATTGGTTTTATTTTGCAAGACTTCAATTGGAAGGAAAATTAATTCTGACACCTCTTCTTTATTAACTCTAAAAATTGTATTTTTTTTTATAATTCCAACAAAGGTTTCAATATGAAAACCTGTACCTGTAATGTAATCGTCTAACTGACCAATAACATTAATCCTGCTTTCAGGAATACCAATCTCCTCATAGGTTTCTCTGAATGCTGCCATTAATGAGTTTTTATCATGGTTTTCTAAACTACCACCTGGAAAACTTATTTCCCCTGCGTGTTGATTTAACTTTTCAGACCTTTTTGTAAGAATTAAATAAATTTTGTTATTCTTTTCTAGAAATAAACACATTACAGCTGATTTTTTTGCAGATGAACTAATTTTATTAAATGACAATAATAATTTTTCAGAGAATTTTTTATTAATGAATTTAAGATTATTTTTAATCATATTAACTGTTTTACTAGTCTGAATAACCTATCCTAAAAAAAGATCCATCACTCCAAATACCATACTCACCTGATTGATCTTTAACAGCAAAATTTACAACCTCATAATATACTGACCTCAGAATGAGAGCTTCCATACCTCTAAAAACATAAATATATGGCCTAGGATTATTTTGATTATCGATTTCAACTCTTAAAGGATTAATTTTACTTAGTAATATCTCTTCTCCTAAATTTGTAGTGAACCAGCATTTTGCTGAATTATTACTACCAGAGTGATCAAATTTTGTGATTACAAAAGGTGCATCATCAACCTCGATTGTGCCTTCTTCTTTTGGAGTAATAAGCCAAAACTTATTGTCATCTTTTTTATGGAGAACAGATGCAAAAAGTTTGACTAACTCAATTCTATTTATTTTTGAACCTTCATGATACCAATCTCCATTAGTGGCAATTCTAATATCATAATTGTGTATTTCTTTTTGTGACATGAAAATTAAACATACCCATAATAGTTCAATAATAATATTATATAAATAATCATAATTAATAAATAAAACTAATTGCTTTTAATGTATTCAAGGGTGTAAGCATAAATTAAATTAGAATTTAATATTTATGTATATATATTTACCAATAGCCGAAGTATCGATGAATATTTTTGCCATTTCTGGACTTGGCGCGATAGTTGGTTTTCTTTCAGGTCTTTTCGGTGTTGGTGGTGGGTTTCTAATGACACCTCTTTTAATATTTTTAGGAATACCGGCAGCAGTAGCAGTTTCAACTGAAGCTAATCAAATTGTTGCATCTTCAGTTTCAGGTGTAATAGCTCATTGGCGAAAAAAAAATGTTGATTTTAAAATGGGTTTTATTCTCTTAATTGGGGGTTATATAGGCTCAAGTTTTGGGGTTTGGTTATTTGCTATTTTAAAAGACATAGGCCAAATAGAATTAGTTATTCGATTATCTTATGTAGTTTTTTTAGGAATGATTGGTTTCCTAATGGCATGGGAATCTACAAAAGCAATTTTAAAATCAAGAACGCCTGGTGGAACTAGGGGAAAGCTTCATCAACATAATTGGCTTCATGGCCTCCCTTTTAAAATGAGATTTAGACGATCTAAGCTATATATAAGCGCTCTCCTGCCTTTATTTATTGGGGCATTTGTAGGAGTTTTGTCCGCTATTATGGGTGTGGGTGGCGGTTTTATTTTAGTTCCCGCAATGATATATGTCCTTGGCATGCCAACAGCAGTTGTTGTTGGGACTTCACTTTTCCAAATTATCTTTGTAACCGCGAACGTTACATTCCTTCAATCAATAACAACTCAAACAGTAGATATAGTTTTAGCAGGTTTACTAATGTTGGGAGGTGTTATTGGAGCTCAAATAGGAAGCAATGCAAGCTCTTTGTTGAGAGGTGAACAATTAAGAGGACTTTTAGCATTATTAGTTTTAGCTGTTTGTTTTAAATTGTTTGCAGATTTAACTCTTACTCCCGATGATATTTATTCAATAGTTATAACAAGATGATGAAAAGAATATTCATTTTAGTTTTTTTATTTTTATCAAAAATTAGTTTTGCAAACTCTATTGTTGCCGACTTATCAATAGATTCAATTAATATAAATACTGGTTTCAATGGAGCAGAGCTATTTTTATTTGGAACCTATGATGGACAAGATGGTGATGATCTTTTTATTTTTATAGAAGGACCTAAGACAGAAGCAACTATATATAAAAAAGAATATTTTTATGGAATTTGGATAAATAGAGAGAATGTAACATTTAAAAATATTCCATCTTTTTATTATTCTATCTTTAGCAGTGAGAAACCAAACAAACAAAACCTAAACTATTTAAAACAATATAACTTAGGTAATGCTGATTTGAAAATTTCAGAAATACCTAAAAAAAGTATAAAAGATATGCCCCAATGGAAAGAGACTTTTAAAAACAAAATGATAAAAGATAGTCATTGGATTTCAAAAAAAGGAGTGAAAGCAGAAAATATTGAAATTAAAAATAATAAATTATTTAGAGCACCAGTTGTTCTCCCTGCTTCAGTACTTCCTGGAGAATATAAAGTTAAAATATTACATCTTAGAGATGGTCTAAAAATTTCTGAAGAAAACACGAATATTTTTGTTAGAAAGACTGGTTTTGAGGCTAGAATTTATAGTTTTGCTCATAATTATTCGGCATTTTATGGAATATTTGCTATTATTTTAGCAATATTAGCAGGGTATTTAGCTGCATTAAGTTTTAGGAAAATATAAAATTTAAGAGGTTATTATGGCTAAAAAGAAAATTGAAAGCATTAAGGGAAGAGTTTTTTTAGTAGTTATCGATGCATCTCAAGAACAACATCAAGCGATAAGATATGCTTGTAAAAGAGCTGCTTCAACTGGTGGCAGAGTTGCATTATTTAAATGTTTAAGCCCTGCTGAATTTCAACACTTTGCGGGTGTTGCAGAAATAATGCGAACTGAAGCCAGAGAAAATGCTGAAAAACTACTTCGTAAGATTGGAGAAACAGTTATTGAAATTACAGGGCAAATGCCAGTCCTTTATGTAAGAGAGGGAGACGCAAAAGAAGAACTTTTAAATCTTATCAATGAGGAAGAAATAATTTCAATATTAGTTTTAGGAGTATCAACACAAAGCTCTGGCCCTGGACCTCTTGTCTCCCATATCACTTCCAGAGGAGCTTCAACATGCCGTGTCCCAGTAACACTAGTTCCTGATGTAATGACAGACGAAGCAATAGATGCTCTTACATAGATTTATTCTGAAATTGATGCGTTAATAATTTTATCAGGGTTGGATGGTGGCTCACCGACATTAATATTTTCTACAACGTCCATACCTATTTCAACTTGACCCCAAGCTGTATATTGACCTGTTAAATGGCCGCAACCATCAAAGCATATGAAAAACTGACTGTCTCCGGTATTGGGATCCATAGTTCTTGCCATGCCAACTGTACCAGAAGTATACTGATAATCTGAAAATTCAGCTTTTAATTTCTGTCCACTTCCTCCTGTTCCATTGCCTTTTGGATCTCCTGTTTGAGCCATAAAACCTGGTATTACTCTATGGAAAATTATACCATCATAAAAACCACTTTTTACCAGCTCGATTATACGTGCTACATGAACAGGAGCTAAATCTGGTAGAAATTTTATCACAATCTCTCCTTTAGAAGTATTAAGAAGTAACTTAGAATTTGTTGTTTCATTAGCCGAGGCTACTTGTTCAACAATAAAAAAAGATGTAATTAGAGCTATAATTTTTTTAAACACTTTATTCTCCTGCAAATTTTACTAATGTAATATTTTATTTAATTAACTTTTACAATTTAAATTTCAATGTGATGTAATTATGATGTCAAAAATTTGCGGCCATAGAGGAGCAGCATATCATAAACCTGAAAATACTATTTCTGGCTTTGAATGGTGTGTAGAAAATAAAATTGATTGGGCTGAATGTGATGTTCAACTAACAAACGAAAACACCCTTTTAATAATTCATGACGAAACTCTTGACAGAACATCTAACAATAAGGGCTCCATTAAAAAAATTTTGAAAAGTGATTTAAATAGAATTAATGTTGGGAAATTATCTGAAAAAGATTTTTACTTTCAGAAAATTCCTACACTAACTGAACTTTTAGAATTCTGTAAAAAAACAAAATTAAATTTAAATATAGAGATGAAATTTTATGAACCAAATGAAACTAGTTATACAAATCGTTTAATTAAGGAATTACTAAAAACTATAGAGTTAACAGACACTCAAAATCAAATCCTTGTAACTTCTTTTAATATTGATGCTCTTAAAATACTTAGAAAAGAGTCAGCAAGCATTCCAATTGGTATTTTGTATGAGAAATTACCTAAAAACTGGAAAAAAGATAAAATTTATTTAAATGCTGTATCTGTTCATTTGGATTACAGGTTTATAACTTTAAAACAACTAAAAGAGATTAATCTTTTAAGTGCAAAAGTCTTTGTATACACATGCAATAATCCAGATGAAATAGCTACATTATGGGATGCTGGTTTGTCAGGAGTAATAACTGATGATCCCCTAAAATTTATTTAAATTTTTATTTTGATTTATTTTTATTATTAGTATGTTTTAGTAAACCTTAACTAAATTGAGAAAATAATGGACACATATATTTCTATAGATCAGGGAACAACTAGTAGTAGAGCTATATTGTTTGGAGAAGATGGTTCAATTTTAAAAACCTGTCAGATGGAATTTGAACAAATATATCCAAAACCAGGTTGGGTTGAACATAATCCAGAAGAGATTTGGGAAACAACAAAGTCTGTTTTAAAAGATTTATATCATTCAGATATTGCAAAAAAACACAAAATTAGAGGGATTGGGATTACAAATCAGAGGGAAACAACAATTCTATGGGATAAAAAATCTGGAAAGCCAATTTACAATGCAATTGTTTGGCAAGACAGAAGAACTTCAGATTTTTGTAAGTCTCTAGTAAAACAGGGATTAGAAGAAACTGTCATTAATAAGTCAGGCTTAGTAATTGACCCCTACTTTAGCGCAACAAAAATAAAATGGATTTTAGATAATGTCCATGGAGCAAGATCAAAAGCTGAAAATAATGAAATCTGTTTTGGTACTGTGGATAGTTTTTTATTATGGAAGTTAACTGGTGGAAAGGTTCATGCTACTGATGCTACTAATGCGTCACGAACAAGTCTTTATAATATAGAAAGCCTTGAATGGGATAATGAATTACTCAAGATTTTTGATGTGCCTATATCCTTAATGCCAGTTGTTTTGGACTCAAATAGCCATTTTGGTGATATTTCAAAAGATATAATAAATGTTGAACTTCCAATTTTATCTATATTAGGGGATCAGCAAGCCGCTGCTGTTGGTCAAGCTTGCTTTGAGCCTGGAAGTATTAAATCAACCTATGGAACAGGTTGTTTTGTTATAATCAATTCAGGAAATAAAATTATCAAATCTAATTCTAGATTACTTGGCACAATTTGCTACAAGATTAATGGAGAAGTCACGTACGCTCTAGAAGGGTCAATTTTTATTGCAGGAGCAGTAGTCCAATGGTTACGAGACAGCCTAAAGATAATTGAAACTGCAAGTCAGACTGAAGACATAATTGAAAAAATGCAAAGCAATTCTGGAGTTTATTTAGTTCCTGCATTTACAGGTCTAGGATGTCCGTATTGGGATCCAGATGCGAGAGGTGCTATTTATGGAATAACAAGGGATACTGGCAAGAATGAAATAACAAGAGCTGCCATAGAATCTGTTGCTTATCAAACAAGAGATTTATTCAAGGCTATGTCTGAAGATGGAATTTCTCCTAAAATGCTTAGAGTTGATGGGGGCATGACAGATAATGATTGGCTTATGCAGTTTTTAACAAATATTTTAGATATAAGTGTTGAAGTACCTAAAATAACTGAAACAACTGCTTTAGGAGTTGCCATGATGGCTGCGTTAACAGATGGCAAGTATTCAACTTTAGAAGAAATTTCAAATTTATGGAGTTCAAATAAATCGTATATTCCTAAAATAGATAAAAGTGAAAGAGACAATTTACTTAAAAACTGGGATTACTATGTCAATAAAACACTGACGTAATATTTAGGATCCTTCAGCTAAGAGTCTTGGACCTGAAACACCAGTTGTCATCCAATTATTTTTAAGAGGTCCATCATCTTGAATTTTCTCTAAGGACCACATGTAAGTGTAAGCTTTATTATCTTGAGCTTCTATTCTAACAGCTATCCCGGCGTTAGTTCCATCATTAAAAATTTCTTTTGTTTCAAATTTAAGATTATTGAGAAGTATTGAATATGCAGGAGTTTTAATCATATTTGTAAATCTAGGCAGAGGTCCTGTTGCCATTTTATTTCTTGGGTGAGCAAATTCCCATGTTTGTTTTATTCCAAAATCATTCTCATCATTAGACTGGAGAGCAAATAGCTGAATTTCAACTACATCAATGGGGTCAATTTCGGGACTTGGTTGAACTAAATTATCAGCAAAAGTAATTTTAGTAAAAATCACACAAGCTAAAATTATAAAAATTAACCTCATTTAAAACTCCAAAATAATTAACAAGATAGATAGCAAATTTTAAAAATATATTTTATCTTCCAATTACCTAATATAGTAAGTTAATTTTCAAATTCCAATGGCAAATTATGTTCATTAAAACAATAGAAAGAGATAAAGGAAGAAAACTTTATTTGTATAGCTCTCAGAAAAGAGAATATAATGAAATTGAAGGTCTTCCTTCTATTGATCAGAACAACCAACATTTAAGATGGAATAGTCTAAGAAATGAGTGGGTGTTTTATTCTCCTGTTAGACAAAAAAGAACATTCCTTCCGAATGTATCAAATTGTCCTCTTTGTCCAAGTCAAAAAGATGGCATGAAAACTGATATACCAGTTTCTGATTACGAAATCGCTGTTTTTGATAATAGGTTTTCAGCGCTTAGTTTTAATCCACCAAATATAAAATTTGAGACAAAGACAGAAATTAGTTCCGCATATGGTTCATGTGAAGTTATATCTTATTCTCAAGATCATAATACTAAATTTCAATCACTAACTATTGAACACGTTTCCCTTTTGATTAAAGTTTGGAGTGACCGTTTTACTAAATTAATGCAAAACCCAAACATAAATTATGTTATCCCTTTTGAAAACAAAGGAAAAGAAATTGGCGTAACATTGGAGCATCCTCATGGACAAATATATTCTATGAAAATCATTCCAGAGATTATTAAAACACAGGCAAAGAACCAAAAAATACAAAATTCAGTTTCCAATTTAATAAACTCATTAGATAACAAACTAGAAATAGAAAAAGATGAAAATGCTATTTCATTTGTTCCACCTTTCGCTAGATATCCTTATGAGGTATGGATTGCTCCATTTAAAAGAGTTGATTGTGCTAATCAACTCGCTGATAAGGAAATTATTTCGATTGCTAAATTATTAATATCTTCAGTTAAAAGATTGGACCATCTTTTTGGAAAACCTATGCCTTATACAATGGCAGTTCACTTTCCACCAAGAGGTTATGAAAATAATTTTCATCATTATATTTCTTTTCAACCAATGAGAAGAGATACTAATAAACTTAAATTTTTAGCAGGAATAGAACAAATTACAGGATTAATGTTATCTGATATTTTACCAGAAGATGCAGCATTTAAGTTGAAGAGTTTAGAAATTGATTAATTCATCAAAAGAATTATTCGAAGAGAATTTTAGTCAATCACCTATTGCTACGGCTTTTGCGCCAGGAAGAGTTAATTTAATTGGAGACCATACAGACTATAACTTTGGTCTGGTTATGCCAACACCATTATCTCTAGGGATTGAAGTTAGTATTATACCGTCTAATACTTTATTAATTGAGGGTAAAACTGAACTTTTTAAAGAGAGTGTAAGATCAATAAGTGCTCCTGTAGATGGATCATGGTTGGACTTTGTAACTGGTGCAATAAACGTTTTCTATGAAGAGTTTCCTAATTCTTCAAAAATTTTAAAAAATGGTATAAAGTTAGCAATTTCTTCTAATCTTCCTGCGAATTCAGGTGTCTCTTCATCTGCAGCTTTAGAAATTTCACTTTTGCGCGCGATTAACAAAATAGAAAATCAGGTTCTCGATAATTACAAACTTGCAAAATTAGCTCAAAAAATTGAGCACAATTTTATTGGGACTATGTGTGGTCTTATGGATCAAATGGTAATATCCTCAGGTGTAACTGAAAAAGCTATGTTTTTTGATACGAAAAATGGAAATATAGAAAATGTATCTCTTTTTAAAAATCATAAATTTTTAATAATACATTCTGGTAGTACCCGTACACTTTCAAAAAGTCTTTACAATTTAAGACGCCAAGAATGCCAGGACGCCTCAAAAAAGTTAAATATCCAGAATTTAAGTGAAGCGAACAGGGATATGGTTGATAGTTTAGAAGGTATTTCCTTTAAAAGGGCTAACCATGTTATATCAGAAAACAAACGTGTGGAAATTTGCTTGAATGCACTAAAAAATAATGATCCTGAAACATTTGGTGAGAAAATGTATGAGAGCCATTTTAGTTTATCACAAAATTATGAAGTTTCATCTGAATTGCTGGATAATATAATTGAAAAGTCTGAGTCGCTAAATATACTTGGAGGACGTTTAACCGGAGCAGGCTTTGGTGGTTGCTGTATTTTCTTAATAAACCAAAATGACACCGAGCAGATTTTTGACACTCTAAGCTCTCATTTTTCAGATATTAAATTTGTAGATGTGATTTAGTTTCAATGATAGTTTTCCATTATGAGTTTAAAATTAAAAAATACTACAGTACCTAATATTTTTCTTAACATAGGCCACTTACTTGATCACTTTATGATGCTCATTTTTGCTAAAGCTGCTTATGATAGTGGACGACACTTTGGGCTAGGTTTTGATGAAATGATTATTTATGGAACTCTTGGCATGATTATGTTTGGACTTACTGCTCCTTTAGCGGGATTTTTATCTGACAAATATGGAAGAATGCCTCTAATGATTATTTATCATTTTGGTTTAGGTATTTCTGCTATTCTTTCTTCGATGGCATCTTCCCCAGTACAATTAGCATTCTGTCTTGGATTAGTTGGGCTGTTTGCATCTATTTATCACCCAGTAGGAATTGCCATGCTATTGCAAAGACCAGGAACTGTTGGATTGAGAATGGGCATTAATGGTGTTTGGGGAAATATGGGAATTGCTGTCGCACCGCTAATCACAGGGATGCTTTTATTATTTGGAGATTGGAGATTAACTTTTGCTGTCCCCGGTGTAATTTGTATTATCTTTGGCGTTATTTTTTATCTAAATATTTATTTTGATGAAAATCAAAATAAAAATAAAAAGACTAAAAGAAGTTCTGGTTTTACCAATAATTGGCAACAAGCTCTAATTGCTCTTGCACTATCAACAGCATCTGGTGGTTTTTTATTTGGAGCCATGAGTTTTCTATTACCAAGGTATTTTGAGATTAATCTAGCATCTCTCTCAACAAATGTTGCAATTACTGGTATTTTTGCGGGGATTGTTTATGCATGTGCGTCATTTGCTCAAGTAGCGATTGGGTGGCTCATAGATAGAATTTCACCTCGTCTTGTTTTATTCTGGATATCTATAGGACAAGTTATATTTATATATCTAGCTTCACAGTTCGAAAATTTGTCTTTATTTTTTCTCTCCATAGCTGCTATGAGTTTTGTATTTGGACAAATACCTATTACAGACACAATTCTTGTTAGATATGTACCTGATGATTGGAGATCGCGTGTATTAAGTGCAAAGTTTTTACTTAATCTTTGCATTGGAGCATCTGTAT
This sequence comes from uncultured SAR116 cluster alpha proteobacterium, assembly GCA_902612965.1. Classification (GTDB taxonomy): domain Bacteria; phylum Pseudomonadota; class Alphaproteobacteria; order Puniceispirillales. The sequence continues at coordinate 154,586 of CACMFN010000004.1, read as the reverse complement.
TGCCTTTTACAAGTTATCTTTTGAAAATTGGTTATGATCTAAAAATGATATTCACTCTTGCCAGTTTTATTGCAATAGGCGTTCTTGTTTCATCAGTAATTCTTCCCAGTCAAGGAAAAGAATTAAACCCAAACATATGACTAAATTATCAGCTAATCTTTCGTTACTATTTACAGAGAATGAATTTATTGACAGGCTCAAAGAAGCAAAAAATAATGGTTTTGATGCAGTTGAATTTCAATTTCCATATGATATTGAGGCTCAAACAATAAAGAAAGAAATAGATAAAAATAAGTTGATTTTAACTATTTTTAACTCTCCACCCGGTGATTTTGGAAATGGTGACAGAGGTTTAGCATGCTTGGAAAAAAGAAAAGACGATTTCAAAAAATCTATAATAGAAGCAATTAGTTACGCAAAAATTTTTCAGTGTAACAAAATCCATGTTATGTCTGGTATTTCAGAAAAAGAAAATATTTTAAATGCTAAAAAGGTTTATATAGAAAACTTAAAATGGGCCTGTGATGAATTTGATAAACATAATATTAATTTACTTATTGAGCCAATAAATCAAAGAAACATTCCAAATTATTTTCTCTCTTCAACTGATCAGGCAATAGAAATTATTGATAAGATCGAGAGAGATAATATTTATTTACTTTTTGATATTTATCATCACCAAATAATTAGAGGTGATGTTTCAAAATACTTTGAAAAGTTTCAAGCATACATAGGCCATATTCAAATCGCTGGGATACCTAACAGGAATGAACCTGATCAAAGTGAACTAGACTATAAATATGTTTTCAAATTAATTGAAAGATTAAATTATACTGGTTTTATAGGTTGTGAGTATAACCCATTAAAAGATACAGTATCAGGTCTTAAATGGAGAGAAAGCCTCTTATAAAAGTTCACTTAACTTTACAACTCTTTTTTCCTTAATTGATAACTCTGCGGCTTGGCCAATTGCCACTGCCTTAAGACCATCATCTAGAGTAACTTCAGCTTCAGTATTATTTTGGATTGCTTTTATAAATCCCTTATGTTCATAAAATGTAGATCCGTGATGACTTCCAGCATCTAAAATATCTTCGTCCACTACAACAGTTTCTGAATATATTTTTTCTTTCCCTCTCAAACCAATTATCAATTCTGACGAATTTTTCCCAGAAGCATCTGAAGGTACAAAAGTTTCAATTTTACCTTTATCCCCTACACCACAGATTTCTTCTTGAAAATTGGAGTTTTCTGCAAACATGCATAGATCTAGACTTGCTCTAACACCATTCTGAAAATCTACAACTACGAATGCATTATCAATGATATCTGGTTTTTTACCATGATAATTCTCTTCAAGGTGATTAACGGCTTGATTACCACTGGCAAAAACACTCAAGGCTTCACTTTTTGATATTAATCTCATTAAATCAAAAAAATGACAGCATTTCTCAACCATAGTTCCACCAGTATTTTTTGAAAATCTATTCCAATCATTTACTTTAACAAGAAATGGAAACCGATGCTCCCTTATAGACAACATTTTTAAACTCCCAATAGTGCCTTTGGATACTTCATTAATTAACTTAGCAACAGGAGGCATATACCTGTATTCCATAGCTGTCCAGATAACGCTTGGATAATCTTTAGCGAGCTTTTTAATTTCAAGACAGTCATCAACTGAAGTACAAAATGGTTTTTCCACTAAAAGATGCGCTTTAGTTTTCAATAAATCTTTCAAAATTTCGATGTGAGTAAAATTTGGTGTAGCTACTACATATGCATCTGCAATTTCTGCTTCGATCAAATCAATATGGCTATCAAATATATTAACTTTGTTTTTCAATAATTTTTTACTTAAATCAATTGATTTTTCGTGACGATCACAAATAGCAACAACTTCAGCATTATCAATGAGGTTAATATTTTTTATATGTTCCTGGCCCATTGTTCCTGAACCAATAATTGCATATTTTAATTCACTCATTCGCTCTAACTTTCTTCTAAAAATTTCTTTTAATCATCCAATAATAAACTTGAATTAATTTTTAGTTAATAGTTTATATATGACTTTAACAATAAATATGCTTTCAGGAGACTTGAATTAGACTTTTAATTAAAATCTATAGTACTTTAGAATATTTAAATTCATTTTTGCTTAAAATAGGAAGGAACTTAGCGTGGATAGCTATATTTCTGATGGTGATTGTGATTTTACTTCAAGTTTTTTTTCGTTACGTTCTAAATAATGCATTACCCTGGCCAGATGAATTAGCACGTTTTTTGATGCTATGGATGACAGGTTTCATAGCACCGTCAGCTTATAGATGGGGAGGATTTGTTTCAATTGAAATGCTACCACAACTTCTGCCAAAATTGCTTGAAAATATGCTAATTATTTTTTTACTTGTATTATCTCTAACCATTCTATTAATTGGTTTTCAATTAGGTTTGCAACACATAAAAATTGGTTGGATTTTTAATTCATCATCTTTAAAAGTTCCCCTTGATTTAATTGGAGGTGAGCAAAAATCAATAAAACTTGCTTGGATGTATATGTCACTACCAGTAGGAATTTTCCTTCTAATTTTAGTAAATATTGAATTAATATTAAAAAAAATAATCTTAACTTTTAATACTGAAATTAACTTACCAATAGACAAAAATAAGGAGCATTTAGGGGTTTAAAATGCTTGTTTGGTTTTTGCCACTGTTCTTAATTTTTCTTTTAGTTGGACTTCCAGTATTTTTTAGTCTTTTAGCTGCCCCTGGTATTTTATTATGGCTTAACGGTCAAGCTAGAGATGCGGCCATGCTTTACAGGAATATTTATAATGGCATAGACAGTTTTCCTTTAATGGCAATACCTTTTTTTATGTTGGCTGGCGAATTAATGAATAGAGGAGGAATAACATTAAGGCTAGTGGAATTTAGCCAGGCAATGATGGGGCATTTACGAGGCGGACTTGCTCATGTGAATATTCTATCATCTATACTGTTTGCTGGATTATCTGGGTCTGCAGTGGCTGATACATCAGCAATAGGTTCAATGCTAATACCCGCAATGGAAAAACAAGGGTATTCAAAAAAGTTTGCTGCAGCTATTACTGCTGCAAGTTCTGTTATCGGCCCAATTATACCTCCATCAGGAATAATGATTATTTATGCATACGTTATGGGCGAAAGTGTTGCTGCTTTGTTTTTAGCTGGAATTGTTCCGGGCGTGTTGGTCGGAATTAGTCTTATGATAGTAGTAAGATTAATGGCAGACAGATATAACTTCCCACCAGCAACAGCTAAATATTCTTGGGGTGAAAGAGGAAAAGCATCTCTGAAAGCTTTTTTCCCACTTATGACACCCGTTATTATACTGGGAGGGATTTTAGGAGGAATATTTACCCCAACTGAAGCATCTGCTGTTGCTGCTGCTTATGCACTTTTTATAGGTCTATTTGTTATAAAAAGTTTAGAATTTAAAGATGTACCTAAAGTTTTTCAAAAAGCAGCATTAGTTTCATCTGTTGTTCTACTTTTAGTTGGTGCTGCAATGGCTTTTAAAACTGTTGTAAGTCTGTCACATGCACCAGAGCATTTAGCTGATTTCGTTTTGTCTTTAAGTGATAATCCATATATTCTTCTTTTTTTAATTAACATACTGCTTTTTGTAGTAGGAATGTTCCTTGATGCAGGACCTGCAATTATTATTTTAGGTCCTATTTTAGGACCAGTATTTACAGACTTGGGGGTTCACCCTGTTCACTTTGCAATAATAATGTCAGTAAATTTAACAGTTGGTCTAGCAACACCTCCAATGGGATTAGTTTTATTTGTTGCATCTTCAGTTTCTGGAGAGAGGGTTGAGACAATTGCCAAAGCAATATTACCTTTCTTAGCGGTTGAAATTATAGTGATTTTTTTAATTACTTATTTCCCATCATTATCAATGACAATTCCATTGTTGACAGGCTTTGCTAAATGAGATTTTATCATTTAAACAAAATAAATTAATAAATTTGATACTATAAAAATATATGATATTTTTTAAATCATATGTTAAAACAAAGGGAGGTATTCTTGTTTTTAAATAAAATTTTAAAATCTTTTTTTATTATTTCGACTATTTTTAGTCTCTCAACTGTTGCTAATGCTGCAGATTATAATTTGAGAATGACTATGAACTCTAATGATCAAGATGAAGACTATGATGGATCAATAGTTTTCAAGAACTATGTTGAATCAGCTTCAAATGGTGCAATTTCAGTTGAGCTATTTGTAGGCACACAACTTTGCTCCAAAGGAGCTGAGTGTCTACAAGGTGTATCTGATGGTAGCATAGATATATATATATCAACTTCCGGTGGTGCTGCAGGTGTGTTTCCATATGTGCAGGTTCTTGATTTACCATATTTAATGGCTGATGACAGAATTGCAGAGGATGTTATGCAAAGTGATTTTGTAAGAACAGTGAGATCCATGGCTCTTAAAGACTCTGGAGATACGATTAGGCTAATGACAATTGGTAATACAGGTGGATGGAGAAATTTTGCAAACACCAAAAGACAAATTGCAGAGCCATCAGATATGAAGGGACTAAAAATAAGAACTGTTGTAGCTGACTTACCTCAAGTATTAGTTAAAGCTTTAGGCGCATCTCCAACACCAATTCCATGGCCAGAGCTATTTACTTCATTTCAAACAGGTGTTGTTGAAGGCTCAAAAAATGGAATTACTGACATTATGAATATGAAATTTCCTGATGCAGGACTTCAGTATGTAACTCTTGATGGCCATGCGTATATGGGAGCTTTATGGTGGATGAATAATGCTAAGTATCAATCAATGCCAAAAGATCTTCAGAGAGTTATTACTGATGGTTTTTATGCATTGCAACAAGCAACTTTTGCTTCACCAAAGAGGAAATCAATTCAAGCATATGAAGATTTTGTTGCAGGGGGAGGTAATTTATATGTTCCTTCACCAGCTCAAAAGGCAATGTTCAAAGAGGCGGCCTCTCCTGTTTATGATTGGTTTAAGACTAACGTAAAGGGCGGACCTGAAGTATTTGATGCATTGACTTCTGCAGTAGCAGATGCAGAGGGCAGAATGTCAGACGCTTACAGTAAAGATTTAAATTAAATCTTTTTTAAAGGGGGCATTTTTTTGCCCCCTTTGTTTATTGAAATGGATATATCCAAGCCTTGTAATCATCAATCAGTATATGAGCTTTCTCAATCTCTTCAGGTGTCATTTTTTTTATTACCTCTTCCTGGGATATAGCAGCATCAGGGTCACCGCCAATTGCAGACAAAACATACCAAGTATATGCCCTAATCAGATCAGGCGCAGGCAAACCTCGTCCAATTTCATAATACCATCCAATACCAGATTGAGCACCAGGATGTCCCTTCAAAGACGCGCGCAAATACCATTCAAATGCTCGAACATCGTCTCTTTCAACACCAAGGCCCATTGCATACATTACTCCAATAAGCTCCTCAGCTTCTGCGTTTCCAGATCTTGCAGCTGGAAGCAACTCTTGCATTGCTTCCTTGAACTTTCCCTCTTCCATAAGATCTCTAGCATTTTCGAGTTCTGCAAATGCAACTATAGGAATAAAAATCAAAAAAATAAAAATATTCTTAAACATTTTTTAACCTTTCAGAGTATATTTATAGTATTTTTGAACCTAAACCAATCTCATTCCTTAGAATTACCTAAACCATTAGAAAAAAGTGATTTTCATTACTCAGATCCCAAGAAAGCAAAACTAGGGAGTTTATTATTTTATGACAAAATACTCTCGGGAAATCAGAATATATCATGCGGCACATGTCATCATCATGATTTTGGAAGCTCAGATGGACTTGCATTAGGCATTGGAGAAGGAGGAAATGGTGTTGGACCTAATAGAGATGCAGGAAAAGGAATTCATAAAATAAAGAAAAGAGTTCCAAGAAATTCTCTAGCATTATGGAACTTAGGCGCAAAAGAAATAAATACTCTTCTTCATGATGGAAGCATAAGCATTTCAAATATTTATGGCAATGAATTTAACACCCCTGCTCAAGAATGGCTTCCGCCAGATTTAGATAACATTCTTGCAGTTCAAGCTTTATTTCCAATGACAAAACAATTTGAAATGGCAGGAAACTTTGGAGAAAATGAGATAATCGGATTAGCGCATAGAAAAATTGATACAGCATGGCCCGCGATAACAAATAGAATTAGATCTAATCAAAAATACGTTGAACTTTTTAAATATGCTTTTGATGATATTGACGATTTTAGAGATATAGAAATTTCTCATATAGTAAATTCTATAGCAGCTTTTATTATTTCTGAATGGGCGTCTTATGATACACCATTTGATGATTATTTAAGAGGTAATGCCTCAGCGCTTACAAGTAACCAATTAAAAGGTATGAATTTGTTTTATGGTAAAGCAAATTGCTCTACTTGCCATTCAGGTTCTCTTTTCACTGATCAAAACTTTTATTCAATTGCTTTGCCGCAATTTGGACCAGGAAGAACAAGATTATTCGATCCTTATACAAGAGACGTAGGAAGAATGGCTGAAAGTGATAACTTGAAAGACATGTATAAGTTTAGAACCCCTACTTTAAGAAACATTACCCTTACCGCACCATATGGCCATAATGGAGCATATCCAACTATAAAAGAAATTATAAAACATCATTTAGACCCTATAGTTATGTATAATAAATGGACACCAGATAAAGCAAATCTTACACAAGCACCCTGGCTTGAAACAATAGACTTTGTTGTATTTAAAGACAAAAGAGAAAAACGTAGACTACTCTCCAGAATTGACATTGATAAGGTTAAACTCGAGGATATTGAAATTGATTACATAATAGACTTTTTAAATACTCTTACTGACAAAAATGGCAATAATCGTCCAATTGGAAGACCAGAGAGTGTTCCAAGCGGCTTGCCTGTAGATTAAAAATGAAAAAAGTTTTAATAACTGGTGTCTCAGTAATTGATTTTATATTTCAAATAGATGAAATACCAAATAATTTTGAGAAATATAGAGCAAACAATGCATCTATATCAGGTGGTGGAGTTGCAGCTAATGCGGCTGTTGCTATCGCTAAATTGAATGGTAAGCCTTCACTAGCATCTAGAATAGGCAAGGATGAAATAGGTTTAATGATCAAAAATGGATTAATTAATGAAAATGTAAATTTAGATAATTTAATTATTTTTGATGGTCATAAGTCTTCATTTTCTTCTGTTTATATTAATAAAAATGGTGATAGGCAGGTAATGAATTATAGAGATCATACTTTACCAGTTGATGCATCAATGATTGCAAATATAAAAGAACATGACGCATATTTAGTAGATTCAAGATGGAAAGAAGGTGCATTGCAAACTTTAAAGTTAGCTAAGAAAAATTGTGCTCCTGGAATAGTAGATGCTGAGGAGACAGTAACTCAAGAGATTATTAAAGAAGCATCACATATTGCTTTCTCAATGAATGGTCTAAAAGTATTTACAAAAATTGAAAATAAATTTGAGGCTCTTAAATCAATAAAAAATATTTCTTCAGCTTGGGTCTGCGTTACTGATGGAGAAAATGGAGTTTACTATTTAAAAGATAATAAATTAGAAAATATACCAGCCAAAAAAATTACGGTTAAAGATACGCTTGGAGCTGGCGATGTTTGGCATGGAGCTTTTGCTTTAAGTCTTGCTGAAGGCAATGATGAAGTTAATGCAATAAAATTTGCTAATAGTGCCGCAACTCTGAAATGCAAATTTTTTGGCGGAAGAGATGGGTTTCCAAATAGACAGCAAGTAGATCAATTTTTAATGGAGTATAAATAATGCAACTAAGCCCTGGCAAGCTACAAGGAATGAAAAGACTATCCGACAAAAACGGAATATTTAAAATGACAGCAGTAGATCAAAGACCGCCTATAAAGAAACCAATAGCTGAATTTTTAAAAACTCAAGAGGCTCCATGGGTAGAAGTTGCAAAATTTAAAAGTCTGCTTATTGAAAGTCTTCAAGATAGCAGTTCTGCACTTTTACTTGATCCGCATTTTGCTATTCCATCTTCTATGGATATTCTTGACTCTAAAAAGGGGTTGGTAGTGACTTTAGAAGATTCAATTTTTTCTGATACACAAGGGGGAAGAGTTTCAAGTAGCATTGATCATTGGTCAGTTTCAAAAATTAAAAGAATGGGTGCAGATGCTGTTAAAGTATTAGCTTGGTATCGGCCTGATGCTGATAGAAAAGTTCTTCAAGCTCAACAGGATTATGTTCAAAAAGTAGGAGAAGAATGCATGAAATATGATATACTTTTTCTTTTTGAATTATTAGTCTACCCCCTTTCAAAAGATAAGCATCAAACGAAAGATTATGTGGAAATGAAAAATAAAAAAACAGAACATGTGCTTAAGTCTGTTGAAGAATTTTCAAATCATAAATATGGTGTTGATGTTTTCAAATTAGAAAGCCCTGTCAATGCAAGTGAAATTTCTAACAATGATATTAATGCATTTAACGAAATGGGGAAGTTAGCAGGAAGACCTTGGGTTATGCTTTCAGCAGGCGCAGGAAAAGAAGATTTTAAAAATGTTTTAGAACTGGCTTTTAAAGCAGGATGCTCAGGCTTTCTTGCCGGGAGAGCTATTTGGTTAGATGCATTTTTAAATTATCCAAATTGGGATATCATTAAACAACAACTATTAGGTCCATCAAATGACTATCTAAAAGAAATTGGCAAAATTGCTGACAATAATGCTTTAGCTTGGAATGAGCATAAATGCTATGGCAAGAGTGGTAGTAGTTTTCCTTTCAATAATTATGAATTCAGAACGCAGTATAGAGAGATAAATTAAAATGAAGATTGGAGTACTAGCTCTTGGCAGAGCAACTTTCGATATTGAATTTGCCAATCAGAAATTATCTGAGTGCGTAAGTTTTTTAAAAAAAACATCTTATTCAATTATAGGTGGTGATGAAATCTTACTAGAGAGTGATACAACACAAAATGAAGCAGAACGTCTTCAAATTGAAAATGTTGACTTTGTTGTTATTATACAAATCACCTTTACAGATGCTCTTATGACTGTGCAAATTGCAAATAAGTTTAAAGATAATTTTGGAATTTGGGCTATACCAGAGCCAAGATTAGGTGAGAGACTTAGATTAAATTCATTTTGTGGGTTAAATTTAGCTTCACATGCGTTAAGCCTAAATAATATGTTGGTAAATTGGATTTTTGAAGATCCATTAATTATTCAACCCAGTATATTTGATGCTTTTGTTAAAAAAAGATTATCAAAAAATAAACCAAAAATTGTAGAATATGGGGTTACATCTGATAGAGCAAAACAAATCAAAAATAAAATAAAAGAATTTAAAATTGCAAAGATTGGAGAACATCCAGAAGGGTTTGATACTTGTAAATATAATAAAGATGATGTCAAAAAACTTACTGGAATATCGATTTATGAATTTACTCTCAATGAACTATTTAAAGAGGCCAAATCAATTGATAAAAAAGAAATTAATAACTTGCATAAACAAGTTAAAAGTCAAATTTCATCACTTGATAACGTTGATCCTAAAGAGCTTGATTTATCCCTACGCCTAAAATCATCGTTAGATAAAATTAGGGAAAAAGAGAAATTTAATTCATTCGCAATAAGATGCTGGCCAGAAACATTTACAGAGTATGGTGGTGCAATCTGTGCGCCTGTGTCAATGTTAAGTGAAAATAAAATACCCTGTGCATGTGAAGCAGATATATATGGTTCAATAACTCAAATAGTTCTTCAGGAAGTCTCTGGTTCGCAGGTATTTCTAACTGATCTTGTAGATATTGATATTAATGATAATACAGGTGTAGTATGGCATTGCGGACAAGCGCCAATATCAATGTGTGATAAAGAATTTAAACCACAAGCCACAATTCATACAAATCGAAAAATGCCATTATTATTTCAGTTTCCTCTAAAAAGAGGTGTGGTTACACTAATGAGAATTTCACAATCATTTGGCAAGCAAAAGATGGTCATCTCTAAAGGAGAAATGCTAAAAAGAGATATGGCATTTACTGGCACTTCTGGTGTAATTAAATTTGATAAAAATGCAGAAGATGTATTAAATGATATCATTAATTCTGGTTTAGAGCATCATATGGCTCTCTCATACGGAGACCATACCCAACTTCTTAAAGAAGTTGCATCAACTATGGAACTCCCAGTGCAAGAGATTTAAGGAAAATAAATGATTTTAATTACTGAATTTATGGATGAAGAAGCAATTGATTTTTTAAGATCAAAATATGAAGTTGTATATGATAAGGAACTTGCAAACAAACAAAAGGATATTCCTAATAAAATGAAAGATATTAAAGCTCTTATTGTTCGAAATCGAACGAAAATTTCAAAAAATCTTTTAGAAAAATCTCCAAACCTATCCTGTGTAGGAAGACTTGGTGTTGGATTAGATAATATTGACCTAACAGCATGTAGAAAAAAAAACATTAATGTATATCCTGCAACAGGGGCAAACACAAATAGTGTTGTTGAGTATGTTATAACTACAGCTTTGGTATTATTAAGAGGAGCATTTAATAAAAACCATCAAATGATTGCTGGTAAATGGCCTAGAGAAGAGAGTTCGGGTAATGAAATTTCTGGTAAAACACTTGGACTTGTTGGTTTTGGCGAAATCGCTCAAAAAACCTCAATATTGGCAAAAAGTTTTAATATGAAAATTATAGCTTACGATCCTTTTATTGAAGAAACATCAAATCTTTGGAATGGAGTAACTAAAGTATCATTGGATGAACTTTTAAGATCATCAGATGTAGTCAGTATTCATACTCCTCTTAATGAAAATACTCATCACCTAATAAATTCTGAAAATTTAAAGCTTTTAAAACAATCTTCCGTAATTATAAATGCAGCAAGAGGTGGTGTCGTAGATGACAAAGCCCTTGCAAAACTATTAAGAGGAAACAAAATAAAAGGTGCTGCTCTTGATGTATTTGAAACAGAGCCAATGGATCAGTCTTCAGGGGATTATTTTAAAGGTTTGGACAATGTTATTCTTACTCCCCATATAGGGGGCGTAACCTACGAAGCAAATCAGCAAGTGAGTTCAATGATTGCTAAAAAAGTTGATGAACACCTATCAAATTTATAACAACTTAATAGATTTTGAACCAACAATATCACCACTTAAATTATAAATTTCAGAATTAAAATGTTTAGCTAACTTTTTAGATATTTTATAATTTAGTAATTTTAAAACTTGCCCTAAAGCAAATTCTACCGCCCTTCTTGAACCGTCTCTACACTTCAAAACTAAACCTAATCCTAAGTCATTTAGTGAGCAAAAATATACTGCTTCAGCACCCATTTTTGGTGTTATTTTGTTCCCTAAGGTCTCGGCTATTGCAGTACAAATTCTATTATCACCTGCTATAAAGAAAGGCTCCTTACATATAGCATTAGCAATTAATCTTTTACCGTTTCGCAAGCTATCTGGAAGTTTTTTATCATCAGCAAATCGAGCTAACGCTTGACCCCAAATTTTTAAAGGAGCACTGAAGGCTGGCACCCCACAACCATCAACACCATATGGGTAATCAAGAATATTTTTATTAGTAAGAAAATTTATTGTCTTTACTATTTTTTTTTGCACAGGATGATCTAATCTTTCATATCCCTTTGGATCAGCGTTGAGTAATTTACAAAGCAAAAGCATACCAGAATGTTTGCCACTGCAATTACTTTGAAGTGTTGAGGGTTGTGGATATTTTCTTACCTGATTTATAAATTCATTTTTTTCAAGAGACCAGTGAGGCCCACAAATTAAATTTTCATGAGATAAGCCATTTTTTTTTAAAATTTTTTCTACAATATTGATATGCTCTTTTTGTCCATTATGACTTGAACAAATTACAGAGTATTCCTTCTCCGAAATTTCAGGGTTCATTGAGGATAAAGTTAAACACTGAAAAAGTTTTGTTGCTGAACGAGGGTAAACTATTCGCTCTAAATCTCCAATAGCAACTATAGGTTTGCCATTAGTATCACTTAAAACAATATCAACCAGATGCTCACTTTCTATTCCTGAACCTCTTGAAAAAAAAACAGAAAGAGGTTCACTTGAAGAAAATGGTAGTGTTATATTTTGCAAAGAAATAATCTCAAGCTTAGTTAATTTAATATTGATAGATGATAAAAGTTTTTAATATCAAAACAAACAAAATTTTTCTTTTATTGCTGATGTGCATTTCTCTCATTTTAAGTAATTTGAGTTTTGCACTTTGGCCAATATTCTTAGTAGAGTTTAAAGATATTTGGAAACTTACTAATACAGATGTAGGGTGGATTAGTGGATCATATTTTATTGGTTATCTTCTACTTACACCTGTATATGTTGGATTAACAGACAAATATGATGCAAAATGGATTGTTATTATAGCAAGTATCTCTGTTTGCTTAGCGTGCTTTTCACTTTGGTTTTTTGCAGTAGGTTTCTGGTCTACTTGTCTTATTTGGGGAGTTGTAGGTTCTGGTTTAGCTGGAACTTATATGCCTGGACTACAAGTTTTAAATGATCGTTTGAATATGACCGATAGAGTAAAATTAACTCCATGGTATACATCATCATTTGGCTTGTCTAATGGGATTAGTTTTGCAGTAATTGGTTATCTTTTTGCTAATTTTTCATGGAAAATTGCATGTTATACAACTTCAATATCAGCCGCATTGTCGGCAATAATTATTTTATTTTTAATAACTTCTCATAATCAAAAAAAGAATATTACTGAAAGAAAGTTTTTTGATTTAAGGCCTGCATTAAAAAATAAAGAGGCTTTAGGATATATTTTTTCATATGGTACACATACTTACGAATTATTTGCATATAGAGCTTGGATATTTACCTTTCTCTTGTGGGCAAGCCTAAGAACACCAAACACTATTTCATCAGAACTAATTTCTTTGATTATTGGAATTTTCATGTTTATAGGAATGGTTTCCTCACTAATGGGTGCCAAATTTTGTTTAGACTATGGTAGAAAAAAATTATTGATGATTATTGGATTTGCTACTTTTGTATTTTCTGTTATCTGTGCAATTTCTATTTCATTACCCATTTGGATAATAATAATTTTAGTAGGGATCTATCATGCATTTATTATGCTAGACTCTGGAGCACTTACAGCAGGCACAGTTTCTGTTTCAGATGACAATGAAAGAGGAGCAATATTAGCATTCCATTCTATTATAGGTTTTGCTGGAGGTGCAATTGCTGGTCCAATTATAGGTTTTATTCTTGATGTCAATGGTGGAACTAATAATACAAGTGCCTGGATTTTTGCATTTATTTCTATGGGGTTAGGATCATTATTTGTTTTCTTAATTCAGTATCGATCTCTAGTAAATAGAATTAAAAATTAACAAGGTTTTGGCCTTTTAAACCAAGAATTTGACGTGTATCTTTTGGTGTTGCTATTTCCATTCCTAGTTCTTCAAGAATTTTTCTAATTTTTTTAACTTGATCAGCATTGGATTTTGCTAATACACCTTTTTCAAGATATATCGAATCCTCTAAGCCAACTCTAACATGACCTCCCATCATTGCAGCTTGTGTAACAAAAGGCATTTGGAATCTTCCAGCAGCTAAAACAGACCAGATATAATTATCACCGAATAATCGATCTGCAGTTTGTTTCATAAACATTACATTATCCATATCTGGACCAATACCTCCTAAAACACCAAAAATTGATTGTACTAAGAAAGGTGGTTTAATTATTCCAGCATCAACAAAATACGATAAGTTATATAAATGACCAATATCATAACATTCATGCTCAAATTTAGTACCATGATCATCACCCAACATTTTGACAATCTTACGTACATCTCCAAAAGTATTTCGAAAAATAAAATCTTCACTTGCTTCTAAAAAAGGTTTTTCCCAATCATTCTTCCAATTCTTAAGTTTTGAAGCAGCAGGAAATAGTGCAAAATTCATAGAACCCATATTCAATGAACACATTTCAGGCTTAAATCTTAAAGGAGCTTCTAGTCTTTGCTCAACTGTCATCTCTAGACCACCTCCTGTGGTAATATTGACTACAGCGTCTGTAGATTCCTTTATAACTGGTAAAAATTTATTAAAGATATTTGGGTCTGAAGTAGGCCTTCCATTTTTTGGATCTCTGGCGTGCAAGTGTAATATTGAAGCACCAGCATTGGCTGCATCGATTGATTGTTTTGAAATTTCTTCTGGGGTTAGAGGAAGATAGTCCGACATACTTGGAACATGAATACCACCTGTAACAGCACATGTTATTATAACTTTATTATTTTTTTTTGCCATAATCTATTTTCTTATTTTAAATAAAAGGTAATTCAGTCATTGTTCCCGTATATTCTATACCATTCTTATTAAGTTTAACTTTTTCACCAGACTTTAGTTTTACTGAAACTAAACATAAGCCAATATTTTTCTTAATTCTATTTGACCATATTCCACATGTCATATCACCAAGTTTTTCATTATTTACAAAAATATCATACCATACACCATGAGACTTGAATTTTTCCTCAGTGTCTAAAACAATGCCCAATTGATGTCTTTTTGGACCTTCTTTGTTAATTTTTTTTAGTGCTGATAAGCCAATAACATCTTCGGGTATATCAAGGTCGACATATTTGCCTAATCTAACTTCATACGGATTTGTATTGTCATCAGTATCACCACCCCAAGACAACAACCCACTTTCAATACGTTCAACAGTATTTGGATATCCTGGACCAATATCCCAAGGCTTACCTGCCTCCTTAATTATATCCCAGAGTTCGTCTCCTTTTGATCCATCCATTAAATATAATTCATAACCGCCCTGTTTTGACCAACCAGAACGGACTAATAGAAGTGGAATACCGTTTAAAGAAGTCTCCTTAAAATAAAAATATTTTAAGTCTCTAACCCATTCTCCAAAAACCGAAGAAATTACATCGACTGCTTTTGGACCCTGAATAGCCATTGGAGATACATCAGGTTCTATAATATTTACATTTAAATTTCTTTCATAGGCTATAGCCCTTGCCCAAAATAGCACTTTTGAATCAGCTATAGAAAACCAAAATTTATTTTCCTCTAACTTTGATAAAATAGGGTCATTTATAATAACTCCTCTATGGTCACATAAAGCAACATATTTTGACTGACCAATTTCCAAGTTTGAGAGATCTCTAGGAGAAAGTATCTGAGCTAATTTGCAAGCATCTTTTCCAAATAATTCTACCTGTCTTTGCACACCCACATCCCACATAGAAACACCATTTATTAGTCTCCAATATTCTTTTTCGGGATCCCCATAACCAGTTGGCAAAAACATATTGTTATAGGGATAAAAACTTTTCACTCCATCTCTGACGGTTGCATCATAAAATGGAGACCTCTTTACTCTTGGTGTGGGTGTAAATTCAAACATATTCATCTCTCAAAAATTTGGTGACCCTACGAGGACTCGAACCTCGAGCTCAGGATTAGGAATCCTGCGTTGTATCCAGTTCAACTATAGGGCCCTACTAAAAAAATATTACAACTTCTTAGTTTATAGTTTATTTTTTTGGATAAAGCTCTAATATTCTATCTTGATAAATACCCGTTACAACATGCCTTCTAACTTTCAAAGTTGGTGTCATTTGAAGATTATCGACAGTAAAAGGTTCATCAGCTATTATAAATTTTCTAATTTTCTCGATTTGAGACAGTCCTAAATTAGCGTGATCTATAGCCTCAGAAATTTTATCTTTAATTTTTTTCTTGTTATTATTTAGCGATTTAATAATTTCATCAGATGGAACAATTACAGCAGATAACCATGGGTGCCCATCTCCATATACCATCACTTGCTCAATCTCATTTTCAATTGCTAAAATACCTTCAACTCTCGTTGGTGCAATATTATCACCTCCAGAGTTTACAATAATTTCCTTTTTTCTACCTGTAATTTTAATATAATTATC
Source organism: uncultured SAR116 cluster alpha proteobacterium (assembly GCA_902612965.1). GTDB lineage: Bacteria > Pseudomonadota > Alphaproteobacteria > Puniceispirillales. The sequence goes on along the minus strand of CACMFN010000004.1, from coordinate 138,540 downwards.
TTTATCAAACTCAACAATATCTCCAGTGTGTAACCAACCTTTTTTAATTGCTTGTTTTGTAGCCACTTCATCATTCCAGTAGCCTTTCATTACTAAATTACCCCTAACAAGCAACTCGCCAAATTCATCAACTTTAGTTTCTACTCCTAAAACTGCTGGGCCAACTGTGTCAATTTTAATTAAATTAGGTCTATTTACAGAAATGAGAGGAGAAGCTTCAGTTTGCCCATAACCTTGCAAAATACCAACTCCAAGGCCAAGAAAAAAACTACCAACCTCATAATTCAATGCGGCTCCTCCAGATACGAAATATCTTAATCGGCCACCAAGCCTCAATTTAACTTTTTGTCTCACCAGTCTTTCAACTAATTTGTCAAGCAACCACTCATGAGGAAGTAGATTCTGGTTTTCTAATTTTTTTCTTCCAAGTTTAACCGCAGTCATAAACAGGTATTCTGAAATTCCACCTTTGGCTTTTATGCCATTTACAATTCTTGAATAAAGCACTTCATAAAGCCTTGGCACTGCAATCATAAGAGTTGGTTTAACATCTTGCAGGTTTTGAGCAACTGCTTCGGTAGATTCACTGTAATAAATTTCAGCTCCTAAAAATATTGGCCAATGAAAACCACAAGTATGTTCGTAAGCATGCGACAAAGGTAGAAGTGAAAGAAAAACTTTTTCTTTAATTTTAACATCTTTAATTACATCACTACACGCTAAAATATTTGAAAATATTGACTTATGTGTGAGCATCACACCCTTAGGTCTACCCCCTGTGCCAGATGTATAAATAAAACAGCAAACATCTTCATCTGATAATTTTTCTATTGATTTCTCAAATTTACTATCAATGTCAACCTTCTTGATTTCCTCATTCCAGGAAAGTATTTTACAACCTTTAACAGTAAAATTTCTTGGTTCAGCGTCAATTAGTATAATATTTTGGATAAATTTATTACTATCCGCGGCTAGACATAATCTAGATGCCACGTTTCCACCAGATGTTATTGCTAATTTAGCTTGAGAATGTGTTAGTAAATAATTATTATCTTCTTCTGTATTTGATGTATAGGCAGGAACAACAATTGCTCCTAAAGACATAATAGCCAAATCTGAAATTGCCCACTCAGGTCTATTTTCTGAAGCTATTAAAACCCTATCACCTTTTTTAACTCCATATGATTGTAAAACACTAGCTAACTTTTTAACTTGTACGGCTGCATCACCCCAAGTAACTCCTTCCCAAAAACCCTCTTTTTTTGACCAAAATAATGGTTTGTCTTTAAGTGAATTTGCTTGTTCAAAAAAAATACCTGGCAATGATTTTGCAGAAATATTTCCCATTTTTTACTCCATACTGTATCTACAGACTTGTAATAATAAAAATTAAAAAAATATTATAAATTTTTAAATAATGAAATTTAATTTTACTTTGATATTAAATAATCTACTCCTATATAATTAAAATATTCAATTGTTTTCTGGAGAAATTAATGCTTGGAGATTTGCCTCAATGGGATCTTAATGATTTATATGCGTCTATTAATGATAGTAAATTAAGTTCAGATAAAATTGAAATTGAAGAACTCACTGAAAGTTTCATAAATAAATATCAAAATAAAATTGCCACTCTTTCCAGTGAAAATTTGAATGAAGCGATTAGAGATTATGAAACAATAAATCAAAAACTTGGGAAACTTTATAGCTACGTTTCATTAACATTTTCCATTAATACGGACAAACCGGACTTTGGTAAAAAATACCAAGAAATTAGGGAATTAGGATCTATTATATTTTCAAAATTGGTTTTTTTTGAACTTGAAATAATGAACCTTGATGACAATACTTCAAAAAAATATTTGAGTGATAACCATCTTTCTTTATGGAAACCATGGTTGAGAAAAATTTTTCAAAGGAAACCCTTCCAATTATCGAATGATCTTGAACAATTTATTGCTGAGAAGGGACCCAGTGGTAGAGGTGCGTGGGTAAGATTATTTGATGAAAGTTCTTCAGACTTAAGATTTCAAATTAAAGGTGATACCCTAAGTGAAACAGAGATACTTAATCTTTTAAGTGATCCCGACCCAGATTTAAGAAAAGATGCAGGATTAGAATTTTCAAAAGTTCTTGATCAAAACAAGAGAACTAGATCTTTAATTCTTAACACCATTTCCAGAGATAAATATATTGAAGATAATAAAAGAGGTTTTATTAACCCAATATCTTCAAGAAACTTAGATAATGATGTTGAAGATGAAGTTGTAAAAGCATTAGCTGATGCAGTAACGGGTAGATTTAAAGATCTCAGCCATAGATATTATAAACTAAAATCCAAGTGGTTTAATATGGATAAATTGAATTGGTGGGATCGAAATGCCCCTCTTCCAAACAAACCCAATCAAAAGTGGAGTTGGAGTGAAGCACAAGAAATCGTTTTAACGAGCTTCAATGAACTATCGCCTGAAATTGCTAAAATAGCTAGTAAGTTCTTTGAAAATAATTGGATTGATGCTGAAATTAGAAATGGTAAAGACTCAGGTGCATACTCTCATCCATGTGTTCCAGATGTACATCCATATATTTTAATGAATTATAATGGAAAATCTAGAGATGTTATGACACTTGCTCATGAACTTGGCCATGGTGTCCATCAAGTTTTAGCATCAAAAAATGGATACTTGCTAGCAGATACTCCTCTCACATTAGCAGAAACTGCATCAGTTTTTGGCGAGATGTTGGTATTTCAGAAACTTCTTTCAAAAGCTGATTCAAAGCAAGAAAAGAATTCCATGATAGCAGAAAAGGTTGAAGATATGCTCAATACTGTTGTCAGGCAAATTGCATTTCATAATTTTGAAACATCTTTTCATAATAAAAGAAAATCAAATGAACTTACACCTGACGAAATAAGCGAAATCTGGATGGAAACCCAATCACAAGCCCTTGGTGATGCAATAAATTTAGATGATAGTTATAAACCATTATGGTCATATATACCACATTTTGTTCATTCGCCTTTTTATGTTTATGCATACGCTTTTGGAGACTGTTTGGTTAATAGTCTCTGGCAAGTCAGACTCTCTGGTCAAAGCAATTTTACTGAAAGTTATATAAATCTTTTAAAATCTGGTGGGAAAAAACATCATAGAGAGGCTCTTGCTCCTTTCGGGCTTGATGCATCAGATCCAGAATTTTGGAATATTGGGTTAAATACAATTTCATCTCTTATTGATGAATTAGAGGCTGCATGAGCGAAACAGATACTGAAAAATCAAACCCGATAGGCAGGTTGAAAAGATATGCTAATGTTACTTCTGCTGTTGGTGGGCTTGCAGCTAGGATGGCTGGCGAAAGATATCTAGGTATTAAGATTGACAGAGAAAATCATGCTAAGGTCTTAACAGAAGCGCTTGGTGGCTTGAAAGGTCCACTCATGAAGGTAGCGCAGATACTATCAACTATTCCAGATGCACTTCCTCCTGAATATCGAGAAGAATTATCAAAGCTTCAAGCTGATGCTCCTTCAATGGGATGGCTTTTTGTAAAAAGAAGAATGGCAACAGAATTAGGTATAGACTGGCAAAAAAAATTTAAATCTTTTGAAAAACAATCATGTTCAGCTGCTTCCCTAGGTCAGGTTCATAAAGCGATTAGTTTGGATCAAAAAAATCTTGCGTGCAAACTTCAATATCCAGATATGCAAAGTGCTATTGAAGCAGATTTAAAACAACTAAAATTAGGTTTCACTTTATATGAAAGAGCAGATAAAGCAATTTCAACTAAGTCTATCCATAAGGAACTTTCTGCAAGATTATCTGAAGAACTAGACTATAAAAGAGAAGCTTCAAATATAAAACTATATTCAGCAATATTAGAATCAGAAAGCTCTGTAAATGTTCCTGAAGTAATTGAGGATTTATCGACGAAAAGACTACTTACAATGACATGGCTTCAGGGGGAAAAACTTACAAAATGGCTTGAGCAAGATCCAAATCTCAAATCTAGAAACAATGTTGCCATTAACATGTTCAAAGCATGGTATATTCCCTTTTATTTTTATGGCGTGATACACGGAGATCCTCATTTAGGTAATTATTCAATTACGAAAAATGAAAATATAAATTTACTAGACTTTGGAAGTATACGTTTTTTTAATCCGACATTTGTAGAAGGTGTAATCGTTTTATACAAAGCTCTCAAAACTAAAAACGCAAAATTAGCTGAAGAAGCATACTTTAAATGGGGTTTTGGAAATTTAAATAAAGAAATGATAGAAATTTTGAGCCTTTGGGCAGAGTTTCTTTATGCTCCTCTTCTTAATGATAGTTCAGAGCCAATTAGTCAGCTTAGAGATGGTTCAGAGGGCAGAAAAGTTGCTGCAAAGGTACACCAAGAATTGAGGAAAGTAGGTGGTGTTGAGCCACCTAGAGAGTTTGTTTTAATGGATAGAGCTGCTGTAGGATTAGGCTCAGTCTTCATGCGATTAAAAGCTGAAGTCAACTGGCATAGAATTTTTGAAGATATGATTGAAAATTTTGACATAAAAAAATTAACAAATAAACAAGTTAATATGTCAAAAGAAGCCGGAATTAATATTGACACTATAGATTAGTAATAATAAAACATTTTCAATATCACGATATATTAAATTATAACCTTAATTAATTAAACCTTTCACAAGACATTAGGGAAATTAAATGAAAATTGCAGTAATTAAAGAAAGAAGTCAATTTGAAGAAAGGGTTTCTTGCACTCCAGAGATAGTCAAAAAGTTCATAAATCTAGGTTTCAAGGTTTCAGTGCAAAGTGAAGCTGGAAAATCATCCTCATACTTTGATAGTGATTATAAAAGTAGTGGAGCAGAAGTTGTTAAATCAGAAAAGACGCTTCTTTCTGACGCAGATTTAATTTTTTCAATTGTACGTCCTGACATTAAATTATTAAAATTATTCAAAAAGGGATCTATTCTTATATGTCAAATGGAGACATATATAAATTCAAATGAATTAAAAGATATCGCTAAATTGGGTATAACATGCTTTGCTTTAGAACAGGTACCGAGAATATCCAGAGCACAATCAATGGACGTATTATCCAGTCAATCAAATCTTGCTGGATACAGGGCGGTTATTGAAGCTTCACAAATTTATCGAAAGGCATTTCCTATGATGATGACAGCAGCTGGAACAATTCCACCTGCAAGGGTTTTGGTTATGGGCGCTGGAGTAGCTGGTCTTCAAGCAATAGCAACTGCAAAAAGAATGGGAGCAATTGTTTCTGCAACAGATGTAAGGCCTGCTGCAAAGGAGCAAGTTGAATCGTTAGGTGGAAAATTTGTTGCTGTAGAAGATGAAGAGTTTAAAAAGGCAGAGTCATCAGGAGGGTATGCTAAGCAAATGAGTGCAGCATATCAAAAGAAACAGGCTGAGCTCGTTTCAAAGACAATAAGTGACCAAGACATAGTTATAACAACAGCATTAATTCCGGGTAAACCTGCACCTAAACTTATATCTGATGACATGATAAAATCTATGAAGCCTGGGTCGGTCATAGTTGATTTAGCTGCAGTTGCTGGAGGGAATTGTTCAGCCACTAAAGCTGATAAAGTAGTAGTTAAGAATGAAATTAATATCGTTGGTTATACAAATATACCAAGTAGATTGGCAGGAGACGCAAGTCGCTTGTATGCAAGAAATATATTCGCTTTTCTTGAGAATATCTGGGATGCTGAAAAATCAAAGATAAATATAAGTTTAGAAGATGAGATAGTTAAGGGAACACTTTTAACTAAAGACGGAAAATTATTATAAATACTTAATTGAGGTTTAAAATGTCAGGTGACAGTAATTTATCAAATGGATTAGTAGAACAAGCTAAATCAATAAGTAATAATTTAAATGAATTAGCCACTAAATTAGAATCTACAAAATTAGAAGCATTGGCAACTGAAGCATCAGACCTTGGAGATAAACTTTCTTCTGTAATTAATTTTGGTCATGGCTCAGTTGATCCCCTTGTATTTGGAATTACTGTATTAATATTGTCATGTTTTATTGGGTATTTTGTTGTATGGTCTGTAACGCCAGCTTTACACTCACCTCTTATGGGTGTAACAAACGCAATTTCTAGTGTTATTATTGTTGGCGCACTTATTGCCGCTGGCCCTAAAGATCCAAATTTCTTTGCGTCACTGGTAGGTTTTTTTGCTATAGTTTTAGCCTCAGTAAATATTTTTGGAGGTTTTATAGTAACGCAAAGAATGCTCTCAATGTTTAAAAGGAAAAAACCATCAGGAGACAAAAAATGATCGGTTTTTATTCTTCAATTTTGTATTTAATCTCAGCTGTACTTTTTATTTTATCTTTACATGGATTATCTCATCCTGAAACAGCTAGGAGGGGCAACCTTTTTGGAATGATAGGCATGGCTATTGCAGTAATTACAACATTAGCCATTATTCCATTTAACACAGTTACTTATTTAGTCATTTTTGCAGGTATTGCTCTCGGAGGCTTAATTGGAGCTTATATAGCAAGAAGCATAGACATGACTGCTTTGCCACAACTTGTAGCAGCTTTCCATAGTTTGGTAGGCTTAGCAGCAACCTTAGTTGCTACTGCTGCTTTCTATAATCCTTCAGCTTATGGAATTGGCGAGATTGGAAACATATCAGGTGGTTCTCTTTTTGAAATGGGCCTAGGTCTAGCTATAGGTGCCATTACATTCACTGGATCGATAGTTGCATTTGGCAAATTACAAGGCATTGTATCAGGTCAACCTGTAACATTTCCTTTGCAACACCCTTTTAATGCCTTTTTGGGTATTCTTCTACTAGTATTAATATTTGCGCTTGTGACCACAAATTCTGAAACTGCATTCTGGGGTATTTTTATTGTTTCACTTTTAATAGGTGTTTTAATTATTATTCCTATTGGTGGTGCTGATATGCCTGTAGTTGTTTCTATGTTGAATTCATATTCTGGATGGGCTGCATGCGGTATTGGTTTTACACTAGGAAACCCATTATTAATAATTACTGGCTCTCTTGTTGGTGCAAGTGGAGCAATACTTTCCTACATCATGTGTAAAGGAATGAACAGATCCTTTTTTAGTGTTATTCTTGGAGGATTTGGTGGAGAAAGCGAAGCTGATGTTTCTGAAAAGGGCTCATCAGATAAAATGGTAAAGAGAGGTTCTGCTGATGATGCAGCTTTTATCATGGATAACGCATCTACAGTTATTATTGTACCAGGTTATGGCATGGCTGTCGCTCAGGCTCAGCATGCTTTAAGAGAAATGTCAGACATACTTAAATCTAGAGGAGTTAATGTAAAATATGCAATACACCCAGTTGCTGGAAGAATGCCTGGCCATATGAATGTTTTATTAGCTGAGGCGAATGTACCTTATGATGAAGTTTTTGAATTGGAGGAAATAAATCGCGATTTTTCACAAGCTGATGTCGCATTTGTAATAGGAGCTAATGATGTGACAAATCCTGCTGCTAAAACAGATCCTCAATCGGCAATTTATGGAATGCCAATATTAGACGTTGAGAATGCTGGAACAGTTCTTTTCATAAAAAGATCTATGGCATCAGGTTATGCAGGGGTAGATAATGAACTATTTTTTAGAGACAACACAATGATGTTGTTTGGTGATGCTAAAAAAGTTTGTGAAGAAGTAATCCAAGCATTAGACTAAATTTAAATAAAATTTTATCAATTAGCATTGAATAAAAATAAATTTGTAACAATTGAGTACAACTCATCAAATAAAAAAAAACTAAGTGTAAATATTTTTAAACCTTTAGATTGGTGTTCAAATCAATATCGAAGTGGTATTATTTTGTTTCATGGAGGTGGTTTTAAAATTGGTTCACCTGAAAGATTTTATAACCAGTCTCTTTACTTTGCATCTAAAGGCTATGTAGTTTTTGTTCCTGAATATAGAACTCAAAGTAAAGACAATACAGGACCCTATGAGGCTACTTATGACGGCCATTATTTTTATAATTGGTTAACTAAAAAATCAAGGCAGTTTGGCGTTGATAAAAATAAAGTAATTGTAGGAGGTGCATCTGCTGGCGCTCAAATAGCAGCATCTATCGCAAATAAGAATATTTTTGAAAGCCAAAATACAATTAAACCACTTGCTTTAATTTTATATAATCCAGCTATAAACATTTCACCTAAAGGTAAAAAAAGGGATCAATTTTTCAGAGATTTTTTTATTGATCCTGCTAAAGAGTGTCTTAACAATTTTCCACCTTGTATAATTTTACATGGAACTGGTGATGATATAATTCCAATTGACTGGGTGTCTGAATTTGTACGTAATTTAGAAGGTTTAGGTAGGGATGTTGTATTTAAAGAATTTTTAAACAGAGGTCATGGTTTTTTTAATATTAACAAAAGAGATAAAGATTATAAAAAATGTAATGAATATATTGAGTTTTTTTTAAAAAAAAGAGGATTTTAAAATACTAGTAGCCTTCTCTTTCAAATCTTTTCCTCATTAGTTTTCTAACTCTTCTAGTTGATTCTGCTTCTTCTCTGGCTCTTCTTTCGGATGGCTTTTCGTACGCTCTTCTATTTTTCATCTCACGAAAGACACCTTCTCTTTGCATTTTTTTCTTTAAAACTCTTAAAGCTTGATCAATATTATTATCTCTAACTGTAACTAGCACTCATAAACTTTCATTTGTTAAATATTAGTAGTCGCGTTTATTAACATATTGTTTATAAATAAGCAAACCTATTTGTAAGTAATTAGATTTAATTTAATAGTTTTTTGATTTTTAATATTATTTATATACTTATATATTTATAATAAAATAGTTCATTATTTTAACTGGAGAGAAAATGTCAGACGATTTAGATATAAAAGATAAAATAATTAATGATGCTCTTAAAAATATAAATTTTGATGGCTGGACTAAAGAAACTATCCTAACAGGCTTTGTTTCAAATAAAATTAATGTTGATGATTATGATATTTTATTTCCAAATGGAATAATTGATACAATAATTCATTTTGCTGACTTATCTGACAGGTTAATGATCAAAGAGTTCAAAGAAACGGATTATTCAGATTTAAGAACTCCAGATAAAATAAAGCAACTCCTTTTATGTAGGTTCAGAGTTTTGAATCCAAATAAAGAAGCTGTTAGAAAGTCAATCGCATGTTTAGCTTTACCAAAAAATTCAAAGTTTGCATTAAAAGCTTTATACAAAACTACTGATGAGATTTGGAGAACAGTTGGTGATAGATCTACTGATATTTCTTTTTATACTAAGAGAGGAATATTAGCAGGTGTTTATTCAACAACAAAGATGTCATGGTTAGGTTCTCTTGATCCAGACTTATCTAAAGTAGAAGAGTTTATTGAAAGAAGATTACAAAATGTAAAACTATTAGGAAGTATAACTAAACCTATAAAAGAAAATTTAAATAAGCCATTTAATATTTTTAATAACTTTCCTTTTTTTAACTTTAATAGATGATAGTATTTATCATTAAATGCCAATAAAAATCCCTTCAAAACTTCCAGCAAAGCAACAATTAGAAAAAGAACAAGTTCAATTAATAGCTAGTGATACCGCATTAAGACAGGACATAAGGCCAATGAAGGTCCTATTACTCAACTTAATGCCCAAAAAAAGAGATACAGAAGTTCAGTTTGCAAGGCTTTTAGGCAATAGTCCCCTCCAAATAGAGCTGACGCTTATGACTACTGCTAGCTATAAACCTAAGAATGAGGAGACTGCCTATTTAGATAAATTTTATTACACATTGAATGATGTTAAGAATAATTTTTATGATGCACTTATAATAACTGGTGCACCAGTTGAAACTTTACCATTTCTGGATGTCATCTACTGGAATGAATTGATAAAAATTATTGATTGGTCAGACAAACATGTATTTCAAAGAATAGGTATTTGCTGGGGAGCACAGGCACTTTTGTATCATCAATATAAGATTGAAAAATATTCACTAGAAGATAAGATTTTTGGAATTTTTTCCCATAAAATAAACCCTGCAAAGTTAAGATTAATGCAAGGCTTTACTGATAACTTTCCAATGCCAGTTTCAAGACATACGGAAACAAAAATAGAAGACATTAATAATTATCCAGAATTTGATATACTCGCTCAATCAAATCAGGCTGGAATTGGAATGATGATTAATAATAAAAATGATGATTTTTTTATATTCAATCATTTAGAATATGACTTCAATACCCTGCACAATGAGTACAAAAGAGACCTTGAAGCAAAAACAAAAATTAAAATGCCTGAAAATTATTATCCTAATAATAATATAAATAAAACTCCTAAGAATACTTGGAGACCATTTGCATTTTTGTTATTTGCGAATTGGTTAAATCAATTATATCAAAAGACGCCCTTTGACTTAACTACATTGATTGATAGGAAAAAGGTTTAATTTATCAACCTATTGATATGACCTAACTTTCTTTTAGTTTTTATTCCGTTTTTATTATAAAGATAAATTTTATTTTTTTCAGAGTAATATTTTGTTAAATCTGAAAAGTTTTCTGACAATAAATTTATCATTTCCCAACTTCTTGATATACTAACATTTCCAAATGGTATACCTGTAATACATCTCACAAGCTGGTTAAACTGACTACATAGCAGTCCATCCATTGTCCAATGAAATGAATTATGGGGCCTTGGCGCCATCTCATTGAATAATAATTTCCCATTTTCTAGTAAAAAAAATTCAACTGCTAACAATCCATTTAATTCAAGGTCTTCGGCTAATTTTGATACTTTGGCAGCACCACTTAACCAAGTTTCTTCAGAAAGATCCGCTGGAGCTTTACTCTTATTCAAAATTCCATCTTTATGTTTATTTTCAGTGGGTGGAAAAATACAAAATTCTTTGTTTTTTCTTCTACAAATTAAAAATGATATTTCTGAATTAAAGTTTACAAACTCTTCTAAAATAAACTCTTTGCCTTTGATTTTTTCCCAAATTTTATCAGGAGTATCTCTTTTAGAAATTTTTAATTGCCCTTTTCCATCATAGCCCAATGAAGTGGTTTTAAGAATGCCTTCACCATCAAGTTCATTCATAGCAAATTCAAGATCATTTTTTGAATTGATTAACCACCAACGAGGAACATCTATACCTGATAATTTGGCACATTTTTTTTCATGTGGTCTGTATTGTGAAGTACTAAGCACTTTTGAGTTAGGATAAACTAAAAGCTTTTTTTCTACTTTTTGAATGACTTCAATTGGAATATTTTCAAATTCTATTGTCACAGCATCAACGGATGAAATAAATTTGTTTAATAATAAATCATTATTCCAATCACCAATTATATGTTGTGATGAAACTTCTACTGCAGGATTGTCGCCCTTTGGACAATATACAAAACTTTTATAACCCAATTCAATACAAGACATTGCTATCATTCGGCCTAGTTGACCTCCTCCTAATATGCCAATAGATGAACCAAGAGGCAAAAGAGCATTACTCATCAGATGGATATTCTTTAACAGATTGAGTTTGGTTTTTTCTCCAAGTTTTTAAATTTTTTGCAATCTCATCATCACTCGAAGCAATAATTGAAGCAGCAAGTAAAGCTGCATTTTGTGCACCAGCATTTCCAATTGCAAGAGTGCCTACAGGAACACCAGGTGGCATTTGAACGATTGACAACAAACTATCAATACCATTTAAATTTTTAGATTTAACCGGCACACCTAAAACTGGAATTATTGTTTTTGATGCTATCATGCCAGGGAGGTGTGCTGCACCACCAGCACCAGCAATTGAAACCATAATTCCATTTTTCTCTAAATTTTCTGCGTATTTGAATAATCTATCTGGTGTTCTATGTGCTGATATTATTTTTACTTCATGTTGTACATTAAGCTCTTTTAAAATTATAGAAGCACTTTTCATACAAGGCCAATCTGATTGGCTTCCCATTACGATTGAAACTAAATTATCTTTATAACTATCCATTAATATTTTTTACTAAGCTATAATATCCGGCAGTATATGTGAACTTAATTTACTAATTTCATCTTTAAGTTTGAGTTTCTTTTTTTTAATTCTTTGTAACATTACTTGATCTAGTGGGATCACTTTAACAATTTTCGAAATCTCAATATCTAATTCAGAGTGTAGTTTTCTTAATTCATTAATTTTCGCTTTAATTTTGTTCTGTTCTTCAGACATCTCTATGGAAGTTCAGATATAGTATTTACTTGAACTTCTGAAGCTGTGGGATCGCCACCTGATTTAACTATTGCTTTATTAAGGTCTTCATAACTACATAATTCTAAAAGAACCGGATGTTTGGCTGTAATATTTAGGATATTCCAATGAGTTCTATCCCTTATTTTTTCAATAGTATTTTTTGTTGTCCCAATTAGTCTAACAATCTGGGAGTCTTTTAATTCTGGGTGATATTTGACTATCCATGCAATTGCGTTGGGTTTATCCCCTCTTCTTGAAAGTGGTATATATTTTGGACCTTTGGTTTTGAAACTTACTTCTGGCAAATCTGATGTTATGAGTTTGAGTGAAGCTGATTGATCATCTTCACATCTTTTAATCTCATCATAAGTTAATTGACCATTCATTACCGGACTTGATCCAACAATGGCTGCATTTACCTCACCATCTGCAATAGCTTGCACTTCAAGAATATGAATTTTACAAAATTCTGAAATTTGATCAAAAGTAAGCGCTGTGTTTTCTATTAACCAAACAGCTGTTGCTTTAGGCATTAAAGGTGCGTTCATAATAAAGCTCCAAAAACTAAATTTACAAAATGATTACTAAATGTATTCTATATATATTTGAACATATTTAATATAAATAATTTAAGAGATAAATACAATGGAAGATCTTGAAGAACTTCAACCTCAAAAAAAAACTATTGAGATGGAAAGATGGAATATTTCAGATTTGAAAGACTATATTTCAAAATTAGAACTTGAGATTGAAAAAGCAAAAAAAATAATTCAAAAGAAAGAAAGTGTTAATGATAGTGTTAATAGTTTATTTAAATAATTAATTATAAATAGTAATTAAACTTAACATAATTATTAAACCATATTATTTCAGATTCATTATTACTAGCTTCAAATTTTTTTATTAAATCAATAGGAGCTAGCAAAAGAACTATCTCACCTATTTGATTAATGAAACGTAAACTTTTGTCCGTAATTTTACTAGGGTCTAATTTTATCTTTTGATTATTAATTGATATCAACCTTCTCCGTATTTTTTTTCGGTGATATACTCTTGCGGTTACTTCTTGGCCAATAAAACATCCTTTATTAAATGAAACATGTGAAGTTTTATCCATCCAGTAATCCAAGGGAAGAGCTTCACCTCTTGTTATTTCGCTCGGACCTTCTGCTACGCACAAGTCTAATCTTTTTTTATAAAAGTCACTGTCTACCAAAAAATCAAAGTCAATAGTTTCTTTTTCTCTTACTACTCTAAATGGTAATTTAGAGTGTCGGGGGTCTGAAAAAAAACCTTCTTTTTTTTCATCACAAATAAAGACTGATAAATTTACACTGTCAGAAAGAACAACTTTACTTCTTAACTTATACATACTGAGCCTTTTAATTAACTCAGTTTTTTCAGAGTTATGACAGTCTACTAGGCATGAAAATTCTAAATTATTAAAATCTGGATACAAAAGAAAATCAAACAAAACCCTTCCTTGAGCACTCAATAAACAAGTTGCTACTGCTCTTTCTTCTTTCAAGGGAGATATATCAGCTGTAACAACAGATTGCAGAAAATCAAAGCTATCTTCACCACTGATTTTAAATACGGACCTGTCTGATAAAATATTCATATAATTAGCTAAGTTTTAATAATTTAAATTTTATATTATATTTACTATTATGATAACAATATTTAATCCATTCAAATTTAGATTCACAAAAAAGATAGTATTTTATTTTCTTTTATTTTTTTTATTTAGTAATTCAATTTATGCATCAGAAAACTTTGGTGATGCGATGAAATGGTATAAAAATAGAAGTTTGGATTCAGACCCAAAATACCATTACATGATTGGATTAAAAGCGGAACAAGAAGAATTAATAAAGAAAGCGATCAAACATTTTTCTTTGGCAGCCGAAAAAGATTATACACTGGCCCAGATAAAACTCAGCTCATATCTTGAAAAATCAAATGAAGAGAACGATAATAAGAAAGCAAGAATTATTTACAAAAGGCTCTCTGATAAAAAATATCCAAATGCAGCTTTAAGACTTGGCTGGATGTTTGAAAATAATTTTGGAGGTGAAAAAGATTATTCAAGTGCTCTTAAATTTTATAAAATTGCTGCATCAAGAGATGAAAATGAGGCATATTTATATTTATCAAACTTGTTTTTAACTTCATTTGATGAAAAAAGCTTCTTACAAGCAGTTGGATACGCTTCTATTGCTAAAGAAAAAAAGGTTAAAGGCGCAGACAAGCTCTTAGAAAGCCTAATGCCTTTATTAAATGAAAATAATTTAAGCGAGTTAGAAGTGCTTATCTATAGTTTGGAGAGTGAAATAGCAAAAATCAAATTTAATTAATTTTAAGTTCTCCTTGGTATCGTTGGACATAAAACTCTTTATTACGTGTCCAAAAACATTTTTTGTCATCTGGCCAGCCGTGCCAAAAATTTTCATATTCTTTAAACCAAAACCTCTGAGTGCAAGTTAAATGTTTAACCTCAACCCAGTTGGATCCAATAGTAAAATTACCAATTTTTCTTTTCTTGGCTTTTAGGCCAATAGTACCATCCTTAAAACAGTGTCCAGTTCTATCACCCCTGCAACCTTCCTGTTGACTATTTTTAATTTTTAAATGTGAAATGTTCCCTTGCTCAACTAGAAAGCCGTCATTATCTAGCATTTCACAATTATCATTGGGAGGGTTATTACTTATACTGTATTCACATATAAACCATATTCCATCAAGATTTTGAATTTCAGAACTTTGACCAGTTAGAGGAATAAAAAAGAATAAGCAATATGTAACTAAAACACTAAAAAAAAACTGTTTATTAATTTTTATCACTAATATTTTTCGCCATAATACATAATAATTCAAACATAATAGATACCCCTAACCAAGCAGTTCCACCATTAGGATCAAAAGGGGGCGAGACTTCAACAAGATCAGCGCCAATGATATCAACACCATCTAATTCTCTAACGACCTGAATAGCCTGAAATGAGTTAGGACCACCTACTTCAGGTGTACCAGTTCCCGGTGCAAAGGTTGGGTCAACAAAGTCTATATCATAAGAAACATAAGTAGGCTTATTTCCAACAATGTCTCTTGCTTCAATCATAACATCCTTAATGCCACGCTCAAAAAATTCTTCAATCTTGATGATTTTTACACCAACAGATTTTGCAAACTCATGATCTTCTTTATCGTAAGCTGTCCCTCTAATACCAATCTGAATAACTCTTTTTGGATCTAAAAGTCCCTCTTCTAAAGCCCTTCTGAATGGAGTTCCGTGGGTATACATTGTACCACCAAAGTAGCTATTAAATAGATCTGTGTGACTGTCAAAATGGATCATCCCAACAGGATTATCAGATGCAATTCCTCTTAGAATTGGTAAAGAACATAAGTGGTCACCACCTCCTGTTAACGGTAATATACCTAATGATTTCACTTTCTTGAAAAACTTAGACATCCTATCCATTGTATCATTGATATCTGCTGGATTGGGACCAACATCTCCCAAATCTGCGCAATTTACTAGTTCAAAAGGTCTTATGTCTGTATGACTATTTTGTGCTCTTATCATCGTTGAGTAATCTCTCAACTGACGTGGCCCATGTCTTGGTCCAGGTCTATTTGTAGTACCTGTATCCCATGGTGTTCCAATTAAACCAATCTGAACTTTATCAATGTCTGAATCATCAAGAGAAACGTGTGGTAGTCGCATAAAGGTTGGAACTCCTGCAAATCTGGGAAGCTCAAAACCTGAAATTGGTTGAAAACTTTTTGGCATAAAAAATTCCTAATAAAAATTATTTAATTAATATCTTAAATCAGAAATCTAACACTTCCAAGCGATCAATCATAAAATTATTCTTCCTACTTTAATTCATGCACTCATAATAAATATGAAAATAAAATTAATCTAAATTCATAAATTAATTTGAGTTTAATAATGGTGCTGCACACTGGAATTGAACCAGTGACCTCTCCCTTCCTCCTCATTTTTCTTTCGAAATTTAAGAGAAGTGGACTGTCTCTTAGCCTTAGAAAAGTTCCTTAGGCTGCTCCCGTTCAGTCTCTACACCTTCCTCATTGGCTTGGCTCGGGATTGGCTTAGAATTAATCCTTAGCTTTCCCCGAATTTGAGAGCTTTTCATCTTAAGTTTTCACCTAAGAGAGGCAAATTTTTACCAAGGGAGTGCTCTACCCCTGAGCTAGTGCAGCACAAATTTACAATAAACAAATATATATATTATAATCAATAAATATTTTTTTAATCCAGAAAAGTCTTAAATTTGACAAATTAATCTAATTTATTTTTTTTGTAATTTTGTTTAAAAGGATCATTATGAAAACAAAAAAAGAAAAACAATTAGCTAATGCATTAAGAAACAATTTACTTAAGAGAAAACAACAAAAAAGAGAAGCAGGCGAAAATGCAAACAGATATAGAAAAAAAAATATAGGTGTCTCGTCCTTATTAAATAAGGAAAAAGGTTCAAATTAAGAAAGAATAGTATATGGATAGCTTGAAAGTTATAGGTGGGGCTAAATTAAAAGGCAAAATTAAAATCAGTGGTGCAAAAAACTCTGCTCTCCCACTAATGGCCTGTAGTTTACTTTTAAGCAAAGGGGAGCTCAAATTAGATTCTATGCCAAATTTAGCAGATACAAGATTTATGAGCATTCTACTTTCAAGTCTTGGGATGAAATCAAGGATTGAAAATAATATTGCATATATTTCTGGAGAACCTAAAACATATATTGCAGAATATGATATAGTTAGAAAAATGAGGGCATCTATTCTTGTTTTAGGTCCTTTATTAGCTAAGTATCGAATAGCCAAAGTAAGTCTCCCTGGGGGATGCTCCATCGGAACGAGGCCTGTTGATTTACATATTAATGCATTTGAACAAATGGGTGCTAGCATCTTACTTAAAGATGGTTACATAGAGGCAAAAGCACCAAAAAAAGGGCTTTATGGGGCAGATATAAGCTTCCCAAAAATTTCAGTTGGAGCAACTGAAAATGTAATTATGGCAGCATCATTAGCAAATGGAAGAACAAGAATTCTAAATGCAGCAAAAGAGCCAGAAATTATTGATTTGGCAAATTGCCTCATAAGAATGGGTGCATCAATAAAAGGTGCTGGTAGTGGCGAAATCATCATAGAAGGAGTTAAAGAATTAGAGGGATGCAATCATAAAGTTATACCTGATAGAATTGAAGCTGGAAGTTTTGCAATTGCTGCGGCAATTACAAAGAGTTCATTAGAATTATGTAATTGTGAGCCAAAACATCTTAAGAGCTTATCCAAAAAACTAATTAATGCAGGTGTAAATTGGGAAAGTGATAAGGATATAATTAAAATTACATCTGATGGTATATTAAAACCTGTAAATGTCCAAACATCAGAATATCCTGATTTTCCAACAGATTTACAAGCACAATTTATGACTTTAATGACCGTCGCTAATGGGAATTCAGAAATAATTGAAAATATTTTTGAAAATAGATTTATGCATGTTCCAGAACTTTTGAGAATGGGTGCTAATATTTCAGTCAATGGTGGTGTCGCAAAAGTTTCTGGTGTTCAAAACTTAAAAGGAGCTCAAATAATGGCAACTGATTTAAGAGCATCTATATCTTTAATAATCGCGGCTTTAAGAGCAGAAGGTGAGAGTTATATATCAAGAATTTACCACCTTGATAGAGGCTATGAGCAAATTGAACAGAAATTCCAAGATTGTGGAGCCAACATAGTACGAATAACAAATTAATTAATATGGAATTCAAAAAAATTCATTTATATGGATCAGATATAGAGGATTATCAAGTATTGTCTGCTCTAATTCAGGATGCTGCTATTCCAACTAGTGAAATGAAGTTTGATAAAGTTGAAAAGCAATTTTTTTTAGTTTGTTCAAGATTTTCTTGGGAAAGCAGACTTCAAAATAAAGGTAATAAAAGAATAGTGTCAGGTATTTGCTTTGATAATGTTATAGAAGTTAAGAAAAAAAATTTTCCCTCTTTCAATTTAGAAAATATACTTAATTTTCTAACTTTAAAAAAGGAGAGAGGTTTTATTGAACTGATATTTTCAAACAATATTTTAATAAAATTAGTAGGTACTAACATATCATTTAGAATTGACGATTTGAATAAAGAATGGCCTACAATCTTTTCACCAAATCATAAAAATTAGATGATGAATGATAAAATATACAAAATCATAAAAATAGAAATGGCCGAAACTCAATCGGAAAATATAACTCCAGAACAAAAACAGGAAAGAGCCATAGCAATATATGATTTAATCGAAAACAATACTTTTGAGTTAAAAGATCATTTAGGGCCATATATATTATTTTTATCAAAAGAAAGTAGACATTTACTTTTTGATATAAGGTCTCAAAATGATGTTTCTCTCAATTCATTTTATCTTGCGATAGGTCCTTTTAGGAAACTAATAAAAGACTACCAACTTATTTGTGAAAGTTACTATGAAGCTATAAGGACAAAACCTCCTTCACAAATTCAGGCAGTAGACGTCGGCAGAAAAGCTCTTCATGATGAGGGCGCTGCATTGGTAGTTGAGCGCTTAGACGGAAAAATTAAAATGGATTATGAAACTGCAAGAAGAATATTTACACTTATATGTATTTTAAGATCTAAATAAAGCTTATATAATGAAAAAAAATATTAAAAAACCTAACGCTATTTTATTTGTATGTAATATAAATTCAATTCGTTCACCCATGGCTGAAGCAATTACAAAAGAGTGGTTTGATCAAAAAATTTTTGTAGATAGTTGCGGTATTAAATTTGGGAAAATTGACTATTTAGCTGTGGAGGTTATGGCAGAAAAAAAATTAAATTTGGCTGGTCATAAATCAAAACTGTTTTCTGAACTTGATAATACTTTTTTTGATTTGATAATTACTTTTACAAAAGAAGCTTATCAATATGTTTTATCATCGACAAAAACTCAATCTTGTGTTGTTGAGTATTTTGATATACCAGATGCAAGTTTAATAACAGGAAACAGGCAACAAAGATTGGACGGATACAGAGAAGTCAGGGATGTATTGACTAAAAAATTACACCAAAGACTGTTTGATTATTTATAAAAAGTAAGAAAATCGTTGATTTATATCTTATTTAAATACATTGTGAGCATAATTTTAATTATTTGGAGAAATTAATTTATGGCTAAAGAGGGTGTAATTGAATTTGAAGGTGTTGTATCTGAATTATTACCAAATGCAATGTTTAGAGTAACTCTAGAAAATGACCATCAGATATTAGCACATACAAGTGGCAAAATGAGAAAAAACAGAATAAGAGTTCTTGCTGGTGATAAAGTTAATGTTGAAATGACACCGTATGACCTGACCAAAGGTAGGATTACATTCAGACATAAATAATTTGATAAAAGTTTTATATTGGCCTTAAATAATTGACTAAGCCATTACTTATACTTGCCTCTTCCTCTCCTCAGAGGTTAAACCTGTTAAAGTTAATTGGGGTTGTGCCTGACAGGACTATACCAGCTGATATAAATGAAACTCCTCTCAAAAAAGAACTTCCAAAAGACTTTGTGCTTAGGATGTCAAAAGAAAAAGCTTTAGAAGTTTCAAAAAATCATACAAATGACTTTATTTTGTCTGGTGATACAATTGTTGCTGCAGGCAGAAGAATAATTGGAAAGCCGAAAGACAGAAAAAACGCAGGTGAAATTCTAAAATTTTTGTCAGGCAGAAGGCACCGTGTCTTATCTGCAATCACTTTAATTAAACCAGG
The DNA here is from genome assembly GCA_902612965.1 of uncultured SAR116 cluster alpha proteobacterium. Classification (GTDB taxonomy): domain Bacteria; phylum Pseudomonadota; class Alphaproteobacteria; order Puniceispirillales. Next base: position 118,479 of record CACMFN010000004.1, on the reverse strand, counting down.
CAATTCTCAAATATCAAAACTGATAACAACTAGAGTAAAGTTTGCACATATAACTAAAAATGCCCTTGAAGAGTATTTGGATACTAACGAATGGGAAAATAAAGCTGGAGGCTATGCAATACAAGGTAGTGCATCTTGTTTTATTCCATGGATCAATGGTTCTTATACAGGAACTATGGGTTTTCCAATTAATGAAGTTAATAATTTATTATTAAGTTCTGGTTGGAAAAAATTAAATGACTAGTCCAACAGAGATATTATCTGAAGACAGCCTAGGTCAAAAGCGAATTAGTTTTTTTTCAGGTAATAGGCTTTTAGAATGTTGGATTGAAAAAGAAAATACCTCCTTAAGGATAGGGGAAATTCATTGTGCAAGAGTTATCAAAGTTGAAAAATTACTTAACAGAATTTTTTATAAGTTGAATAATGGCTTAGAGGTAAGCTCTAGATTAAACGACAAAAATCCAAATATTGGTGATTTGGAAATAATTACAATAACTGCAGAGGAAAGGGAAAATAAACCTGCACACGCACAACAAGGTTTTTTCTTAAAGGGCGGTTCGGCTATTATTATAGATAATAAAGAATTTTTAGGAATATCTAAAAGAATTATAAATATTGATGAACGTGACAGAATTACTGCCATAGCAAAAGATACCGGACTATATAAAGCAGGGGCAATTATTAGGAGTTCAGCAGAAAGTATCTCTAGTAATGAATTGGCAAAAAATTTTACAGAGCTAGTAGATCAATGGATTGAAATAAAAAAAATAAATTTAGATGAAAAACAAGAAAAAAAACTTTTCAATGGATTTAGTCTTGAGAAACAAGCTCAATTTTTATACCCAAAGACTAAATTGATCAAAGATAAATTTTCTTCAAGATTTAATGAATTGAATGGAACTGATCAAATTTTGGAAGCTTATAATAAAATTTTTAAAATCAAAAATGGTGGAACTTTAAGCTTTGAAAAAACTAAAGCCTTAGTCTCAATAGATATTGATTCATCAAAAAGAGATTTAAATTCTGGAGGAATAAATAAACTAACAGAAGATGCTTTGGACCTATGCTTGCATCTGATAAGACTCAGAAGTATATCGGGCTTAATAGTTATTGACATGCCAAGATTAAAAAAAGCAGATTATAATGAAAGAATTGATCAAATTAAAATCTGGTCTGAAAAGATAAATAAAAATGTCAAAGTTCTTGGCGGCACAAGAGGCGGTCTTACTGAAATTATATGTAACCATGAAAGAACTTCTCTAGAAGATAATGAGAAAAATATCTCTGTATTTGTTGCTTTAGAAGCACTCAGAGGTTTTATAGTTAGTGCGAAAAAAAGCAAAACAAAACTTTATGTTTCAGAAAATATTATGAATATCTTTAAATTAGAATTAAAAAAACAAATTAATGAAATCAAAAATTTTGCTAAATTTACTGATATTTTAATTGATGAAAATTTAGGATATAATAATTTCTATATTGAATAATGAATGAAATGAAAAAAAACCTGAAATTAATTAAAAATAATAAAACTAAATGCCCAACTTGTGGAAACTTTTCAGTAAAATCCTCCTACCCCTTTTGCTCACAACGTTGTTCTAGTATAGATCTGGGAAAATGGTTTGATGGAAAATATTCGATCCCTTCTGTAGAGGATCCAGACGGATTAGATATTGTCAAACTTTCTGAAAAAGATAAGTCATAACTTTCAATAACATATCTAGACAGTATTATAATTATAGGTTAAATAAACGAGATTAAAATTATTTTATGCCCAGGTAGCTCAGTCGGTAGAGCAGTGGACTGAAAATCCTCGTGTCGGTGGTTCAAATCCGCCCCTGGGCACCACTTTTCACAGGTAAATTCAAGGCTATAGGCTAATCACACCTCACTGTTAATATTTATCAGATTCTCTCCTGCATACCTTAAAAAGTCAAGAAATGAGCTACCGTTGTGACGGAGATGTGACCGGAAAAAATTAAATTTGGGCCTGTCATACCTTAATATACCATGATATAATCAAGTATCAGTATTAAGAGAAAATACTGAAATAAAGGTGAACGATCAGCCTGAAGTACTGAAATTAAAGTACCAAAAGATACGCATAGTGGTGTTCATAGGCTGCCACTTCTCATGAAAAGCGATGCAAATCCAAAATTATCAATTTTATTGCAAGGAGAATTTGCATGCACAAACTTTATGAAATTATATCAAGAGACAAAATCTGTTCACGCTTTAATATCCATAAGGACACACTAAATAGATGGATTAAAAATAGAAACTTCCCAAAACCTATTAAAGCATCAGGCAGAACTCCCCTCTTCTCAATTAAAAAAATCAATGAATGGTTTCAATATATGGAGAAGAGCAATGACTAATCCCCAATATTTTCATGAATATGCAGAAAGACTTCTGGATAACGGCTTTTATCCCATACCTATTCTTGAGAAGCAGAAAAGACCAGCTGTTAAAGGATGGACTAAATTCGATAAAATAGATCAAGATCAATACCAAAAACTTATCAAAGATCACAGACAGCATGGCATTGGAATTCTTCTTGGCAGAGTTTGTGTAATTGACATTGATATCATGAATAAAGATCTCAGTTTTGAAGTAATAAAATTTATAAAAGATAATTTTGGGCATGCACCTATGAGAATTGGGCAAAGCCCAAAAGCAGCATTGTTTTTCAGAGTAGAGGGTAAAACATTTAGCAAGTCATCAACAGAAACCTATATGGACGGTGATGAAAAAAACCAAGTCGAGTTTCTCTCAAAAGGCAATCAGGCTGTAATCTCGGGTATCCATCCCAAGACAGGAAAAAATTATATATGGGCAGATGATAATATTATGGATATGAATATTGAAGATCTGCCTCCCATAAATATGAAACAGGTCGATTACCTTAGACAAGTTAGTGAAAAAAAGATCTTCTCATTTTTTGGAAAGCCTGTTTCCCGAAAAAATATATTTGAAAATAAAACCTATAAGCCAACATGTAATGACACGAATGATAAAATTCTTGAAAATATTGCTGATCCATTAAAATTTCTTGATCCTCAAGACTATAATCAATGGATTTATGTAGGGATGGCCTTGAAATCGACAAAAAGTGATAAAGCTTTTGAAATTTTCATGTCATGGTCAGAAAAACGATCTGATGGAAGCGTTCCTTATAATTTTAAGGGGAAAGAGGATGTTCTTTCGAAATGGAATACTTTCAAACCTGATAGAATATCAATTGAAACGATTTTCATAAAAGCAAGAGATGCTGGATGGAACGGTCAATCTGATTTTATAATAACGAGAGGATCTCATACCGAAATTGCCAAATATATAAAAGCCCGAAAAGAATTCAATAAACCTCCGCTTGTGTTTGATGAAGGTTTTTTCTGGACATATAACAAAACACATTGGGAAAAATGTGAAGATCATATATGCAGAAAATGGGTCCAGGATCTGGATGGTCTTCAATTTCAAAAAAAGAAATTTATTATATCAAATAAAAATTTTATAGACGGAGTTATAAATGAGCTATCTTCAATATGTGCCAGACCCGGTTTCTTCAGTGAGAGCTTAGTTGGAATTAATTGTCTTTCTGGTTTCATTAAAGTTACAGACAAGCCTTCTATCTCTTTGCTTGAACATCACCATCTTCATCGGCAAAGACATACAATTCAATCTACATGGCAACCTGATCAGAACCTATGTATAGATGGCTTTTTGAAAATATTTCTGGATGGCTGTTTTAAAGATGAACTTTTCAAGGAAAGGCTTATCAAACTTTTGTTTCAAATATCGGGTGTTGCCTGTTCTAGTTATTCAACCCGATTATCTTCCCCGAAAGCTTTTGTTTTATATGGACCTACAGCCATGAATGGAAAGTCTCAATTTTTAAAACTTCTGAAACTTTTCCTACCTAAGACAGCTTCTACATCAATTCCGCCTGGTAACCTGAATAAAGAACAATATCTTGCTGATCTCTCAGGGAAAAGCATAAATATAACAGACGAATTATCAGGATCGCAGGCCATCACATCAGATAAGATGAAAGCTGTAATAACAGGTGAAACAGTTACAGCTAAAATTATTTATAAACATGTTTTTAACTTTAACCCGACAGCTATTCATCTGTTTGCTGCTAATGAACTCCCCAATTTCATTGATGGTGTAGATGCTGGCATAGAGAGAAGGATGAATGTTATACCCTTCAAAAGAAGTATCCCAAGCAATGAACAGATACCGATGATTGCTGATAAGATCCTAAATGAAGAAAGTAATGTTTTTCTTGCATTGTCTGTTAGGGGTTTAGAGCAGGTGATTCAAAATGGTGGATATGATATACCCTCTGTAGTTTCTGATGCGACTGAAGAATGGTTTAAAGAGGCTGATGTAATACTTGAATGGTTTGACAGGGGAGATTTTGAAGAAAATATAAAAAAGAATTACAATTACAGTTTTAAAAATGCGTATAGTGATTGTTGTTCATGGGTCGAGGATAATTATCCGAAACATTTTATTCCACCGCAAAAAAGGTTCAATGCTAGAATGAGAGGTATTGCAAACAATTCAGATTATTTAATCAGAAGAAATAATACTGGGTATTACATATCAGAGAAAAGGTTGGTATAGCAGTGTAGTTATTTTTTAAATATTAAATATTATCAGCTTAAATTAATAAATATATAAAAGTTTAATTTTTATTTGCACTGCTACACAATTAAAATTTAAATTTGGTGCACTATTGAAGCCATTATTGCCAGTTGTACAGATGTAGGAGAGAAATCATCAATCCATTTAATATTTGCATTCGAATTGGTAAAACCATTTTTATGAGGGTCAAAATTTACAAATTTATCCACTGAAGAAAGAAGAAAATCAACAATTTTGCTATCAGGAAGGACCTCATCTTTTTTTATAAAATTATCAAAACTCTTTATTTTATTGAAAAGTAACTTAAATGTATCTTTCCTAGTTGGAGAATTATCAATCGCATTTGCAATCAATGATTGAAACTCGGAACCCCAATAATTTTCATCACTGCTCCATTCTTCGTGGTTACTGTTCTCATCAATAAAGCCAGTCTCTTCATAAAAAAATTTTTTGTGCTGATTTCTCAAGTCCATAACTAATTGAAAATTGATGTGAGTTAAACCCGAGATCATTCAATACTTTTGATGCTTTATCACTGACCTCATAAATATCTTGAATATTAGCCAACTTTCATCTCCATAATTAATACATCTTTGATATATTGTGTTTTGAAATGAAATTAAAAGACGATGACAACTATAATTTTACTAGTTAATTATTTAAATAATATGCGTCCACTTATCATAAATATTGTTTTTTATTACCTTTTGAAACGGATTCTAAAATATAAAATTCCTTTTTAAGGAATTAAAATAGAATAACGTGTTCTTCTATAAATTGAATAAAGAAAAACAAATTATTAAAAATGATTCAAGGGGATTAAACTCTGGAAATAAAACTAAAAATATAGAAATAAGAGGAAGCCAAATAAAGGTTGAAAAGAGAGTAATTTTATACTTTTTATACAGTGGAAAAAATTTATCTTCTTTTTTTGAAACCTCAGAAATTTTGCGAAATCTAAATATGCCTAATTTTACAAGATGTTTACGTATTGAAAATTCCGAACGATACATATCTCGACTAATTTTTGCCATTGATTGACCAGACATATATCTCTCAGCAATAATTTGTTTTTCCTGTACTGAAAACCGTCCTTTAATATTCATATTACTAAAGATCTTGCAAAACCATAAATGCTGAATAAATTAAAAAATGAAAGGTATACAAAAATACTAATCATTGAGTATTCCTTCAAAAGATTGTTTTACAAGATCAATGTTTTTTTTGTGATAAAAAACTCTATTTATAAGGAAAACATTTTCAAAAAATTCCTGTGTTATCTCGATATTATTATCTTCTTTCTGAAAGATTTTTTCCAGGTTTATATTATTACTAAATGTATAATGCTTATTTTTTCTTTCACTTTTTCGGTTTACAAATCTGCCTGCTTTATAAAAGTCATAAATATTATTTTTCCGTTCTTCAAATAATTCCATCATCTCTTCAGTTGCATACTGACTTTGTTCTCGAAATGAATCAAATTTCTTATTTATGTCATCAAGATTATTAATTATGGTTTCAATCTGTTTGTTTACATACTGAAATTCATTTCTGTAAAATAAAATTATTTTATTTAATTTTTCATATTTCTCATTATTCTCATTTAGTAATAACTGACATGTATGGTTCATTTGTTCTAGCAAATAATTCCATTCAGAACTTATCATCATTAAAGAATTTTTGTATTCATCTTTTGTGTAACCTATTTTGGTTTGAAAATTCCGAAAACTGTCAATCTTGGAAATAATTTCTAAAATTTGATTTCTGTATAAGTTTTCTTTTTCAGAAACTTCAAACAAAACTGGTTCACGTCTTTCAATAGAATAAACATTTCCAAAATCACTTTGAAAATCTTGCATATTTTTTTTGTTTGCATCTAATTTTCCAATTGCGAAATTATTGTTAAACCAGTCAAATCTTGTTTCAGCAATATTGAAGAGTTCATTATCAAGAAATTCAAATGTTTTACTTTTTATAAATTCATTAAAATATAAATTTGCATTTTGGTTGTTTTCAAATTTTTTAAATGTTTGATAATTTGAAATAATGTATGCAGGTATATTTTCATCAAAAGAATTTTCTATCTCATCATAAAAAATTTTATCAAACTTTATTCCATTAATTGATAATCCATAAAAAAAACATTTACATATAGTTTCTTGTTTTTGTTTTTTCTTTATATCCAGTTCATCAATTACTGAACTGAATTTCTCTGAATAAAAATATTTTTTTAAATCATTTTCGGATAGAATTTCATATGTCATTCTTAATTCTTTCTTCTTTATTTAACAAATTTATACGATTAGCTGCTGCCTCAATAGCTCTTCTTCTTTTCTTAATACCTGTATTTTGTTTTTCAATTTTATTTCTTTCACAGAACTCTTTTACTGTTTCATTATTAATAACAGAAATAAGAGCATCTCTTTCGTGGTTCTCCACACTCATAAGAATTTGTTCAACAAGATATTTTGTCTCTACATCATTTAATTTTTCTGAAAAATAAACAGTATTTAAAAGATCTTCATGCTCATTATATAGTCTTTTGTCCTCATCTTCGATTTGGTCAATTGCAGCATTTTTTGCAATTGTATAGAAAAATGCATTTTTTAAATTGATTTGTCCTTTTTGGTTTTTTTTCCATGCAAAGAATTTTAAATTGATAATCCCAATGAGATCATCAGCAGCTACAAAACTGTTTGCATGAGTAAGAGCAGCTCCTCTGATAACTTTTTTAAACTTTATAAAAATTTGTGTGCAACCATCACACATTATTTACTCCTAAAAATAATAATAAGTATGTATAAATTCATTTTGCAGAAACGTAGCTCTTCCATTTAAAATTGAAGGGCTAAATGAATTTTCGATTCCTATATTTCTGTCATTTTTCCATTCCGAAATTAGAAAATGTTCGAGAAATACATTTGGGTTTGATGGCACTTCAGAACCATATTCTATATCAGCCATCCAGCTATCAAGTGATTTTAAAGTTTGTTTTTTACAGATTTCATTATTTAAAAAAACTTCAATAAATGGTTTCCCTGTTCCAAATACCAGGAAACCTTTGCAAGAGGAATTTTCTATTAAACTTTTATCGTAATCAAATTTATATTTTTCCCTATTATACAACACATCTCCAAGATCACTTGTGTTGGAAGAATAAGATACCTTCTCAGAAAGCATATCAATTTCATTCCACATTTCAGATTGAACATTTTCATATCTTTGCGCTTTAAGCATTTCAGCTTTTGATACTCTCATTTTTGGACTTGCAGAGAAGTTACTTTTAGAAAATCTTCTTCTATCACGATATTGCCATCTACCTCTTTCAACACAATTTACTGGTATTTCAAGTATTGATTTAGGCAAAATAATTACTGTTTGCTCAGCTATACGGTTTTGTTTTGCACCAACTATTGCTTCACCATCAAATATAATTAAATAATCGTCACTTTTATTTTCAATTATAATTCTTCCTACAATACCTTCTGTACCTATTTCTCTTGCCTCAACTAAATCCCTGTCATGAAGATCATCAAAAGTTGAAAATTGAAATGGCATTGATCTATTTTCAAAATTAATTGGGTACAGTGTTAATGCTCCTAGTTTAAAACTATCAGTCAAAGTGGATGACTGAAAATGTTTTCTAAAATTAATCATTATAATTTAGCTCCTTTTAAAATTACTAATAAAGGAACTGGCGAAAACTAAATATGTGACAAGATTTTAAATATTTTTTAAATCATTAATCGAGAAACTATCCATAACCTTAAATCTGTCATTATCTAGCCCTGAATATGAATCATCAATTTCCTCATGGAGATGTTTATTTGACATTAGTGTAATACTAGTACTACGGCGTCTGTCTTGGGTAAAACCTATACCAACATTTATAAGAGTATCAGGTGTCCAAAAAAACCTGTCATGCAAATCTTCAATAAGAGGATCTTCTTCCTTAAGAAGGTAAAAGTTTACATTAAATTTTGACAAAATGTCATAACTTTTATCAGACTTTATATAATTTTTTAATTTCGAAACATCAATTGTTTTCATTTTTCCAAAAACGTTATTCTTATAATTTGAAAATATATCTAGCTCTACATCAAAATTATTTCTAGTATAATAGTAGGCACAAACCATCCCAATAAATTCCAAACATTGATGACGAAAATCATCATACTGTCCTTCCAAATTGAGAATAAATCTATCAATAAATTTTATCTTAACAGCTTGAGATAATGCAGGTTCAAGGATTTTAAGATATTTTTCAGGTTCAATGTTTATTCTACACCATGGAGTAGCAATTATATTTTCTTGGAATTTTTTATACTTAATTGAGTCTCCATGATGTTTATTAGTAGTTGTAATAAAACCGAAAGAATTACCATCTTTTACTTGTTTAATTGCTTGAGAAGACCAATCTAATTCTGAAATATAAGAAAGCTGTTTATGTCTTGTAAAGGCTTTTAAATCTATTAATTTTTTAATTTTATTTAGTATCATATATCTTTGGTGAGAATTGAAATTATTCTCGTTCATAAATCTTCTAATCTCTAGTTTGGAAAATTGTTGGTTTGGCAATTCGTTAATCAAATATCCATTCAATAAACCAAATTGCTTTACTAAAAAATTTTCATCAAATAATACTTCGTTTTCAAGGATATAATCTTTATAGATCATTTATTTAGTCACCCTCGTCAATAATGCCTAGCTCAATAAATCTTTCCTCAAAAAAACCTTCTGGCCATACATTCATAAATTCACCTTTTTTGGAAATTTCCATTTTTTTATTTTTTGAATTTAGCCTCTGATTATCTTGGGTAATAACATTTATGTTAATCATGTCTGCTAAACTATCCTTGGAATGTAAGCCTACATTTTCACTTTTAACTTGTTCTCTACACCTCCTCTGAAGTCTCAGTACAATATGTTCAGAGTGAGTTTCAATGATAAATGAATTCCCATTATCTTTAGATGAACTAATAAATATATCTGCAAGATTTGCTTGGAGTTTTGGATGTAAATGTAACTCTGGCTGCTCAATAAGAATTAACTTATTTTTTTGAAAAGATTGTAAAATTAAAGGGAGCACCTGGCTAATACCATAACCAACATCATTTATATCTACTCTGACATCTGTTTTATTTTTTAGTATAAGAGACCATCGCCCTCCTCTATGCCTCTTAGTTGATATTGTATAAGGTATCTCAACCTTTTCTAAAGAAGAATTTAAACCTGATAATATTTTTTTATCACTTAGCAAAGGGTATAAATCCGAACCATCCACACCTATATTAAACTTATCAACATTATGTCTCCTTGATGCAGTCATTGTTCTTTGTGGTCTTTTTCTATGCGGTCCAATTCGAACAATTGATTGCAAAAAATTAAGAAGTACTTCTTCACATTCTCCTGCCATATCGAATGGATCTAATCTTTGTTGATAATAAGCATCATCTTTGTAGTTGTTTCTTATAAAATGCCTCATTTTAGAAATTGAATCATGTACCCATGTTTCACCAAAACTCTCGATATTGGCACTTAACAAATTTTTATTTTTTGTATGGTTGGAATTATAGGAAGAAAATTTTTCAATTTGTTCAAAAAACAAGACTTTTTCGGGTTCATTCTTGGTGCTATAATTGGTCAATTCAAGAATATTTTCTCTATCTTTTATGTCACGTAATAAATCATCTATTTGCTTTAAAAGACTGTCCTCTTCATTCTTGTTTTTATAAATCTCATTTAGCAGTATTTCTTTTTCTTTAGCGAATTTAATACTAGACTTACCTGTTAATTGCATCTCCTTTAAAGTTTCATCAGTTTTATTAAATTGAAAACTCAGTTTTTGATCTCTCTGTCTCAAAATTGAAAGTTCTAATTGTAATTTCTCTTTTTCTAATAAAAGCTCTTGTCTTTCAGTTTCAGCTTCTAGACTTCTAATACTAAGCAAGTTTTGCTTTTGATTGTTTTCCTTTAAATTGTCCATTTCTAGAGCTGCATATTTATCTCCCTCCCTATTTAAAAATCGAACAAAGTCTATTCCTTCAGATGTCTCTATATCCCAAATTTGTTTCCACAAAGAATAATCATTAGATATATTAAAAGCCCATACTTGAGTTTTCTTAGGTCTCCATAGGTCTAAAAGCAATGTTCTTTTTTTGTTGTAATCTTCAATAAAAAAGGATCTTCTAACAAGATTTCCAGTTATATCGCTAAATGTATATTTGATATAAACATACTTTACTAATTTTAACATAGGATCTTTTTTTAATTGATTGAAAATAAGTTTTGGATCTAATTTAAATTCAAAAAATAAATCCTTATAATATGCTATTGAAGAATTCTCAAAATTCTTTAAATGCCATCTCTCTTCTCTAGGATCAGTTCTTTTTTTAAATACAAGATCTTCCAAATCACCAAGTTCAGCTAAATGACCATTTATAACAAGATTTCCCAAAGACAAATTTGTTTTTATATTTCTATTACCATGGAATTTTAAATATGAACTTTGAGATAATAGTGAAAGTGCATCAATTATAGATGATTTTCCTGAGCTATTTTTACCAAACAAAAGGTTTAAATTTTTAAATTCAAATTTATTTTCACCTTCCCAAGACCTGAAGTTTGACAATGTGAAACTTTTTATTGCTTTTAGTATATTCACTTTTTCTTGAGTATTAGACATCCTTTATTCCATGAATAGTGAAATAGTGCATTTATTATTTTAAATACCTATCAATCCAGTTTGCAAGAGTTTGTTGACTTTGCAGTCCCAAAATATCTGCTGCTTTCTTTTTGTTCCCATTTGATATATCAAGTGCACGTGGAATATAATGCTGCGCCACTTCCGAAAAAAGTGAATTTAAATTTATTCCATTTTCGAGTGAGCGGTTTAAAATCTTTTTTTGGTCTTTATCCTGATCATGGTTCATGAACACCGAACTTAGGGCATCGCTTTCATTTACAAGATTGCTTTCAGATAAAATGACCATTCTTGTCATTGCACTGTACAACTCATCCATGTTGCCTTTCCAATTATAGTTTAATAAAAAATTCTTAGCAGCAGGTGATAATGTTTTTTTGATACCTGATTTTTCTCCAAAAATTTCGCTACATGCGAAAGAAATACTTTGATCAAGATATTCATTTAAATCTATTTTTCTATGTCTTAATGCAGGAATTTTTAAAATCATCATTGAAATTGAATGTAATAGACTATTATCAAAACTTTCTAAATGGAATAATTGGCCAACTGTTATATTTGATGACGTTAATATTCTGGGGTTTTTTATTCCTGAATTTTTTTCAAAATCTTTTATTAATGAATATAAAATACCTTGGTTTCTTAGAGACAATTTTTCAATTGCATTTATGTAAACAGTCCCATGACTATGACTTTCATTTTTATTTAAACCTATCAAAAACTCTTCTATTTCTTTATCTGGTGATAAATTACAATCTAATTTAATAAAACTATTTTTTGATCTTGCACTTCCCTCATGTAAAATTCTAGCTAATACCTCTTTTTCTGTCCCTGGCTCACCTTCAATAAAAACAGATAGTTCTCTGGATGCTATTTTCATTGATGTTTTTAAAAGCCTGAGCATGGATTCACTTTTCCAGAGGAAACCATTTTGTGAAAACTTTATAAAATTATCACGCATTGCTGTAATAACTTCGTCATTCTCCTTTGCTTTCTCTTCATGCCAGTGAACAGAAACTTCAAATGGAATTTTAACTTCCATAATAGAATCAGAAATTCTATCCGCCTTTAGCAATGTCGCAGGAAAATCTTTCTGACTAATAATAATCCAGACACTGGCCATTGCCCATGTTCCAGCACTAACTAAAAAATAAAAATCACTCAAATCATTATTATTTTCATTATATGAGGAGATAACTTTTTTACAGCTTTTGTAAATTACCTCAAAGTCTGTTGGGTCTTTCAAATCAACTTTAAATGAACTCACTTTTACAGATGAATTCATTTTTAGCCAGGAAACATATTTCTCATTATTTATATTTTTATCATGTAGTAAAATCACTTCTTCAAATTCATGATATTTTATTGACGAGAATATAGGCCCATGGCTTTTTGTATCTAAGGCTAGATAATCTTGAGTACCAATCCATGAAAACAATACTTTTGGTACAGTCCTATTTGATTTATCTAACGAAGTTTCTTTTATGTTTGTTTGCTCAGTCATATTTATTTCTTAAATTTAAATTTTACATGCTAGGATTTAAGTAATTTAATGCCGTAAATTAAAAAAGTCAACATTAAAATTAAAATTTATTAATTTTTTTTATAATAAAAACAGTAGTTTAAAAAATTATTAAAAAATAATCAAATTTTTTTATTGTATTTTTTTTCATTTTATGTTTCTATGCACCGAATCATTGAATTTGAGGTGTACATGAAGCAACTTTTAAATAGGACAGATATAGAGGAAAGAGAGGCTGCAGAAACTTATGACTCTATAAATGATCTTGTTAAAAAATTACTTAAAGAAACAAATGACCCAGGGTTAATTGCATATACCCTTTTTTATATTGGTCTTGATATGAGCTATCAGACTTGTAACGATCATAATACTGTAATGGCAAATTTCTTAGGCGCTCAACTTGCGTACTATCATCCAAAGGCTGAGGATGCAAATAATCAAGAAGATGATAAAGATCAAATTAAATTAATTAATAATATAAAACCTAAAAAAACTATTCATTAAATTATAATATGACAGAACGAAACATTCAAAATTTTTATTGTCCACATTGCACCATGCCAGTTGAGCTTGAAGATGTTGTTAAGCAGAGCATAGAAAAAGAAATATTAAAAAAAATTGAGATTGAATGGGAAGAAAAAAAGCTAAATGAAATAGAGAAAGTTCGTTTAGACGAGCAAAAAAAGGCTAAAAAAGAAGCCGAAATGACTTCAGAAAAAAAATTAAAAACACATATTGAGATGATTTCAGAAAAATATGAAAAAGAAATTGAAGAAAAAAAAGAACTCATAACAAGGAATAAAAATCTTGAGATGGAAAAATCAAAAATTGAAAAAGATGCTGACCAAATCAAGCGTGACAGGAATATTGATATTAAAAGTGCTGTATTAAAAGCTGTAAAAGAAAATAATAACAAGAAAGAAACTGCAATGCAGATTGAAATTGATGAGCGAGATTATCAGATTTCAACTTTGAAAAATGATATAATAAGAATCAATAAAAAAATTCAGCAAGGCTCAATTCAGATCCAAGGTGAAACTGGTGAATTTCATATTGAAAAGTTACTTAAAGATCTTTTCCCTACTGATAAGATTAAACCTGTAAAACAGGGAAGACCGGGAGCAGATTGTTTATTATCAATTTTATCAAGAAATTTTCAGGAAGTTGGTAGTATTTATTTTGAAATAAAAAGAACAAAAGAATTTTCAATGAACTGGATAAAAAAATTACATCAAGATATAGTAAATATAAATGCTGACATTGGTGTTATTGTAACTGAAACAATGCCTAAAGGAATAAATCAAGCTGACATAGTTGATGGTATATGGGTATGTGGATTTCATGAAGTTAAACTAATTTCAAAGTTACTTAAAAATGGTTTGATAGAAAAATCAAAAATTTTATCCTCTGAAATAAACAGGAAACAAAAATCTCAGCTTATTTATAAATACCTAATTAGTAATCAATTTCGAAATTCTGTAAGACAATTGGTTGGAACAATTTCAGAGTTGAGAGAAAGAAACTTTAAAGAATTAATAGCTATGCAGAGGTCTTATAAGGCTAAAGACAAATTAATTGAGCAGGTAATTTTATCCACAGCTAATATTGTCGAAGAAATACAGAATATTTCAGGTAAAAGAATAGTTGAAATAGAAGGACTTCCAAGTCTTGAGGAAATAGATTTTGCAGATAATAATGGTTTTAAATAGATAAAATATGACAATTAGTTTTATAAATCCTGATTTTGAAGAAGCTCCACCATCTTATTCTCTTTTTGAGTCTCTTCGGAGTAGTGGTTATACTTTCAATACAGCCATGGCTGATCTTATTGATAATTCAGTGTCAGCAAATAGTAAGAATATAACTGTTCACCTTGAGTGGAATAAAGGTGACCCTTGGGTAGCGATACTTGATGATGGCTGTGGTATGACCGAAACAGAACTCTCACAAAACATGCTGATAGGATCTAAAAGTCCAGACGATGCACGTTCAAACGATGATTTAGGTAGATTTGGTTGTGGTTTTAAACTTGGCACTTTCTCAATGGCAAGACAATTAAATGTTTTTACTATAAAAAATGGTCTTAGTTTTAGACAGTGGGACCTAGATATAGTAGCATCAGAAAACAAATGGTTGGTGGGGAAAAAAATTCCTGATTGGTATGATAGTTTCCCTGAAGCATTAAAACCAAAAGTAAATGGCACTTTAATTGTTTGGAAAAAATGTGATCGTTTATTAAATTATGCTTCAACAGATACACAACTCTACAACTTGGCTTCAAATTTAAATGTATATTTAGGAAGTGTGTTTTCACGTTTTTTGTCAAATAACTTAAGAAAAATTAATATTAAAGTTATGAAACATACCACTAAGCCATGGAACCCAGTTGAAAATGGTAATTTTCTAGGACTTCAAAAACTTAATAATATTGATATTAGACCTTACACAATGCCTCACCATTCATTTTATCAAAACCCAGATAAATTTAGAGAAGCTGGAGGCATAAATGGCTGGAATGCTCAACAAGGCATTTATGTTTATAGAGGGAATAGACTTATAGTAAACGGTGGATGGTTAGATTTAAAATTAAAGAATGACGAGCATACTAAATTAGCAAGAATTTTAATTGATATAAATATTGAAAGTGACAAAGAATGGCAGGTTGATTTAAAAAAATCCAGAGTTTTAGTCCCAGCAGGAGATATTAGAAATCTCATTCAGAAAATAGCAAAGCATACAAGGACTGCTGCAGAAAAAGTCTATAGACAAAGGAACCAATCAGAATCACGATCTATAGCAGCACCTAAAAGCTTTGTATGGAATGAAATGATAAAGAATGATGGCAAAACTGTTTATAAAATAAATAAAGAGCATGAATTTATAAAATTAATTAAAACAAGATACAGCATCACAACAACAGATATGAATAGTCTTATAAAATTAATTGAAAGCTCTATTCCAACCGAAAGCATTCAAATTAAACAATCTACAACCGGCATACATGTAGAGGATTTTGAAGATGCACAGAAAAAAAAATTAGCAGAAATCTTAATCAATTATCTTATTGATCAGGGGAAAACAAGAAAAGAGGCAACTGACAAAATATACTCTCAGGAACCTTTTGTTGTGCTCAGGGAAAATTAAAAGGCTATAAAATGAAATTTAAACAAAAAGATGTAGAAAATAATATTTTTGAACAGTGCATGGGATTACTTCAGCCGATAAGTCCTGTGCCAGATGAAAAAACCATTTCTAAGGTCGTTAATACAATTATTGATACATTTAAAGCTCTTAATAGTGACAATAATTACGAAATTAATCCTGATATTATTATTCAAAGATTACATTCTACACTTTCAGTAGAGACAACAGAAAGCATTATTATATCAGCACCATACCAGCATATTGAATGGCTGGGAGAGAAAAGAAAACAACTTCGAGACAAACCTAGATGGAAAGCTATCAAAAAGTTACTGTCAAATCAGTTATCATCAGACCAAATAAATGAGATTGATAAATCAACAGATAGAGTTTTATCAAATTTAGAAGATCCGGAGCGTGATGGTAGATGGGATAATAGAGGGTTAGTAGTAGGAGATGTTCAATCAGGGAAAACAACACATTATATAGCTTTAGCAAATAGAGCTTTAGATGCCGGTTACAAAGCTGTTTTTATTTTATCAGGTATGCATAATAATCTGCGTGGTCAAACTCAGCAAAGAGTTGAAGAGGGTATTACCGGAAGAAATACAGGTATAAATATTGATAACCAATCTTATACAAGTTTGAGATGTGGTGTTGGGAAATTGCCTGGCTATGAAATACCTGATTTCCAGTTGGCCACAACTAGAATGGAAAAAGGTGATTATAGTTTTAATAATCGAAACCGAAATAATTTAAATAACTTTATAGGTGTATTTAAAAAAAATCAGAGTATTTTATCAAATGTTTTAAGTTTGGTTGAATCATTCGCACAACCCACCAAGTTAGATGAAGAGGGCAAGGAAGGACCAGCACCTGGTGCGTTAGTTAAAAATATTCCTTTGCTTTTAATTGATGATGAAGCGGATAATGCTTCAATAAATACTGCAGCCATAAATGATAAAGCTTCAAAGATTAATGGTCAAATTGTTAAAATTTTAAACTACTTTGAAAAAAGTGCCTATGTAGGTTATACAGCTACCCCATTTGCTAATATACTGATTGACAGTTCGTCTGATACTGCAGACAAAAACGATTTATTTCCTAGAAATTTTATAATGACATTGGGTCGCCCATCAAACTACATTGGTCCTAAACATGTCTTTGGTCTAAAAAATCAAACCAATGATGATGATAGTACGGATAAAGAAGAAGTTTATGACTGGCATATAAATTTAGATGATACTCCTTATCTAATTGATGATGATGAGAACGAAGACAACAAAAAAAGTGATTGGGAAGATTTTATGCCTGATGGACATAAAAGAGATCATCAAATTACAGAATTGCCTACTTCAGTAACAGATTCAATTTTGGCTTTCATAATTGGGATTGCGATAAGAAACCTCAGAAATGATAAAACTGAACATAAAACTATGTTAATTCACGTAACTCGTTTTACTGACGTCCAAAAACAAATTTGTGAATTTGTTAGTAACTATATAAATGATTTATATGATATTGTAATGCGGTCAGATTACGATATTGAAAACCCTATTTATGAACAAATTGAAGTTATTTTTGCAAGAGAATTTAAAAATAACATCCCAGCATTAGAATTTGAGTGGGGTGATATTAAAGATGAATTAGAAGATGCAATATTATCTCTAAAAAACCATGTTTTTGAGATCAATGGTACTGTAAAAGATACTATTAATGAAGAGAGCTATCCAAATGGTTTAAACTCTATAAGAATTGGTGGTGAGAAATTATCAAGAGGCTTAACTCTTCCTGGATTGATGGTAAGCTATTTCCTTAGAACCTCAAAAATGTATGATACTTTAATGCAAATGGGCAGATGGTTTGGATATCGAGATAAATATGCAGATATTTGTAAAATTTATACAACTGGTAGATTGTTTTCCTACTATGGGCATATTGCTTATGCCTATGAAGAAATGCGTGATAGAATGGAAACAATGAATCTTAGAGGTTTAACCCCAAAAGACTATACACAACGAATAAGAAGCCATCCGGGAAATTTAATTGTTACAGCTTTAAACAAACAAAGACATTCCAAAAGTGTGAAAGTTTCACAAAGTATGGAATTAAGTCAACTTACTACATTCGATATTTCCAAAAAGGGTATAGTGGAACATTTACAAAATTTGGAATTAATATCAAAATTTGCTGATGATCTGAAAAGCGGTTTCTCAGAAACAATAATGGGTAATGACTATGTTTATAAAAATATACCCACCAAAAAAGTCACTGATTTTCTTAAAAAGTTTAAATATTTAGATATCTCTGTAAATAACAATATTGATCTTAGTTTAAAATATATTAAAAAGATGCATTCAAGACATGATGAATTAAAAGATTGGACTGTTGTTCTGTTTTCAAATAATTCAAAAAAACTTGACCCTATAGATATTTCAAATAGAAAAATATACCCTCTTTCCAGAAAACTTACCAAAGAGGTTGGTAACCAGATTACTACTAGCAATAAAGCATTAGTAAGTAAAATTGATGAAAAGAAATATGATATAACAGAAAATGATTTTGAATTAGCGAAAATGAGAATTATGGAAGCTGAGGATAATAATATTCAGCAACCAGTAGAATTTAAAAATAATTTAAAGTTTAAAGATCTTACAAGAGACCAGATCAGATTTTGTAGACCAGCTGAAAAAGGATTGCTTTTAATATATTTACTAGACATTACAAACGATGTTGATCCGTCAACTTATTCAAAACTTAAGGTTTTACCAACTTATGGCTTGAGTTTTCCTTATTCAACATCTGCAGAAAGAATTTCCTATGTAATTAATGAAGTTGATAATATCGAAGAATTTGAAGATGAAGAATAAAAATAATATTTCTTTTATAATAGAAAACATAAAACAAGATCTTATCAGCTCAGGTAAAACAAAAGCTTATAGAAAAATATCTCATGCTAATGAAAAATTAAGACTATTAATTTATGTAGAGAAAAGTTCCTCAGAATGGTCTCTGGCTTTAGGCGTTTTTATAAACAATGAAAATTTAATCCTACCAGTAATGCCCAGAATTAAAGGCATTAATTTTAAAACAATTGAACAATATAACCTGAAAGGCACTTTAGTAGAACTAAATCGAAACTTTGATGAAAATATATTTATTAATCTAATCCATGACATTATGCAGAGATTAAATAATCTGGATACCCAGAGAAGAATAAGTCAAATTTTCATGCAAACACTTGAGCTCTGGAAATTATTTTTTTCAAATAACAAACTCCCCTTATCTGAAGAGGGACAAATAGGTCTCATTGGAGAACTTTTCGTTTTAGATGAATTAATTTCAAACTTAAAGGGTTCCAAGGATGACTTTTTAAAAGCATGGAAAGGACCACTGAGAGGGAAGCATGATTTTAGTCTTTCAAAAGGCTCGATTGAAGTTAAAACTTCAATTGGGGATTTTGATAGGAAATTTAACATACATGGTGAAGATCAGCTTGAAATTGAAAAAGGTAAACAGCTCTACCTTATTAATCCAGTTATGGAAATAGATGAAAACGGAAAGAACATAAATTTTTATGTAAATAAAATTAAAACTAAACTAGGCCATTCAAATTCTACAATTGTAAAGTTTGATCATTTGCTTGCATCATATGGTTATCATTTTTTTCATCATGAGTATTATGAAAATGAAGGAGTAAAACTTATATATCATAAAGATTATACATACCTAGTTGATGAAAAGTTTCCCAAGATAATACCACAGCAATTTATGCCATCTATCAAAATAAAAGATTATGTTGTTTTCTCCGAAAGTTGTATTAATAGCATTATTTCAAGAGACACAAGCTTTATGGGCGGGTCAGTTTAATGGAAGATCAAAAAATAAAATTAAAAGATTTTTTATCTACTATAAATCACGAAGTTGACTCAATGGTTGAAATGGAGGAGGAAGGTGGGCTCCCACATGAGAAATTTTTGCAATGGGCATCCGATGTTCTAATCTCTACTGAGGAGATTGAAGAAGATATTCAACCTAGCACTTTGGAAACAAGAGGTCAGGCAATACATGGGTGCCATTATCTTGATACCGATAATAGATTGGACCTTTTTATCACCGCTTACAAACGAACAAGTGATCTATACACAATACCTAAGAGTGAAAATGAAATACTTGTAAAGAGAGTAAATACATTTCTTGAGAGAACCATCAATAATAAAAATGATGACATATCCATTGATCATAAAATCAATAATCTTGGTGTTTTAAGTACAATAAAACATTTCTGGGATGATGTTGTAAATATAAGAATCTTTGTCTTAACTAATGGGCTAAGTAGCCAGGAAATAACCGAAGACTTGGAGTTAGATGGCAAGAATATTCAAGTTAATATTTGGGATCTTAAAAGGTTTTTCAATTGGAAAAGTTCCGGGAAAGTTGATAGATCAACTGATGTAAATTTTACAGATTATAATATTCATTCATTAAAATGCAGTGTTGGAAATAATGTTGATGATTTTCAGGTTTTTCTAACAATAGTCCCAGCAGATGTAATTGCTGATATTTATAAAGCTTATGGTTCAAAACTACTTGAAAGAAATGTCAGGGCATTTTTATCTTTCAAGCAATTGGTTAACAGAAACATGCTAAAAACTATTGAAGATGAACCTGAAAGATTCCTTGCATATAATAATGGACTTACATCGGTTGCATCTTCTGCTGAGTTCAATAACGAAAATTACTCAGAAATACTTAGCCTTAATAATTTTCAAATTGTTAATGGAGGTCAAACCACGAATGCATTATTTAGAGCAAAGTATGTTCATAAACTTGATATTAGCAAAATATCAGTCGCCATGAAGCTTTGCGTACTGAATGAGAGTAAGGTTGACGAGTTGTCACCAAAAATTTCTGAATTTTCAAATAGTCAGAATAGAATAAATCGAAGTGATCTTGCAGCTCATAATAATATATATCAGGAAATCGAAAAACTTTCACGATCGGTATTCGCCCCCTCACCTGAGAATTATCAAATAGATACAAAGTGGTTTTTTGAGAGAGCAAAAGGTAGTTATGCTGATGAAGTCTCAATGTTTAAAACTGTTGCCAAGAAGAAAAGCTTTGAAAAAACGTACCCAAGAAACCAGAAAATTGATAAGACACTCCTTGCAAAATGCTGGGGTGTATGGAATCAGCAAGTTGAAGATGTAAGTCTTGGGAGTGAAAAATATCATAAAATATTTCTAGAAAATATAGAGAAAGAAAAAAGAATTTTTGATAAAAATGACCCTCAAACATCCTTTCAAAAATTGGTTGCGATGATAATCCTTTATAAGGAAACATTCAGACAAATTAGAAAAGAAGACTTAGGTATGGGTTTCCCTGGTGTTATCACTAACTATACAATTTCATGGTTATCTAACTTATCTGAGATGAGATTAGATATTTTGGAAGTTTGGAGAAAACAGTCACCACCAGAAGAATGGTATGAGAATATTCGTATACTTGCTCCTAAAGTTGGAGAAGTTTTATCTACTAACTTTCAAGATCTAAATCCAAGTGAAGTTGCTAAAGGAAGAAAGTCAAATGGGAAGTCTCTTTGGAATTTCCTCATTGAAAAAAAACTAGATCTTCCAGTGAACTTTAAAAAGGCAAAAGAGAAAGATAAAGAAATACCTGTTGAGTTTGAAAAAACTAAAGAGCAAGAAGAAGCTCTTCAACATTTGTCAAATACATCAGCCGAAATACTCTCCATTTTGAATACATGGTCTAAAGAAACAGGAAACCTTGAAGGATGGCAAAGAAAAATTATTTACAGTGTAGGTGTTGCAAAAAATAAAGGCAAAGAAGCAACTCCTAAACAGGCAGTTATAGTTGCCAAAGCTCTCAAAGAAGCTAAATCATTAGGATTTAAAGCTGAAACAAAACAAAATTAACCAATCGACCATGATGATGGTGAACTGAGATATTTAGAGAAGTCTATATTATAAATTATTTTTCTTCTAACTGCACACTCCCAGATAACTCCAATTGTCCAGTTTTCACTCTCTATTTTTTTTTTGTTTCTTTGGTCTCGAGAAATATTATCAGCGAATTTTTTGTTCCAGAACTCAACATTGCTTTTAGGAGAGCTTGCAAGCTTGCAGTTTTTATGTTTATGCCAATAACATCCATGAACAAATATACAGCACTTCCATTTAGGAAGAACAATATCAGGCCTGATTCCAAATATTTTGAAATTTATCCTATATCTGTATCCTAAAGAATAAAGATGCTTTCTTACTATTATCTCAGGTTTTGTGTTTTTTGATTTTATACCAGACATCATCTGGCTTCTTTTTTTTACAGATACAATATCCAATAGCTTAAACTCATTATTAAAGGTTTTAAAATTTTTATTCCAACATCAAAATTATTCAGGTATTTCTAGAATATGTCACAAGCAGATAAATATCTAAAGGAAGTTTATACAAAACTTGGGATAGATAGTCTTAGCCCGGAAGAGAAATATAACCGACTTGATGAAATTAATTTAGAATTGGACTCGTTAAATGCTTCTCTTCCTAAACCAATGAATGTAAAGACAACAGGCACTATCAATGAACGATTGGTTCAACTGGCGCTCGAAGGATATATGCCTAAATCATGGTATAAATTGACACAAAAAAAATATCAGTGGTTGGGTGATTTTGGAATCATGAGTTACCCACTTTCCACAATTATATCTGTAAAAAGCTTTAAAACCAAAGAAAGACTTCTGGTTAGTGGAACTGGGTCACTTCATGCTCCAACTATTGGCTGGGGAAGATTTGATGATCCAAAAGAGTTTAGCGAAGAGCGTCTCAAAGCTTATTTATTTAGAGGATTTTTAGCTATCTATATGCCATCAAGCACAATATCGGAGCTATCAACAGAAGCGATAAATCTTAATAATCATTATGAAAAAAAACTTATAAGACCAATAAATAACTTTGGTAGTGATTTAAAAAAATCTCTTATTTCAGAGAGAACAAGCTCAACTATACTGTTAAATACTTCAGAATTTTAAATTTCTAAAAACTTAGAAAATTAAATTATATGTATGATCAAAGTGAAGCATACTTTTCGCAATCTCTTCTACTACTGGAACACTTACCGAATTTCCAAACTGCTTATAAATCTGATTGTCAGAAACCTGGTCAATAATAAAATCTTCTGGATAACCTTGAAGTCTTGCACACTCACGTGGTGTTAATTTTCTTGGTCTTTTGTTTTTCTGTTTGATTAATATTTCACTACCATCTTTGTAATATCTGGCACTAATAGTATTTGTGTAGCTATCAGTATTATCAAATTCCGAAAAACCAAAACCATTTCCTTTTTCTCTGTGCTCTTCTTTTCTTCTAATATGACCATCAAGTAATTTTTGGGAAATAGTAAATTTTGAATCAATTTTTTTGTTATCTTCCAGAATTTGCTGAACAGAAGTTCTTATACCTTTCAAAGGCGTAGGCCATTTAAACATGGAAAAAATTTCGTCTTCATCTTCAAGAAGCTTTGTTTTTTTAATTTTTCCTTTATAAAAATTTTTATCAAATCCGACTATATATAATCTTTCACGGTTCTGAGGTAATCCAAAATCTCTACTTCTCAGTATTTTAAAGTCACAATAGTAATTAAGTTTTTTTCCAAGAGCCATTCTGGCTTCTTTGGACATTTCAATAGAAGGATCTATATCCTGATCGAGACCTCTTAGGATATTCATAATAATTTTGAGAGTTTTTCCGCGGTCGTTTCCTTTTAATTGTTTTACATTTTCAAGCAGAAACATTCTTGGCCTTTTAGCAACAAGAATTCTCTGGATTTCATAAAAAAGTGTTCCTCTTGTATCCTCAAAACCCTTTTTAAGTCCAGCTTGTGAAAATGCCTGACACGGAAATCCTGCCAATAAAATATCATGGTCGGGGATTTTATCTTTTGCAGGCGTAAAATCATTTATATCCCCTTCAGGGTATTCACCAAAATTTGCGTAATAAGTTTTCTGACAGTATTTATCAAATTCAGAAGAAAAGACACAGTGACAATTCTGATTTTGAAAAGCTAGTCGCATACCACCAATACCTGCAAAAAGATCTATTATTTTCAGACCATTATGAAACTCTTTTCTGGAATAGGGAAAATCCATCTTAAGATTTTTTAGTTTAATGAGGACTTCATCAGAAGGTTCATGTTCATTGTTTTCCCAACCGCGAACAGTTCTTTCACCAGTTTCATTTAACTGCAAAAGCATGGCCATCTGTTTTTGAGACAATCCAAGACTATTTCTCTTTAATTTTATTAACTGACCTTTATCCATAAGTATCCTGTTATTTACCCTGATATATCAGGATACATTCTTTTTAAGTTTATATTAGTCAGTTTGCAATATTTTTTTTATACTCTACTGTATATTGCTTGAATTTATTAGTTAAAATTATATAAGCTGCTCTAATGGGGGAAAAAACAGGAGGAGATAATTAAACTTAATTAAGAGTTTGGTTATGAATTAAATCTTCATATTATAAGTCAGTTTTTCATCTTTATAATATACATAAAATTCCAGTCTTTCCAGATTATCCCAGATTTTGATCATAAATGTATTTTGATTTGTTTTTATTATTACTCTTTCAAATGTGCCGACTTTAAATAGATGGTTCTCTGAATAATAACCATCAACAATATTTTTGTTTGTAATAATTTCTTCTACATACTTTGATAGATATCCACGTGAATAATTATTTTTAAAGTAATACTTTTTATTATTTATGAATATTTCCAAAACATCTGAATTTATATATTCAACAAACAAAGTGAGCTTAAATTCTTTGAATGCATGCCTTTGAATATTTATTTCTGATAAAAATGTAGAATTGTCATTCTGGTTTTTTAATCCTATATAGCAAAATTTACCCCTTTCGTTAACACACTCAAAATCCTTTAGAATTAAAAGCCATTCTTCTGAAAATACTTTCAGGGGGGTTACTATACTGAATAGTGAAATTAAAAGTAGAGTGAAATTTTTCATATTTTTGTCCCTTTTGCCAAGCTTGTTTAAAAGGAACTATGAAAACTTTGGAATGTGACAAAATAATATTTATTTATTTTTGTTTATTGAAATAACTTTGTTTAATCCATAGTTATTATTTATGGAAATGCCGATTTATAGTCTTGAAATAGAAAAATCGAAAGTTATTACCTATAAATTATTTGATCATCTTTTTAAACAATTCCCTCTTGGTGACTCTGTCATACACGGAAAAGATCATTGGCTTCGTGTCCTTTACAATGGAAGAATGATAGCAAAAGAAAATGGTGCTAATATAAATGTTGTAGAACTCTTCGCAATTATTCATGATTGTAAAAGAGATAATGATAATTTTGATTTAGAGCACGGAAGAAAAGCTGCAGATTATATAATGACCATCTATGAAGAATGGTTAAATATTAATAAGCAGGAAAGAGATTTGTTAGTAGAGGCATGCAGGTATCATTCTGATGGCTTAATTGACGGTGATATTACTATCCAGACTTGCTGGGACTCTGACAGACTTGACCTTGGCAGAGTTGGAATTAAACCAGTTGCAGATAGATTGTGTACCGAAATTGCCAAAAGAAAAGATTTTATCGAAGCAGCTTATCTTCGATCAATCAATTAAACAATATTGCTATCTGCTAATAAAAGATTTTTAGGTAAATCAAAATCTTTAAAGCCTTCCCTAATGGTATTAAAATATTTTAATGAAGGAGGGCTTATCTCACCATTATTCATAATATAAGTCATTACATTTCTACCATCATCTAATTTAATAATTTTTTTTGAATAGACAGTTGGAAAGCCTTCATAAATATCCAAAGAACTTTCACATGCAGTTGTAATATCCCATAAACCACAACCTAACTTATCCTCTGGTTTTTTTGTATGTTTGATAGTAGCTACTCTTCGAAACTCTAGCTTATATCCTGATAAAATCAGTGACCCAATAGGCTTTGCTTTAGGGCACCTTTTACTCATCTGTTTTTTATTTAAATTTGATCCATAAGCTAGGTAAAGCATCTAATTAATCTTCCCATCAATCTTTCCATTTTTTGCAAGTCTAACTGTTTCTTTTAATGACATTACAAATGCTTTACCTAAAACTGTGATGTCGTCATCACTTAAATTTTTAAGCTCTTTCTTTTTAACTTCAACATTAAACCAGTTAGTAACAGCAAATCTTAACCACTGGCTTCTGAGTACCCTACCTTCTACTCTTCCCAGTTTTTTTAATTTTTCCGGAATATCATTATCACTTATAAAGTAATTGATTTCTTTTTCTTCAATATTATTAATTCTATTTCCTGTTTCATCAATTCCAAGAATTTTTTCTTTTACGTCTTCTATTTCGTAAGAAAATAGAATTTTTACAATTTGCTTTATTGGATGCCCTGCATTTCTTAAAAAAATAGCACCCATATATCTGAAAAAATGATCAGAATTATATATATATCCTTCTCTACTTACTTCTGGATTGATTAATATTCCCTGGTCTATAAATTGTTGTATGCGTCTTGAATTAACTGGTAAAAAATTCCCTGTTTTTTTTGAAAACATACCAAACTTTTTTGGGTCCTTTTTTTCAAAGTTTGATATAATATCTATTAGGTCTTTTCTTGATCCACTCCAATTATCAATTTTTTTAAACAACTAGATTTCTCCTTTTATAATATCTTGAGTTCAAATATACATCTTTCGGTTTCACTTTTTTGATTAAGTTAGTCGTTCCAGTTACCTCAGATAGAAATCTTGAGCAATTATCAATAGATGAATTGATTCCAAAAAATCTAATACAGAACTCTTTGAATTTTTTAATGAAATTACTAGGAGTATTGATTCCATACGCTTCACCACCATAGAGTCTAAAATGATGGAAGGCTAAACTTTTAAAAACCTCTTTTGAATTTTTGCCTCTAAAATAAAAAGGCATCACACCAGTGCTGCCATTCTCAAAATAGTAATAAGCAAATGGAGAAATAATTTCCTTTTCATACATTTCTCTAACAACAAGTTTTGCCCAATGTTCAAAATGTTTTTCTTTAACAAATCTGATACTACTGAACCAATCATTTGCTTTTGATCCACAATTATAATCATTAAGAATATTATGACTGATAGTTGCTCTAAGAAGCATTTTATCATTGGATGGATGCCTCAAAGGGTTGAAGTAAATAAATGAGCGAAGAATTTCAAAGAAACTATCACCAGAATGATATCCAAAACCATTAAGATAGAAGCCATATTTCTTCCCTGCATGCATTGGATTATCAATTTTACATGTAAAATGATTTTCAATTTTTAAATTTTTCATAAAAGCTCCTGTAAAGTATTTCATTCTTAATAGAACATTAATTTAAGTTGGTCAACATAAAAAATATATTTACGTTGATTTTTATTTTTTATGTTGTATTTATAAATTTATTTTTGAAAACAAAAAATATTTTTTTAAAGTAATTTGTTAAAATAAAAAAATATGAAATGTATATGGTTTTAAAATATTGAAATGAACAAGATTATAAACAATTCAAATAATTGGAATGAATTTGTTGGAGCTCTAGACGAATTAGGCTCAGGGCCAGAGTTTAAAAAACAAAAAGGTGACGCATTTGAGCTTTTAGTTAAACTTCACCTTTTGTCAGACCCTTTATACAAAACTTCATTACGAAATGTTTGGCTTCATCATGAGGTACCTCAAAGAGTTATAGACCTTCTCAACCTTCCTGAACCAGAGATAGGCATAGATATTATTGCTGAAGATACAAATAATAAATTTTGGGCAATACAATGTAAATTTCATCAAGATCCAGATGTTAATGTTGGATTAAATGAAGTGAGCACTTTTTTTGCAATAACTGAAAGAGCAGGCACTTATAAACATATATCACAACGCCTAATTTGCACATCAGCCTTTTCTATAAGTGGTAGAATCTCTTCTAATTACCAAAAAAAATTAGGCTATCTCACAGCATATGAATTTTCACAATTAAATGATGAGCATTTTGATTGTTTTAAAAAACTGATCTCAGGTGGGAAAATCTCTTATCAGCCAAGAATACCAAAAAAACACCAGAATTTAGCTATTGAAGCTTTTGAAAAATATTTCAATCAGAGTTCTTTAAAAAGGGGAAAAATAATACATCCATGTGGAGCTGGAAAAAGCTTAACTGGCTACTGGTGCAGCAAAAAAATAAATTCTTACTCAACAGTAATTGCTGTACCAAGCTTAGCACTTGTAAAGCAGATTTTAAGAGACTGGACACGTGAAAGTTTATCAAACAATGAAGTCCTGGACTGGATAGCAGTTTGCAGTGATGAAGGAGTATCACAAACAGATGATCCTCTAATGTCCTCTCATGATTTGGGAATAACTTCTACAACCTCAAAAAACCAAATAATAGAATTTCTTAAAAAGAAAAATGACAGAAAAAAAGTTCTTGTAACAACATATCAGAGTTCAAAACTTGTTTGTGAAGCCTCATCAGAAATTAATTATAAATTTGATCTTGGTATCTTTGATGAAGCTCACAAAACTGTAGGAAACAAAAATAAACCTTTTGCAAAAATGCTTTGGGATTCAAATATATTGATAGATTTCAGATTATTTATGACAGCAACCGAAAGACATTACAAAGGCAACTCGGATTTAGTTTTTTCTATGGATGATAGTCAGATTTATGGAAAATTAATAAATCAGCTTTCATTCTATCAAGCAATTTCTATGAACCCGCCTATTTTGTCTGACTATAAAATAATTACTATTTATGTTTTGAGTGATGAAATAAAATCTCTCATTGACCAAAATAAAGAGTTATCTTTGGAAGATAAAAACTGGTCTTATGAAAATGATGCATCAACCTTTGCTTCAATCATTGCTCTTAGAAAAGCAATCCAAAAGTGGAATATTAATCATATTCTCTCTTTTCACAGAACTATTAAACGCTCTGTTGATTTCAAAGACCTAAACAATAATTTATCAAAAATTGATAATAAATTTGAAAAAGTAAATTCATTTCATGTTTCTGGAAAAGATGGCACAGGTATAAGGGCAAAAAATATAAACAAATTTTTGAACACTAGTCCTAGCCTTCTAACCAATGCACGTTGTCTCACTGAAGGTGTAGACATACCAGAAATTGATGCAGTTCTTTTTTCAGATCCGAAACAAAGTAAAATTGATATTGTTCAGGCAGCTGGAAGAGCACTTAGACTATCTAAAGACAAGGAATTTGGTTACATAATTATACCAGTTGTAATTGATAAAGAAGACCCAAAAATAACTGAATCAACATTTCAGCAAATTGTTGAAGTAATAGCTGCATTAGGTATAAGTGATGAAAGAATAATAGATGAATATAAATTAATTGTTTCTGGCATGAAACATAAAGAAAATGAAAACCGCTCCGATATAATTATTCATGATTATCCAGAAACAACAAACATTAATATCTCTGAAATATTAAGGAATGTAGAGATCAAAACATGGGATAGATTGAGCTTTGCAAAAAGTGCAGTTGAGGATAGTTTATTTTTTGAATGGATGCAAAAAAATACAAATATCTCTACATATTCACAAAAAAGATACCAAGCTGCTATTAGAAAAATATCAAATGACCTGATTAAACAAAATTTATTTTATTCATCACTTGAGGATTTAATGATTGACAAGAATCCTGAAGACTTAATGAAAATTTATTTTGAGCAGCCCGAAAATAAAGCAGCAAATGAAAGGGGTAATAGAATGTATAGTGCTGCATTTAAAAAACTTATCGAGTATCATAAATCTTCAAAAGTTTAGTATCATAAAAGCTTATAAAATTTAATTGATTATAAATTAAAATTAGTATACTATTGCGTTCCTCATCAACAATCAAAGGAAGTTAATTCATATGAAAATCTTTCAAATTATTCTTCAAATTATTTTCAGTTTAATTTCAAAGTCTAAATATCAAACAAAAATAATATCTTACAATGGCAGCTTTTCAAAAGGCCTTTATAATGGAAAAGGAAGATTAGAATTGAAAGATGGTTCAGTCTATGAGGGCCAATTAAAAAATAATAAAATGCACGGCTATGGAAAAATCTTCCTCACAGATGGCTCTATCTATCAGGGAAATTTTAAAAATAATTTGAGAAACGGAACAGGTATATCAAGAAATCCAGATGGATCTCAGCAAAGAGTAGTTTATCAAAATGGAAAGTTTAAAGGAGTATATACTGAAGATTATATTTTTTATTGGAAGAATACCGTTGAAGGAGCTTTTGAAGTAAAAGCTGAAAATCCTACTAAAGCAGCTGATATTTTTCACTCACTATCAAAAGAAGAGATACTTTATAAATCAAAATTAAATACAGATATAAAGAAACTTAAAGTAACCGATATGAGCTTAATTAATAAAGAAGGAGCTATATAATTGAAAAGGCTTGGAAGATTTACAAAAGCAGAAATACTTGAAGCTGAAGCAAGATTTTCAGAAGGTCAATCCATTTACAAAATTGGCCGAAATATGAAGCGATCTCAGTCTTCAATAAGAGGTCACCTAATTAATTTAGGTCTTTTAGAATATGAACCCGAAGAGATTTATGAGGACCCTAAATGGCCATTAAACTCTCCGCCTAATTTTATTGATTTATTTGTTCTTTCAATTTTGTTAATAGTATTTCCCTCAATAGGACTATACTATATGACATTTTTGATATTAAAAGCATTTTAGATGAAGACCTAATATTTATAAACTATATATGCATTACAAATTAGTAAGCTTTATAAATTCAATAGAATAATAAAATTCACCTATTTTATAATCATCAATTAAAGAGGGTAATATTTGGAAAAAATGATATTTTTCTACTTTAAATTTCTTTTTTTAAAATATTATCAATAAAATGAAGATCTTCTTCCCATTTAGTTATAGCTTGTAATGAACTATTTGATTTTCCTTTTTGAGAACCTAAAGCTGTATTAATTGTATTTCTCATTTTTCTCAATCTTTCAGCTGTACCAGGCTCTGACCAAGTTTTTGCAATGCTTTCTTTTATAACTTCAGGCATTTCAATTCTACCGTGAAACACATCGGCTAGAATTTGCTGTCTTAGACTTGAGTTTGGTCCATTTTTTTTTGCTGTATATCCGACCTCCAAGAGCAAACCATTTCCAGTATCCTGAATATGCCAGCCTAAACTATGCCCTGAACCATCTGCAATATTTTCACTTATTTGTATAATATGAGAAAGCCTTCTTTCTTTTTCTATTGTAATCATATTTGAAACTTTATCTGATTTCATTTCTGAAATGTATGGAGATGGACATTTCTCTTTCCCATTTCTTTCTTTCGACCATGTTATATAAAGATTAGTTTTTGGCCTTGTAATCCCTACATAAGCCACCCTTCTCTCCTCTTCTAAAGCTTGTTCACCCTCGGTTAAAGAGTGGGGCAATTTGTCATCCTCAAATCCCATTATTATTACTGTTTCCCATTCAAGCCCTTTTGAACCGTGAATTGTTCCAATGTGAACAGAATCTTTATTTTTTGAAGTACTAAAAATTTTTCTTAATTTATTAAATGAAATTTCAGCAGAACTATTTTTTGAGAGGAACTTTTGACAGAATTCGATATCATATACTTTCTCTTCTAAATCTTCATCTGATAAATTTTTTGGTAGGTTATTAATGATAAATGTAGCTAGAGATCTAACTTTCTTTTTCCAGACTTCTTCTTGAGAAAGTTTTTTTGCAAAACCATATAACTTTGGTTGTATTTTCCTACTCCATTTACTCTCCAATTTTATTGAACAAGCAATAGCGGCAGCTGTTAAAAGATCGAATGCAGCTGGATCATTAAAGAAGTTAATTCCATTTTTTAAAACAAAAGGAATATCTTCTTCTATAAGATGCTCAATAATATCTTGCGGAAGATTATTAGTTCTTGCGAGGATTGAAATGTCAGAATATTTAGAATTTTTAGTTTCAACTTTAATTAAATTTGAAATTTTTTGTGCTTCGTGAAATTCGTCTTTGTTTTCAAAAAATTTTACTACACCTTTGCCGTCACCAAATGAAATAATATTTTTGTCATGACGTTGATAAAAATGATTAGCTAGGTTGTTAGAAGCTTCTACTATTTCGTTTTCAGATCTATAATTTGTCTTCAATATAATTTTTTGAGTGCCTGGATAATTGATCTCAAAATCTAATATATATTTTACATTACTTCCTCTCCATCCATAAATAGCTTGATCATCATCCCCTACAACCCATAAATCAGCACCTCCTTTTAATATTTCATCAATCATTGCCTTTTGTGAAAAATTAATATCCTGATATTCATCAATTAGAATGTGTTTAAACTTTGAAATATAATCTTTATTATGATTTGCATCATGGGAAAAAGCCTTATAAGCAAAATGTATCATTCTTGGATAATCTATTAGCTCATTTTCAGAGAGGTGATTTTCGTAGAGTTTGTACATCAGAGAATAGCTTATTAATAATTCATTATCTAATTCTGTAGCTTCGACATATGCGTCTTCAGGATCAACTAACCTTTCTCTAAAGTCATCAATATGTGCCAGAATTTTTGAAGAAGTTTTATCACTATATTTTATGTTTTTAACTATATCAGGATTATCTTTTTTTAATCTCTCAACAATTGATCTTCTCTCTTTTTCAAAAGTCAGATATTCTTTTGGAACCTTAATTTTAATTGTATCTGCAAGCTCCTTAAGAGATTTATTAGCAAGGCTATGAAAAGTACCTATTGGAAAATTACTTACTTCCTTATTACTTTTTTCTTTAATTCTAATTTTTATTTCATCAGCAGCTTTTCTTGAAAATGTACAACAAATTATTTCTTCAGGTGTAATGCCTTGTTGGAGCAGATACTCATAACGGCTGATAAGAGTTGTTGTTTTTCCTGTGCCAGGACCAGCCAAAACCAAAGTACGCCTGTTATCAGCTATAGAAGCTATTTTTTGTTCATCATTAAGCACTTTTACAATCTCCAAAAATTATTTTTAAGGTTAACATTTATTAAAATTTCAGTCTATGAACCAATATTCATTACAAATTTCATTTATTTTAACTAATTTACAATTCTTTCTTTTTCATCTTCATTAAGGCGAAGATAAGTAAGCACTGTAGGATCTATGTTACTATTATATAAAAATTCCATTTTATCTTTATTCTGCTCCCACTCCAGTCTTGTTGCTTTGACTTTATTTTCAAATTTTAGAAGATAATCCTCTTCTTCTGAAATGAAAGTCTCTTCTTCTTCAATTAATTGGTCAAAAACTTCTCTAATACTTCTTATTTCATACCAAACATCAATTATTTCATTAACGATGTCTTTTCTTGAAGCATCTTTTTCATCACTAACTATCTTTAACTGCACAAGAGCGTCAGTCTCAGAATTTGACCATATTTGAATTTCTTCTTTATTGTCAGGAGACCAAATTTCCTCTAATTCAAAATTAGCTGAAACTAGCACTTTTTGTGCTTCAGCAAGTGTTTGTGATGTTATTGAAATGTATTTTTTATTTTTCATTCTTATCTCCATATTTAAAAATTTAAACCTTTTAACCCCCAAGAGAGGGTTTAAATTTTTAAATATGGAGATAAGTTAAATCGATTATTTAAATTAAGACAAAAAAAAACCAGACATATGTCTGGTAACTTAATAATCCACTATATAAACTTTTTTGGATTAGTCAACAAATAATTTACTAATTTAGAATTCCTTATACTCATAAATATTTCTAAACCATTTTTTAGGATCAAAAGCACTTGGTTTCCATGTTGTGGTTCGAACTTTTTTACCAATTAGTGTTTTAGCAAGATTATATTTTTTTTGTCCTGGATCACACCACTCATCCATTCTTCTCTCTATACTTGTTTCAGCAAATTTTAATACAGTGCATTTAGTTGGTTTTCCTTTAGAGTTTACTCTCTTTTCTATAAAGACTTTACTAAGGGTAAGTGGAAGGGATACATAAATTTTTTCATTTTTGTATTGAGGGTCACTTTTCTCCAATTCATTAATAATTTCCCTTTCTTGTTTTCCCTGTCGAGTTTGGATTTTTTGATCGACTGTTTGATTTATATTTTTTATTTTTTCTATTTCCAGATTAGTATCATGAAATTCTTTTAAATATTTTAAAACAAAGTCCATCAATGAAAGATAATGCTTCAAATCATCTCGATTTACCTTTCCACTCTCCTCAGTGCCAGTAAACCATTCATGACTAGTTTCATTTCTCATAGCTCTAAGTGAAAGAAGATTAGGAAAAATATCTTCCCTAAAATCATAAAATAAATCTCTCCTTATATTTATTGTTTTGCTAATGCCATCTTTTTTTATAGTTTTATCATCCTTAATATTCATAAAAGATATAATATTATATATATCCCATTTAATCTTGCCATTATTAGTTTTTTGAAGAGTTCTTTGTTTACTTCCTGCTGTTGCTTTCCATACAAAATCTGCATATTCTATCGCGTTAGCACCATATACATTTTCTAATCGTTTATTAATTAAAATAACAATCGGGCGCAAAAAGACATTCATAGCCTCTCTGAATTCATTTGTATAATCTTCAGTCACAATTGACATTTCTAACCATTCTAAAATGCAAAAT
Source organism: uncultured SAR116 cluster alpha proteobacterium (assembly GCA_902612965.1). Taxonomy (GTDB): domain Bacteria; phylum Pseudomonadota; class Alphaproteobacteria; order Puniceispirillales. Next base: position 83,775 of record CACMFN010000004.1, on the reverse strand, counting down.
ATAATTAAATTAATTTAATAGATAAATATAGCCTCAAAGTTTAAGCAATAGATCAACTGTAATAAAAACTAACAGTTGAACACCAATTATGATCATATGTACTCTTTTTATTAATCTTAATTAAATATTCTAAAATTTTTTATTAGTTGTCTATATGCATATATCAGAAACTTGGACATACCTGAAGAGCTGGCTTGCAGTTCTGTGTCCACTGATCGATGCAACCTCCGGTACATTAAGTCCCTTTTCGAACATCCTCGAAATAGCTTCATGTCGAAGATCATGGAAATTAAGATCCATTAAGCCAGATCTTTTTCTTAATCTCTCCCAAGCCTGCCGGACTGCAACTTCACTGATTGGAAAGACAAGGTCAACGGTACGAGTAACTTGGCCCAATATTAAAATTGCTTTCTTTGACAGAGGGACCCACCTTGAACGTCCATTCTTGGTCATGGGCAAAAGCACCCTTGCCCTTTCAAAATCAATATTGATCCATTCAATTGAGAGGATCTCCCCTCTTCTCATTCCTGTTTCAATAGCAATTTCAATGATTGGCCAGAGATACCAGACGCGTGTCTTCATAGCATTAATCTTAAGAAGATCATATTCACCTGTCCTCAGTCTTCTCTCTCTTGGAGGGTTGTTTTTGGGAAGCTTGATCTGCTCAACTGGATTAGTTTCGATATTCCATCCCCATTCGAGTCTGGCAATATTCCAGGCATGACGGATCAAAACTAGATCATACTGACAGGCGCGAACTCCATCCTTCAGTCTTCTGTCTCTGTATTCTGCAATTACGGGGGGATCCACTTCCTGAAGCAAGTTGTTCATGAAATCAGTTTCGCGAAGTAACCTTTTCAGTCTCCTTTCCTCCGGACCTCTTCCCTTCTTCTTTGGCGTTACTTCCTGCAAATATTTTTTCATAAGATCTGAAAGCCGCAAAGTTGAGTAATCCTTCTTCTTCCACTTTCCGGACAGCATGAGTGCCTCCTGATTAGTTGCCCATATCTGGGCATCCTTTCTTGAATGAAAAGATTTGGATATCGAACCCTGACCCTTGATCCTGACCTGTGCCTGCCAGAGATTTTTACGTTTTCTGTAAGATGCCATTTTATCCTCCGTTGTGACGGAGATGTGACAGAAGCCTTTTAAATTTTTAAAACCGTTGCTCTGCCTACTAGACAGGTCCTTGAGCAGTGGACTGAAAATCCTCGTGTCGGTGGTTCAAATCCGCCCCTGGGCACCACTTTTTCAAACAAATATTGAATTTACTTATTTCTTTGTTTTATAATAGATACCATATAGATACCACATGACTGTCATTTAACATTGATTTTCAACTAGATACCCCCCACCCAATACCCCCAACTAGGGGAGCTTATATAAGTGATGAAGTGGATATATTAAGTCTTTTTATCTTTCGAAAATATCTATATTTTGTATGTTTGTTTGCATATATTATAAGCAATGTCATCTGCAAGATCTTCTGACTCACTTAACCTACTCCACCCTAACAGGATACATAAAACTACTACATACCATGTATGTGTCTGTGAGAGTCATTAAACTACTTACCAATAATTATACCTAATCTGTTGCAAAGGTTATCAATATATACGTAGGCAGGTGGGAATGGATCCCCAGGACTAAGTCTGTTCTTGCCACAAGCACCAATCACATACCATTACAAGCAATGCCAACAGTTTAAGTGATACGGTTTTTGTACAATAGAATTTGTTTCCATATTGACACCTCATCAAATAGAGTCCATTCACGTCTGATTTTTGGTTCCCCTTGAATTAATTCTCCATACTCTGCATGGGTAATGCCAAGGACAAAAACTTCTGCACCGGTTGGCTCACTGAACGCTCCAAATCCATCATGTTTTCCGTGAAGAGACCAACGAACTGCAGCACGAGGAGGCATGTTTTTGTCATCACGACCAATAACATGGTGAACTCTAAATTTTGCATGTGGGAAGCTAGATCTGAGACCAGTCCAAAAACTATCGGCTCCTTTAAAACTGCGAGTAGTGATGCCGCCTGGATATTCCAGTTGAGCAGCGCGATCGTATTCATTAAATATAGTATCTAACTCGTAATGCATGATTTTTTCAATCGTGCTTGCAAGGCGTTTCCCCCAGATATTAGTATTGCCTTTTCCTAAGTAAGGGCCGACGGTGTCATTTGCAGGCGTATAAGGTTGAATACATTTTTTTGGACCACCTTCACGTTCGATAAGATTACTTGCATAATCTTTTGGATCTAAACCCAATTGACGAACTATTGCACCCTGATCACGAATTAACCATTCATCGTCAATTTTATTATTAATAGCATGACAGTCAGCAATAATTCGGTATTGTAGATATTTCTCTGATGGAGCTCCATAAAGGCCATGATGTGAGTGTGTGGCAGTAGATATTAGACGGTGTGAAGAAAGCATGCCTTCTCCCTTTGCACCACACCAGATCACATCCTCTCCCAGCAAGGTACGATCAGGAAATTCTGCTAATGTGGCCATGGTTGCAGCAATGACATTGTCATTACCAATTACCACTGAGGCAGGTGAACGCACCACTATATCATTTGCATAATAATCATTAAGCTTTGCAATTTTGCGTTCTTCCCAAATTTCTTTTGTTATACCTAAAATATAGTGTGGAAAGTTTCTAAATTTTGGATCGAAGCCTTTCATGGTCAATGCGTCATCATTTAATACTCTCCTATTGGGAAAGGTAATTTACCTTTTATGCGGGCTTTATTGAATTCATTCATTCGTGCAAAGACATCAATATTAAGTTGATTGTAGACATCTAAAAGATCTACCATTACCCAGTTTTCACGAATTTTACCATTTTCAATACGCCAGAAATCAAGCGATTTCATTGTTACACGTTTTCCTGTTGGCGCTATTCCCATCCAACCGTCGTTAGTTATTGTCTGTATCATGTTCGGCCAGCCAGTGACTGCAGCATAATTTTTATCACCAAAAAAATGGTATGTTATTTCATCCACATATTTTCCTCTGTCTGGCATAGCATTAATAAATGGAATTTGATGCCAGTTTCTAAAGCCAGCAATTCCACGTGCAGTCCCAATACCAGCTGGCCCATACCAGTTAACTCTGTCATCCCAAAAGTGGGGCATTTTCATTACATCTACATCACCTTGAGAAGGATACTTTTTCAAATGTTGAAGCATATTTATGATATGGTGACATGATGCATATGCTTGATTCTCGTCCCATGGCCCTGAAACCAAACCGTCGTTTGTTGCTGGTCCTGGAATGCAAAATTCAATTCCCAAAGAAGGTGCCATAGGCCATGCTTTTGCCTGCATCATAACTTCAGGAATGTCCCAGAGAGTTTGAATCTCTACAACACGTCCTTGATGAAATCGATAGAATTCATGAAACCTCATATGTGTCAAATGTCCAGTTGGCGGAATATCAAGCCAAGGACCCACAAACGTTCCAACATAATGACCACCACATCCTACCCAATTATCACAATGCTCTGTTCTACCCCCAATGACGATCCAGTCTCGGCGCTCAAGGTCTGGCATGGCGTCAAATAGTGGTGCGTAGCAGATGTCAAATAAATCGTTAGGCCCAACTAAATCACCAAATGGAAATGGCATGTGAATATCTGTATCTGGTAATAATAATTCGTGAAGTGCATTACGAACACCTTTTTCTGTAAAATTGGCAAGTTCTGAGCGAAACTTCTTAATAATTTTTTTGTTTGATGTATGAATGTCATTCGTAACTGTATTTTTTATCATTTACTTAACCTTTAACTGCGCCAGCAGTTAACCCGCTAACAATTTGACGTTGAAAAAATAAGACTAATACCAAGATTGGTGCTGTAACAGATACAACTGCTGCCACTGCATACATTATCTTGCCCTCAACCTGGGTGGTGCCAAGAAAACTATTTATAGCAGGAATGATAGTCTCATTGTCTTCGCTAAGTAGCATTACTGTTACTGTGAAGTCATTATAGGCTAAAAGAAAACTAAACAGCCCTGCTGTTATTACTCCAGGCCACATTACGGGGACAACAACATATCGAAACGCTTGAAATCTATTACACCCGTCAATCATGGCGCTTTCATCCAAATCTTTTGGCACATTTAAGAAAAATGAATGTAACATCCAAAGGGTAAAGGGTTGGTTCATTGCAACAAGTACAATAATGGTTGTTGGCAAGTAACCCCATATATTCCATTCAAAGAATGGCAGTAGATAACCAGATACTAAGGTTATATGTGGCATTGCTCGAAAAATCAGAGCCGCCATTAATATCCAGAATGCATATCTAAATCCAGAGCGTGCTAAAGCATATCCACCTAATGTTCCAATTGTAAGAGAAATTAAAACTGTAAAGAAAACCACAATTCCGGTGTTAGTAAAGTTCTTCCAAAAACCTTTAATTATCCATGCGCCATAATAGCCAGAGCTAGTGAAAGCACTTCCAGTTTCCTTTATGGTATTCGTTCCCCAAAGAGCATACATCCAATCTGCTTTAGAAAAGAAGTCAGATTGGACTTTAAAACTTCCCCAAAATGACCAGGCAAATGGGAATGCAGCTATTAACAGCCAAAGGCAAACAAGGCAGAAAGATAAACCTTTGACGAATGAAATGCTAGTTTTAGCTTGTGTTTGCATAATGACCTTTTCAATGCCCTTTAAGTTTGAAATCTTTCCAAGTGCGGATCAATACTGGTAACAACAGGAATGCTATCCCAATAATTGTCAAAATTGATGTTGCTCCAGCCGATCCATAAAGTGGGTTTCCACTTTCGCGGAGATCATTGTAAATAATCCAACTCAATGAACGCGCATGAGCTTCTGCAGAAAAACTTACAATCGGTTCAAATACTCTAAAATTATCCATCAGTAGCATAAGTGTTACAAAAGAAATGAGAGGTACAAGATGCGGGATTACTACGTAAATTGTACGTTGCCACTTTGTAGCGCCATCAATTAGTGCAGCCTCTAATGTCTCAAAAGGGACAGTTTGAAGGCCAGCATAAAATACAATAAAACTAAATGGTAGTGTGTGCCAAATCCCGTACACAATTAACATTGTCCAGGTAAGAGCAGTTGAGGCTTTAAGGCTAAGGTCAGGATCATTAAAAATCAATTTTATGGTAGCACCGATTATGCCATCTCCATCAACCATCCAAAACAAGATCAAAGACCCTACTAGCGGCGTTACAAGGAAAGGTAAAAGTGAGACAAATATGGATGGCCCCTTCATAATATTAGGTAGGCCGTTAACACCAATAGCAATACTAAATCCAAGTATTAAAACTAACGGTGTCACCACTGCCGTATATGTTAGTGTGAATGCTAAAGCACCATAGAGAGGAAGGTTAAAAACCTCATTAAAAAAATCAACTAATGTTTCTGAAGCAGACCAAGCGTTTCCAACTTCAGCAAACGCTAAATGTGAGCGGTTTAAATAAGTGTTTATACCATTATATTTTCCTAGAGGAGCATCCTGACGAAGCTTTATAGTTTTTTCGAAATCTATAGAAGTTACTTCACTGCAACCAAATGGCCCGCAATTTTGAGATACAATTAAAACCTGTTCATGCTGTATAAAAAGTGACTGTACAAAAGCAGAAATAATTGGCAGCGCAATAAATAAAATCATTGCTGACAATGTAGGCAATATAAACCAGAAAAATGTACGGTGTTTCAATTCTTATAAACCAATTTGTGAGACAATTAGTGAAAGGGGAAGGTAGGAGACTCCCCCTAACACTAAAGCTTTACCTTCAGTTTGTCAAAGTTTACTGAAGAAAACCCTTTTCTTTTGCGGCAGTTACATAAGCAGCTTCGACGTCGGCTAGTGCTTTTTCTGCACTTTCATCCCCTTTAAGAAAGTCCACTAACTCTGTGCCAAGTGCATTATGCAATAGACCAATTTGAGGTAACATTGGGTATGGTGGCGCGCCGCCAGCAGCAGTTGCAGAAACTCCTTCAGCAGCAGCACCAGGTTTAAAGCCTTCTAGTAACCAAATTGCATCGTCGTTATTGGCTGCAACCATGTCTGCATTTAAAGCGCTGATAAGAGCTGCAAATGTAGCCTCTGCCTCTGAGTCTGGAACATTTTTCGAAATAGTAAAACCATCCCACCATAAGGTTGCACCGGGTATACCACCAGGTTTAACTGTAGGTGCTGACGATAGTATAGTATTTGAAGTTACCTGCTCTGAAGACCCTTCATTATCTAATATCACAGATCCTCGGGTTCCCCACATAATTCCCAGTGCCGCATCTCCTGCTTCCCAAATCGCTTGAGTTTCATTGGAAGCCTGTGTCAAATGGTCGGGGTGTGCATATTCAGATAATGCCTTGAGCATTTTTAATGCAGCAATACCTTCAGCAGTATTTACAGATGGTTCTGCAGTGCCTGGTTTAAAAAATTCACCACCATGCGCAACAAAAATTAGATTAAAAGATTCTCCAACATTCCATCCTGTCTTCATATTCATCACAATTGGATATTTCATTATGCCTGCTTTGCGAATAGCATCAGCTGCGTCAATTACCTGATTGTAAGTACTCGGTATACTTTTAATGCCTGCCTTTTCAAGAATATCTTTACGTGAAAATAAGTGTTGTGAATTTGCCATAAAAGCAACAGCCATCACATTACCATCGACTGTAATCATAAGATTATCTGGAAGATTGGAGCCATATTTTTGGACTAAATCATTTAATGGACGAACAAGGTCATCATTCATAAGTTGAGTAAGCGTAGAATTTGCAACGATTACACTAGTATACTCAGCAGGATTAGGTGTCAGCGCTGCATTCATAATCTGGCGTGCCTCAGTAGTATGATTGCGTGTGAATTCTGAAGCGCTAGATGAACAATTTTTTTCAGCTGTTCCAGCAACAGCGTGTATCGCCGGAAAATCACTGGCAAGAATTCTAATTGACTGACCCGAAGGACCACAGTCTGTAGCAAATGCCACCGAACTTAATAAGCATCCAGTGGCAACTGATAAAATTAATTTTTTTAAAAACATTCTTTCTCTCCATCATCTAAGTACATTTAAGTTTCATGCACCTTGTTAATCCGCAATATTTGCAGGTTTAAGTGATCTAAACTGAAAACATAGTAAATCAGCGTTGATGATCATTTATCTAGATAAAAAACTAGACCACTGACAAAAATTAAGATAATGAATTATATTTATGAAAGATATAAATGATATTAATATCAGGCTAGTTGATTCTACGATTTTACTTGTCTTCTTAGCAACCATGCGTCACCGCAAGACTACTGCTGTTGCATCAGAAATGAGATTAACTCAACCTGCAGTAAGTCATGCATTAAAACGTCTCAGAAATCTATTTGATGATCCTTTATTTCTCCGTCGATCACATGGACTAGAGCCGACAGCACTTGCTAATACATTAGAACCAAAAGTACTAGAAATAATTCGTTTAGTTTCCGAAACACTTAAAGGCTCAGAAGAATTTAATCCTATAACAGAATCAACAGATTTGCGTATTGGTGCATTTGATTATGAGTTAACCAACATTATACCTAAATTAGTAGCTAAATTGGCCAAAGTAAGTCCTAACATTAATGTTCATGCATTTCCAATCCAGAATTATGAGGCAATTAATGCTTTATCATATGGGAAAATCGATTTGTCTATTGGGTACTTTAACTTTCCAATAAGAGGTAATAATTCTTATATTGCAGAAAAGCTTTATGAAGAACATTATGTTTTAGCTGCCCGTAGTGGTCATAAAATATTCAAAGGGAAATTATCTCTTGAAAAAATTGCAAATGAAAATCACCTTCTTATTTCTCCTTATGGTCTAATTAAGAATTTGGTTGATCAAGCTCTAGATCTTCAGGGTCTTACAATAAACATTAAAACAATTGTTCCATCACTTTTTACTGCACTTTCAATTTTGGAAAAATCAGATCTAGTTGTTATCCTCCCGAAGAGGATAGCAAAAGAAAATATGAAAAAGTTTGGAATTAAGTATAGTGATCTTCCTATTGAAGGTGGATCATTTCAAATTCACGCAGTTCGGCATATTCGTGACTTAGCTAACCCTTTACATACTTGGCTAACGAAAATTTTACTTGATTTAGTTAGGGTGTATTAGTCATCTATTAAAAAGGATATTTTAGGGAAAATTTTAGATCTGAATAGTTGGCGGCGATGAATTAAGGTTTTCTATAGCAAATCCTGCAGCTTGTTTATATTTGGCCATAAAGTCCTTTCGTTCTCTTTCTGAAATGACCTCATCAATTTCATCAAAAATACCACCACATCTTTCAGCCACTAAGTTCAATAAACCAAATGGGCCAGCCCCACGATTACGCAGAACTAGTTGTGAAATTGGTTCACATAGTTCTGCGTCATAAGCGATTAATGCATCTTTACTAATACCGTGGTCAAGCAATCTTGCACCAATAATTCTTGCATCAATAATTGACTGACTGGCACCGTTAGAACCTGTTGGGTACATTGCATGAGCTGCATCTCCCATAAGAGCGACCGGCCCATCAACCCAACTCGCAACAGGGTCACGATCGATCATTGGGTTTTCATAGGCACAATCTGCCGCTTGAAGCATTTCAGGTACATTAAGCCAATCGTAAACAAAATCGTCAAAGTGATGTGCGAATTCTTTTAATTGAACCTCACGAAACCATCCCTCCTGCTGCCAGCCCTCACTACTGTCAACTGTGACCTCGGCAATCCAGTTGATCAGAGAAAGACCATTCACATCTGGCGCTGAAATAGGATAAATTACCATCCTATGTTTATCAGTGCCAAGACCGATAAAGGAAGATTCTGTTCGCAAAGGTTTTGCCTTAACCGTTCCACGCCACATGATAGCACCACCCCAATGAATTGGCGGTTGATCTGGATGCATTTGGGCACGAACCGCGGAATGAATTCCATCAGCGCCAATGAGCAAACGTCCTGATGCCTGAAACTTTGATCCATTTCCTTTGCTCACTAAAACCCTTACCTCGCCAGATTGCTGTTTAACATAGCCATTTACTTTAGCGTCTAACAGTACAGAGTCTTTGCCAGCGCGCTCTATCAAAGTTCTGTAAAGAAGCATATGCAATTCCCCTCGGTGTACTGCATATTGAGGCCAATTATATCCAGCATCCAATCCACGTGCTTCTGCATAGACCTCTCTTCCATTTAATCCTACCAGCGCCCATTCTTTAACGGGAACTCCTATTGTATCTAGAATATCAGCGGTTAGTCCCAAATCAAATAGTTCACGAACCGCATTAGGCTGAATATTTATACCTACACCCAAGGGGCGCATTTCACTCCATGTTTCCAACACGACGAAAGGTATACCAATTTGATGAAGAGTAAGACCTAATGTAAGACCACCTATTCCTCCACCTGCAATAATTACCTTATCATTAGACATGATATTTCTCCTTATATTTTAATCTTTAACAGTAAGATCATTAATAATAGTTTCAATGACCAAATTACGCTCTGAATTAATAAAGAAATGTTCACCAGGAAATTCATGCTGAATAAATACTGAACTAGTAAATGTTTGCCAGCCTGCTAACATAGCCTTTGATATCGCTGGATCACTCTCTCCTCCTAATACTGAAATGGGGCAATCAAGAGGCTCTGATCTGTTGTTTTTATATTTTTCAAGTAGTTCAACATCTGCCCGCAATATAGGAAGAAAAACTTTTTTCAGCTCTTCACTTTGTCGAATGGCCTCAGGAACTGCACCATAAGTTTGATGAAGACGGTCTACAAAAGTCTCATCATCAAGGAATCGAAGAGGTTCGCTATCCTCTTGTAAATGTGGTGCAGCTCTTGCTGAAAGGAAAATGTGTAAAGGCTCACTAGACCCAATTTTACGCAAGTGGCAGGCTGTTTCATACGCTACAATTGCACCCATGCTATGTCCAAAAAATGCAAAGGGGCGGTCTGAATAAGTTTTTATTTCCTTGACTAGGGAGTCAACAAGCTGGGACATATCGGTTATTAATTTCTCGCTAAGCCTTTCCTCTCGTCCAGGCATTTGAAAAACACAAAGTTCAATATTATCAGAAATAACCTGGTTCCATGAATTAAAAACAGATGCACCACCACCAGCATATGGAAAACAGAAAAGACGAATTTTTGCCTCTGGACGGGGTTGTTGGCAGATTACCCAACGACCATTTTTCACAGATACGTCCTTTTCTCCTTGTTCTGAACCATTTGACTTGCCCTCTATAAATTGATCAACCAAAATAGCAAGGTCACGGATACTAGGAGAAGTGAATAAATGTTCAATTGTAAGCTCCACTTCAAGATCACTTCGAACCCAAAGCTGGATTTCTACAGACGTTAATGAATCAACACCAAGATCACCGAGCTGAGCAAACTCATCAAGATCAGCTGCTGGTACACGCAGGGTCTGGGCAATACGTTCCAGCAGATAAGAGCTTATGTGGTCAACGCGTTTTTGAGACAATGCCTCTTTCACTCGCTGGGCTGCCAGCTCTGCTGGGTTTCCTAGCAGTGGGTTTGATTGCTCTTTTGATACAAGATGACTTAATATATTCCAATTAACAGCTCCTGGGACGCTTGCAGCAAACTGCCTCCAATCAACTGGTAAAACTGCAGCTTGTGGTAATTTACATACCTTCAAAAGATGTCCTATAAAATCACACCCTTGACTTGAATTCATTGGTTGCCAGCCATCTTTCATGAGGCGCTGCAAGACTACATCTGATGCTGCCATACCAACATCAGACCATGGACCCCAGTTTATTGATGTTGCTACCAAGCCATGATGTTTACGGTGATAAGCCAAACCATCCATAAATGCATTTGCAGCAGCGTAGTTAGATTGACCTGGCGAACCTATTATACTTGCAACGGATGAGAAAAGAACAAAGAAGTCAAGTGGAAGATCTTTCGTTTGAATGTGAAGATTCCAGGCACCACTGACCTTTGGTCCAGAAACTTTTAAAAAGCGTTCGGGGCTTTGATGCATTAACATTCCATCGTCTAAAACACCAGCAGCATGGACAACCCCGCGTAGGTTTGATGTATGTGCTAGAAGTTGTGCAACGTCTTCAGCTTTACTTACATCTGCAGCAAAAACTTCAATTTTAACACCCGCATTCTCCAATGCTTGAAGAACGGTGCGTTGGTCGTCAGTGGAAACACCACTACGACCAGTTAGTATTAGATGAGATGCGCCATGAGTTGTTAGATATTGAGCAACCTGTAATCCAAGAGCGCCTATCCCACCTGTGATTATATAAGAGGCATCTGGATTAAGCTTAAAGGGACTTTGCAAATCTTCAGATGCACAAGGTTTGACAAGCCGTGCAACCCGACGGATACCTTTGCGAAAAGCAACCTCTGTTTCTAGGCTTGAACTACAGATTTCTTTGACAAGCATGTCAAGACTACTCATGGTTTCATCTGCGGCAGGGTCAAGGTCAATGCATGCACCTAATGCATCTGGATATTCAACTTGCAACGTCCTGCCAAAACCCCAAAACTGACTTTGCCAAGGCGAAATTATATCATTAGTGTTAACCGATTGCGCACCTTTTGTAACAAACCAGTGCTTTACAGTTCCTTTAGCTTGTGCGAGTACTTGAACTACCTCTAAGCTCGCTGTTAGCGAGGCGTTTGGTTTTTCTTCAGTGGAGTCCATTGCCCAAAGGTGCAGTATACCAGTTATTGATTCAGCTTTTTCAGACTTAAGAAATGTATTGGCTGCCTCTTTCGTTTTGGCTACATGCACTTTCTGACCCACAACTTGCATCAGATGAAGAAGCTTATTCGAAATGCCGTTTTGGTCTGTCAAAAATAGCCAACTACCTGACTTTACATCGGCTAATCCTTTTGGCAACAAAGACTCTTCCCATACTAAATGATAAAGCCAGTCGTTTAGAATATCGCTAGTTTTGAATGGCTTAGCCATTGCACGCTTTAAACTAAAAACAGGAACAGAGCGTAATGTTAACTGTTCCACTGTGGCAACACGTTTTCCATATTCATCAAAGATTTCAAGGTTTACGACCCGTGTTTCAGCTTGCTGTCGTGCTGTTGCCTTAACCCAGACTGTACTACTAGCTGCATGATCACAACTGAAACCCGATATGCTAAAGGGCAAGTGTATATGATCAGCATCTTCATCCTGAAAAATAGCTTCAGCAATCCGAAAACTTGCATCTGTAATCACTGGATGCAAGCGATAGCTATCACCAGGTAATTCAGCTTCATCTGGCAGCTTTATGCGTGCAAAGGCAGTTCCAAATTCATGATCTAAGCTATCTGAGTTTTTATAGATTGCTTCAATTGCTTTGAAGCGAGGGAAATATTCAAGACCACGGGCCTCAAAACGGGATGAAAGCTCATCAATATCAATAGGTTGGGTGTAATTTGTAAGCTCATTATCAATTATGATAGCAGCTGCTGGACTTGGTAGCCTGCGTTCAAGTATGCCAGTTGAGTGCTGAACCCATTCATCTCTTTGGTTTTCATTGGAGCGGCTACAAATCACAAAATCAAAGCGGTCTCCATTTGCTGTGGCAATCATCTGAACCGTAACAGGTGCTTCTGATAGTAATAAAGCACGTCCAATTGAAACATTGGTTAATGCTACTTCATCTTGACCAAAAATAAAGCGAGCTATAACCATTGCCATTTCAAAAAATGCGCTAGCAGGATAAACAACGCTACCAAATACTCTATGATCGTCTAGATAGGCTGGACTTGAGGCACTTAAACTTGACTCAAATATTACACTTTGACTGGCATTCTCTATTCGTCGGTGAACGAGTGGATGAAGTCGAGTTCCGTTTCCACCAGTTGAAACAATGTCAGTCCAACAACGTTGATAACGCCAAGAATAATTAGGTAATTTCATACGCTCTAAACTTGCTTGGGCATAAAAGGCTTTCCAATTGATATCGATGCCACGAACATAAAGCTGGCCAACGCTATTCAAAAGCGTTGAACATTCACTATAAGGTTTCAAGCTAGGTATCCAGGTCCCAAAGTTGGACGAAAGACTGGCACGTCCCAACCCAAGAAGCGTGGGCTTAGGACCGATTTCTAAAAAAATCTCAATTTTCTTTGATTGTGCATAAGTTATGCCATCTGAAAATCTGACCGTACTGCGCAGATGATCCACCCAGTAGTCTGCTGAAAGTTGTTTATTATCCCACGACCTCCCAGTAATATTAGAAATAAGTATCTTTTTTGGAGGCTTGAAGTCTATGTCTTCCAATTCAGCACGGAATTCTTCTAGGATAGGATCCATCATCTGTGAATGGAAAGCATGACTGACTTTAAGAGTAGTTGTTTTCACACCCGATTTTCCCAAACGTCCAGCAACTTGATCAACCGCAGCCTCCTCCCCTGAAATGACAATACTTTGCGGAGCATTTACAGCAGCAATCGAAACAAAAGGATCATTGGCGATAGCGTTAAGAACAGTTGTTTCATCTGTGGTTACACTCACCATTTTTCCTCCTTGAGGTAAAGATTGCATCAATCGCCCACGCACGGCCACCAAACGAAGAGCATCTTCAAGTGTTAGAACACCAGCGATGCAGGCAGCTACATACTCACCAATACTGTGACCTAAAAGTAAATCAGGTACGACACCCCAATCCTCAAAAAGCTTTGCAAGAGAATACTCAATAACAAAAAGAGCTGGTTGCGTGTAAGCGGTTTGATGCAACACTTCTCCTTCCCACATGACATTCAGCAAGGGCTTTTCAAGATAAGGTTCCAAAAGCTTGGCACATCTCTGTATTGTCATTCGAAAGAAAGGATGCACCTCGTAAAGCGCTTTGCCCATACCTATATGCTGTGCGCCCTGACCAGTAAATAAGAAACCCAGTTTGGGAGCTCGTCGCCCTTTAACACCGGTTGCTGTGTATTCGCTGCTATTACCAGCAGTAAATTCATTTAGAGAAGTTAAAAGGTCTTGCGGATTACTGGCTTGAAAAGCAACTCTATGGGAAAAATGAGATCGACCAGTAGCTGCCGTAAAGCAGAGCCGAGATAGCTCTAATCCAGAACCTTCACTTTCAATAACCTCAGCATAGCTTTTAGCAAGATCTGGCAAAACTCCAGGAGCTTTGGCAGACAGTGTCAACAGCTGTTCTTGTCCAAAGACTGAAGATTGAGTTTTAGGTAATTCAGTTGACTCAGGGGCTTGACCTATAATTAAGTGAACATTTGTACCACTCATGCCAAAAGCACTGATCCCAGCAAAGCGTTCTTTACCCTCCCACGCAGTATTTTCCATAGGAATTTTTATAGGCCAATCATCCCATGGAATATGCCGATTAGGCTCTGAGTAATTTAGATGAAGCGGGATTGTTTTGTGTTGCAGTGATAAAACGACTTTCATGAGACCCGCAATTCCAGCGGCGGAGTCTAAGTGCCCTACATTAGCTTTTACCGCCCCCAAATAAAGTGGCTTGGTTCGGTTTTTACAAAGCACGCGCGCGATTGCACTCACCTCAATAGGATCACCAAGCGGAGTGCCAGTGCCGTGAGTTTCTACAAAATCAATCTGATGTGCTTCTAGCCTAGCATTCGAGAGCGCGTCTTTTAACATATCACGCTGAGCTGGTCCACTTGGCGTTGTGACTGTTCGTGCTTGGCCGTCATGATTGACAGCAGAGCCTTGGACTAATGCAAGCACGGTATCACCATCAGCTTGTGCATCACTTAAGCGCTTCAACGCTATCATTCCACAACCTTCACCTTGTCCAAACCCATCGGCACTGGCATCAAAAGTCTTACAACGCCCATCCGGAGATAAAGCGTTCATCTGACAAATACCAATTAAATGTTCCGGAGCTAGAACCAAGCTAACACCCCCTGCTAAGGCCAGATCACTTTCACCATTTCTTAAGGACAAACACGCTAGGTGCACTGCCAGAGATGATGAAGAACAGGCCGTGTCCAACTGTATGGCTGGACCATGCGAGTCTAAAAGATGACAAATCCGACCTGCTGTCAGACCACGCAATGCACTAAGTTGAGCGTAGCGATCAATCTCTCGATTATCATTCGAATAGATCCGTTGCGACGAGTAATCATCCCAATATTGACCAACAAAAACACCAGTCTTCCCACCTTTAAGAGAAGATGGCGCAATACCCGCATGCTCCAAAGTTTCCCAACTAACCTCCATCACCAAACGTTGCTGAGGATCAAGGCTTTCAGCTTCTCTAGGAGAAAGGCCAAAAAACTGTGGGTCAAACTGATCAATATCCTCTAGATAGTAACCTTTGCGTACATACATTTTTCCTGGAACTGTTATCTCGGGGTCAAAGTGTGCTTCGAAATCCCATCTATCATCAGGAATATCACTTAAAATATCCTCACCAGAACTTAAGAGATGCCAGAATTCTTCTGGTGTGCGAACTCCACCTGGATAACGGCACCCCATTCCAATAATTGCTATTGGCTCCTTCTGGATATTTCCTTTACCACGAGAAGCGAGTTCTGCCTGTAAACGTGCGATTTCTGCATTTGCCTCTTCTAACGTTTTAGGCCTGCTCTCATATGGTTTCTCTTCTTTAGGCATTGGCTATTATTCTCTCAATCTAAAACGCTGCAACTTTCCAGTCGCAGTACGAGGTAATTCATCAATAAATTCTATCCACCTAGGACGTTTATGAGCATCTAGAGATTTTGCACATAGTTTTACCAGTTCACCTAGAACCGCATCTGAGGAAGCTACTTCATCATGCAAACAGACAAATGCCTTAGGTTTTAGAAGTCCAGCTTGGTCGTAATGGCCAACAACAGCGCATTCAGAAACAGCTTCATGCGCACTTAATACATTTTCAATTTCTGCAGGTGAAACCCATAGTCCTCCAACCTTTAGCATGTCGTCTGAACGTCCTTGGTGCCAGTAATACCCGTCTTCATCTTGTAAATACTGATCACCTGTAAATAGCCATTCACCTCTGAAAGTATGGCGGGTTTTTTCAGATTGATGCAGGTAAAATAGCGCTGTCGACTCTCCTCGAACCATCAAATTACCTACCACTCCAGCAGGGACATCTTGGCCTTCATCATCTACAAGCCTAACGTCATAACCCCCAATAGGCTTACCACTACTACCCGGACGAACCTCACCTGGCCTATTAGCCATGAAAGTGTGATAGGTTTCTGTACATCCAATCGTATCAAGGATTTCTATCCCTGAGGTATCTTTCCAAGCATTCCATACCCCTGAAGGGAGAGGCTCTCCTGCAGACATACATAATCTCAGTGATCCGATGTCGTAGCGTTTAGTGAAATCAGGTAAAGAGAGAATTGCGCCATATACAGTTGGCACACAAACAAAGATTGTAGGTTTATATGTCTCGATTGTTTTAAGTACTGCTGCTGCTTGGCGTGGTGGACCAGCATAAAGAACACAGCTAGCACCTACATACCATGGAAAGATTAGGTTACCACCTATACCATAAACAAAGAAAAGCTTTGCAACTGAAAAAGTCCGATCATTTTCAGTCAGTCCAAAAAAGTTCACTCCTGATAATTGTGCAATTAATGGGTAGTCTTTATGCGCATGTAAGACACCCTTTGGCATCCCCGTTGTGCCACTAGAATAATGTAGTGAACAAAAGTCGTCACGGTGCGTCTGTGCAGCTTCAAGTTTAGTGTCTTCGTCATTAATCCAGTTGGCAAAGGAAGTGTAAGTCGCATTTTCTTTTGCTCCAATAACAATAACTTTATTTAGCATTTTATGATTGCTCAAAATAGGTTCGACTAGAGACACTAGATTTTCACAAATAACTAAAACACTAACTCTCGCATCTTTGAAAATGTAGTCATATTCTTCAGTACTTAACATTGTGTTCATTCCTAGGGCAACTCCTCCAATCTTTGCAGTTGCAAAGAATGTGGAGACCCATTCCGGCCGATCTGGACAGAGTATTGCTACACACTCACCAAACCCAATGCCCAATCGAGTAAGAGCATTTCCAACCTTATTTACCTGTTCCGATACTTCACGAAATGTAAACTGGCCATACTCACTCCACAACGCAGTCTTATCAGAACGGTTCTTGAGATTATGCTCAAGTATCTCACACATATTGTAATCTGTTGGAAGGTCTGCAGCTTTCATTAAGTTATATCTGTTTCGTAAGCAGAGACAAGCTCTCCAAAAGTTTCTGGATAAAGGTCACCTTCCAAAATTGCACGCGGTATGTAACCTATATCTTTCTCAATACTCGTAAGCAAACCCATAAAAGCCAATGAATCCAGACCGAATATGTCTAGTTCAATATCGTCATCCATCTCTTCAGGCAAGGTCATTGGCGAATGTTCAGCAACCGCCTGCTCAAGTCTATTTAGAACAATATTTCTTATGTTCATTCTTTCTCCCTAAGTTGGTTTCTCGATCTTAATTGTCCAAATTTTGGCTATTATGATATTTAATCTTCTTAAGCAATTAGAATTCAAGACCATTAACGCAATAATTTATGTCAAATTAAGTGTCATATCAACTCTTAAGCAGTGATCTTGGCAGAAACTTTTTTACTCAGTCAAGGGATAAATTTTTATTCGAAATTTAGTAATTTTACATAAAAGATAAATATTGATAATTGACAACGAAAGCGTTTTCATATCTAAATTAAATTTAGGAGTTGTTTCCTCCTAAACACTTCAATATAATTTTGAAGATTTTAACTTAATGTTGGTTTAAGATATATTTTTAAACCAACATTTTTTTTTAAGATTTGATTTTCTATAACTATGTTTACAAAGAAATAAATATTTTTGGATCAAATATTATTATTTAAATTAAATTCAAGCAAAATTTGACTATAATTATATTTAACTTTCTTTGAAATGTTTCTTTTTGCAATAAAATTACTAGTATATTATGAAAAAAAAGATGTTTGATGTAATTATAATTGGAGCCGGGTTTTCTGGTCTATACCAACTTTATTCACTTAAAAAGAACTTAAAACTTAATTGCCATTTATTTGAAAAAGCACCTGAGTTAGGTGGCACATGGTACTGGAATAAATACCCAGGCGCAAGATGTGACACTGAAAGCAAGGCATATTGCTATTTTTTCGATAAAAAAATTTATAAAAAGTGGGATTGGTCTGAGCGATACCCATCTCAACCAGAAATTCAAAAATACTTAAAATTTGTTGCCAAGGAGTTTAAGCTTTTTGAGGATATTAGTTTTTCATCAGATGTATCAAAAATGAGATTTAATGATGAGACAAATACCTGGAAAATTTCCTTATCTAATGGGAAAATATATAATTCAAAATTTGTTGTAGCTGCTACTGGGTGTTTATCTAAACCTAATCAACCAACTATAAAAAACCTCAATAATTTTAAAGGTCACGTGTTTCATACAGCTTTATGGCCATCATATAAAGTGAACTTTAAATCACAAAATATTGTCGTATTTGGAACAGGCTCTTCAGGAATACAAATAATCCCTGAAATAGCTAAAGAATGTAAATCATTAACTGTTTTGCAAAGAACTGCAAATTTCAGCATACCCGCAAAAAACTACAGATTAGACAAATATCAAAATACTAAATTCAAAAATAATTTTGATCAAATTAAAAGTATATCTTTAAATAATAGACATGGACATCCATGGGAACACAGTAAAACTCCAATTGATGAAAGTAATTTAAATGTATTCTTAAGCGGTTTTGAAAGGGCTTGGGGAATTGGTGGCTTAAGTTTTAGAGATACATTTTCAAATATCAATTATAATAATTTTGCAAATAAGATAACATCTGACTTTATAATAAATAAAATCAAAAGAATTGTTAAAGACCCTCAAAAAGGAAAAATCCTAACTAATTTCAACTATCCTTTTGGTGCAAAAAGACCAGCTTTAGACACAAATTATTTTGATACTTTTAATAAAGAAAATGTTGATTTGATAGATTTAAAATCTAATCCTATCGAAAAATGCTATAATTCAGGTTTAATTATTAACAAAAGAAATATACCGGCTGATATAATAATTTTTGCAACTGGATTTGATGCAATTACAGGTTCACTATTAGATATTGATATTCAAGGAAAAAATAGTAAAGACTTATCATCTGAGTGGAGAATACAACCCAAGAATTATTTGGGTATTCAAATTCCTAACTTTCCGAATTTATTTACAATTACTGGACCTGGAAGTCCATCTGTTCTAACCAATATGCCAAGAGCAATAGAACAACATGTTGAATGGATAACTAAGTGTATTTCTTATCTATTAAGAGAGAAAAAAAATAGAATTGAGGCTTGCCCAAAATACTCAAAAAATTGGTTGAAAAAAGTACATGATGCAGCAAAAAAAACAATGTTTTTAAAAACAGAAAATTCATGGTATCTAGGCTCAAATATTGAAGGAAAACCTGTAGGATTTATACCTTATTCAGGCGGCCTTGATAAATATTCTAAAATTTGCAAAGAAGTTGAGATGAATAAATATGAAGGTTTTTTAATAGATAATTAAATATTCTTTTAGTAAAAATAATTTACTTTAATGTCAAAAAATGAAAATAAATATAAAATATCTGTTGTAATCCCCACATTAAATAGAATTAACACTCTTCAAAGAGCATTAGATTCTGTAATAAATCAAACATACAAACCTTCTGAAATAATAGTTGTTGATAATGGGTCTAGTGATGGAACTTTAAAGTTCTTGAGAGAACAATACCCTAAAATAACAATTCTTACAGAAAATAAAATAGGAGTTAGCAGCGCCAGAAATAAAGGCATTAAAAAATCAATTAATCAATGGATAGCATTACTTGACTCAGATGACGCTTGGCATCCTAGAAAGTTAGAAATCCAAACCAGAATGTTAGATAGTGCCTTAAAAGAATATAATTTAATCCATACAGATGAAGTTTGGTTTAGAAATAACAAACATATAAATCAAATGAAAAAACATAAAAAACAAGGTGGCTACATCTTCGAAAGGTGTCTATCATTATGCTGCATTTCTCCTAGTAGTGTTCTGTTTAAAAAAAATATTTTGGATAAAGTTGGTCTATTTGATGAAAGTTTGCCAGTTTGTGAGGATTATGACATGTGGCTAAAAATATGTTCTTCAGAAGAAGTTCTTTTTGCTCAAGATAAACTTACTTATAAATATGGTGGACATAAAGACCAACTATCAAAGTCATATTGGGGAATGGATCGATTTAGAATTAAATCGATAGAAAATATTATCAAAAATTTTGATCTAACTTACAAACAAAAAAAACAGGCTAAAAAAGAATTAATTAAAAAGTTAAAAATAATTATTAATGGTGCATTTAAAAGAAATAATTTATCTATTGTTAATGAGTTTTCTACAAAACTTGAATACTGGGATAAAGTTAATTTCTAGGAACACTATTTATGAATAGCCCTCCTTCAATTCGTTGGTTAGTTGCTTTAAGAGCAGAAGCAAAAGAAATAATTAGTCAATATGAATTAAAATCATTTGAACACGAGGGACCATATCAAATATTTAAATCTAAAAAATATGATATTTGGCTAATTATTTCTGGAATTGGTAAAGTAAACGCTGCTGCAGCATCAGCTTATCTTTTTTTAAAAAGTAAAGCCACTCCATGGAGTATTTGGATCAATTTTGGAATAGCAGGATTTGAAAAAAATTATGGAACAATTTTTAAAATAGATAAAATTATTTCACACAGTAACAACAAAACATTTTTTCCTAGTAAAGTTATTAAAGATAAAATTGAATATGCATCTCTTCTTACTGTTGATAGGGCTCAAGAAAATTATTCTAAAAATTATATGTATGATATGGAGGGATCTGGTTTCTTTGAAACTACAAGTAAAATTGCATCTCATGATTTAATTTTGGTACTAAAAATTGTTTCTGATAATTCAAATAATAAAGTCACGAGCATAAATAAGGATAATATCGATTGTTTGGTGAAGAAAAATATTTTAGCAGTTAAAAAATGTCTAAAGAATTTGATAGATTTATCAGAGGAAATTTATATTAGTAAACAAAAGCCAAAAAGTTTTTATGAACTGACCTCAAAGTACAGTTTTACATTTTCTCAAAAAATTGCTTTAGAAGATTTACTAAAAAAATGGCAACTATTATTTCCAAAACGAAAGTTGGATGTCATTATTAATGATTGCAAAGACAGTAAATCAGTCATTATTAGATTGAAATCAGATATTGATGAAACTGCAATAAACTGGAGTTGAGATTGATTGATACAATTTATATTGAAAAAGAAATAAAAAAACATCCTAGGACATTGGAAATACTATCTAAGTTTCGAAATGTTAGAACTATTGCTATTGACCGCTATGGAGAAGTTTTTAATAGAAAAAATCAAAATTTTAGAATTCAAAAAAAGAACCCATGTCTTATTCTAGCAAAAAAACATAAAGGCTTTGTTCTTCCTGCCCCAGAAGGTTTTGGGATAGGCAGCTCCAAAAACTATTATTTTTCTCATATGTATAATTGTATATACGATTGCAGTTACTGCTTTTTACAAGGAATGTATTCATCTGCAAATTTTGTTTTATTCGTAAATTATGAAGATTTTGTTTTAGAAATCAAAAAACTAATTTCAAAAAAAGAAAATATAACTTTTTTTTCAGGGTATGATTGTGACTCTTTAGCACTCGAGAAAATAACAGGTTTTGCATCTTACATATTGCCAATTTTCAAAGAATATTCAAATTGTATTCTAGAACTAAGAACAAAAAGCAACCAAATAAAACCATTGGATAAAATAGAACCTATAAAAAATTGTGTTATAGCTTTCAGCTTGATGCCAGATAAAATCTCACTTGCTTTAGACAAAAAGGCTCCAACCATAAAAAGACGAATAGCTACTATAAAAAAATTGTCAGCTTTAGGCTGGAAAATTGGACTTAGATTTGATCCACTCATTTTTGGAGACAGTTGGAAAGATCAATACCAAGATCTACATGAGAATATATTCAATGTAATAAATATATCATCAATTCATTCTATTAGTTATGGACCATTAAGATTTCCCATCGCAATGTATAAAAAAATAAATAGTATGTACCAAAATGAAAAACTCTTTGTAGGTCCTTTTGAGCAAAATCAATCAGAGGTTTTATACAAGCAAGAAATAGAGGAAGAAATGACTGAATATTGTAAAAATTTATCTCTTAATTTTGCCCCAGAAAGTTTAATTTTTAATTGTAAATCAAATTAAGTTTTGAGTTGAAAAATGATAAAAGAAAGAAAAGTATTAGTTACTGGAAGCTCAGATGGAATAGGTCGCTCTATTACATTGTCATTACTTAACAGTGGAGCAAAAGTTATTGGATTAGCGAGAGATCACTCAAAATTTAATCCTGAAATGAAAAATTATATAAAGTACAAAACAGATTTTTCAAATGAAGAAATTTTATTGAACACCATTGCAAAAATTATCAATGAACATAGGGATTTAGATTGCTTGGTAAGCAATGCCGGGTTTGGAAAATTTGGTACTTTAGAGACATTTTCCACCAAAGAAATAAATGATTTTATTTTTACTAACCTTACTTCTCATATGATTCTAACTAATAAAATTCTTCCACATCTAAAAAAAATTAGGAAAGGAAATATTATATTTATTGGTTCAGAGTCAGCATTAAAGGGCGGCAAGAATGGTAGCCTTTATTCAGCTGCTAAATTTGGATTGAGAGGTTTCTCTCAATCTATCAGAGAGGAGAGTTGTTCAAAAAATATTCATGTAAGTTTAATTAATCCTGGCATGGTAAGGACATCTTTTTTTAATAATTTAGATTTTATGCCCGGTGAAGATAAATCAAATGCAATTGAACCAGACGATATAGGAAAGATTATAATTGATATTCTTTCTACTAGAAATGGATCTGTGATTGAAGAGATTAACTTATCACCTCTGAAAAAAGTAATTAAATTTTTATAATACTAGACAAAATTTTATTTGTTTTTCTCTCAAATTCTATGTTTATCTTTTTAGCTTCATCTATATTAATACTTTCAAATCGAATTTTTTGACCTATATTTAAGCTTGGAATAAGTTCAAGATCACTACTAATTATTGTAGCTATTTTAGGGTAGCCCCCAATAGTGCCTCTATCAGGCAATAATAATATTGGCTCACCACTTAATGTAATTTGTATTGAACCAATTTGATTTCCATCTGAGAGCATGTCACGTCCTGCTATAGAATTTATTTTATTACCAGTAAGTTTTATACCCATTCTATTAATATCTTTAGTCACTTTCCAACTTGTTGATAAAAACTTATTGATTTCGTCATTACTAAATTTATCCACATGGGGTCCGATAATTACTCTGAAGATTTTTACTTGATCGTGTGACTTGAATTTAGGAATTAGGCTTTCATGATATTTATGAATATTATTATTGAGAGGCAAATTCATATTATCTTCAAGAAAACCGCCTTTAAATCCCCCCATTATAACACTTGGATTTGTTGATTTACTTCCTAATACTTTTGTAACATTGAACCCTCCAGAAATAGAAAAAAGTGAGATTAAATTTTCATTTCCCGAATTAATTTTTATAATATCCTTTTCAAAAACCTTGATTGAACGGCCAGGTCTTATTTTAACGTTTCTGTTAATAATTTCTATACTAGATGAATTAGAACCTATTAATGAAACAAGTGCATTTTTAGCATTAACCTCTAATATTGGACCGCTTAGAAAAATTTCTAAAACAGCTTCCTCAATATTATTCCCGACAAGCTTGTTAACAATTTTCATTGCATTTTGATTTAATACTCCAGATGGAGGAACACCTTTATCTTGAAATCCAAATCTTCCTTTGTCTTGCAAACTAGTTGTTTGCCCACCTGAAACAACTCTAAGAAATGGATCTTTTTGGATGTCAGTCATTATGATTTATTTTTTTTATTCTTACTGGTGATATTTTATTTTTTTTATAAACATCTTCAAATTCTTCTCTGATTATTTTTTTGAAACTGATGTAATCACCAATTGAAAGTAAAATAGCTTCTTTTTTCCGCTGATCAAAAATATTTATTGGTGTTCTTCCAACTAAGTTCCATCCTCCAGGACTATTTTGAGGATATATTACAGATTGATTAATAGCTATTCCAACACTGCCTGAAGGTACTAAATTTCGAGGGTTGCTTCTTCTTGGCATCTTTAGCTTACTATCAAGTTCTGTTAAAAAAGGAAGGCCAGGAAGGAAGCCCATCATGCTGACTTGATAAATTTGTTTTTGATGAGTTTCAATAACCTCATCTATTGATAAATTACAATTATCAGAAATAAATTGAAGATCTAACCCATATTTTTCATCGTAACATATTGGTATTTCCCAGCTTGAAGGGTATTTCTTTTTATTGTTATACTCGTCTATTTCTAATTTATCGATATACTGAATCAATGCTTCTAAAGTGATGTTTGTTGGATCAAAAACTACCAATAAGTTAGAAAGACTAGGAATTAAATCTATTATACCTTTAGGTCCTTTTTCTCTAAGACAGCTTAGTAAATTTTCAATATAACTTTTATTACTCCCCTTTGGGTAAAAGTGAATTCCGGTATCACCTGCTAATTGAAAATCAAATTTTTTCATGCCACAATCAAACTAATTTTATTAATAATATATGGGAAAAAAAATGAAATTGAAAATCAATTTAAATGCAGATGTTGCTGAGGGCTATGGAAGATGGACCATGGGAAATGATAAAGATATTATTAATGAAATTAATTCAGCAAATATAGCTTGTGGGAAGCACGCCGGTGATGAAAATATTATGAGCAATGTCATTTTACTATGCAATGAAAGCAATGTTGATATCGGCGTTCATCCAGGTTTTTCTGATATTGAAGGATTTGGAAGAAGGAGATTAAATCTTTCTGAAAAAAATATAGAAAATTTAATTGCATATCAAACTGGAGCTTTACTAGGAATTGCTTCTACTCTAAATTCAAAAGTTACTCACATGAAACCACATGGCGCACTTAATAACATGGCTTGCGAGGATTTAAATCTGTCCAAAGCAATTGTAAGAGGATTTAAAGCTATAGACAAAAAACTGATTTTACTGGCACCTACAAACTCTGAGTTAATAAAGGCAGGTGACTACTATGGAATAACATGCGTTGAAGAAGGTTTTGCTGATAGAGCCTATATGTCAGATGGAAATTTAAGTTCTAGAAGTTTAGAAGGTTCCTTAATAACAGATGTTCAAAAAGCTGTTCAGCAAGCAGTTGATATTGCAAATGGTGAAAAAATAGAAACACTTGACGGTAAAAAAATTCATGTTCCAGCAAAAAGTATCTGTATACATGGAGATAAACAAGAAGCGCTTAATCAAGCTAAATTTATTAAACAAGGCCTAATAGACAATGGATTTGATCTGGTTAAATTGGCAGAGCTTGATAGCTAAAAAAGCGTTTTAATCTTTAATTTTTTACTCGTTTCACTGATTTCATGAATGAATTTCCCATATTCACAATTATCACTGTGTTTTGGTCTTTCTTCCAACCTTAAATTTTCATGAATTTTATTTAGAGTAGTCTCTATCCAATTCAAATCACATTTATAAGGAATGAGAGTTATTTTAAACTCCATAAGAGCATTTGTTTCATTTAAAAAAGTATGATCAGTAAATCTATCTCCATCACAATATAAAAAATAGCCAACATCATCAACATCAAAACCTTTATTTCTCATTACCCAAATATACAGATCCATTTGACGCTTATATGCACCTTTCCAATAATCATTTAGATTAATTGGCCCATTATCACTTTTTTGTGATGTGCTTTTATAATCTACAATATGCAATTTATTTGTTTTGGTATTTAACCAAACATCATCAAGACCACCACCTATTCGTAGATTATTAATTTTGTCATCATAATGAAATCTATTCTCAGCTCCAAAATGCATACTTTGAGTCCAAAGCTCAAAATGTTCGTGTTGGTAAGGAATTAAATTAGGCAGACCCTGTTTTACTAAAAAAGGATGTGGTTTTTTTTGAAGCCTATAGTAATTAAAGTCTTTCTTTAAAAGTATATCAGTTGCCTCATTAATGTTAAAACCTGGAGTTGAAGGAAAATCTATTTTTTCTACCTGTTGCATATAAAAACAGGCAGGGCAATTGATGAAATTTTCTATTCTAGAGCGACTTAATTCATATGGCGCATTATTGTATTTATCGAATTTACCTCTATGCCTTGCCAAAATATTCTCAATCAAACTTCAAAGAGTTTACACCAAAACTTTTTGATGGTGCTGCAGTAGGTTTTGTGGGAAGTCCTAATTCTTTTGATCTATCAAATAATTTCAAACCTGAACCAAGCATTGAATTAAAAAACCACATCATTGCATTAGTAGTTTCAACAGGTCTTTCTCTTGTGATAAAATGACCAGCATCAAGCACAAGAATTGCTTGCAAACCTGGTAAGTGTTTCTCCATACCTTCACAGTATTCAAGTGGTTGCCTTGGATCATGTTCGCCATGAATATATAAAATAGGCATAGTAAATTTTGACAAATCTACAGGTTTGTTTTTAGGTATGTCTCTAAAGTATCTTGTAACAGCATCTCCAATACCAGGATGTGAAAAATCTTCTATTATTTCATTTATCTCAGTTTCATCCGGTATTAATTCTGGCTTACAAGAACTTTCAAACCATACTTTTACATAAGCTTCAGATTTATTCATCAATTTTGCAGCTAATTCAGGATTTTCAGAATTCCATTGATGGTGTAAAGAATTTCGCGGGTCATAATTATGTAAAGAAAGACAACACCTGACGTATCTGTTTACTCTTTCAGGGGCTTGATCAATTATATTATCACTAATTGCCACACCCCAATCATGACCAGCAAGCCTAAAGGTATCAATCTTTAAATAATCAAGTAAATCTAATATCTCAGAGGCTACCTTATTCATTGAGTAATCCCCCTCACTTTTATCTGAAAGTCCATACCCTTTTAAATCAATTGCATACACTTTAAATTGACTTGCTAATTTAGGAATTTGATGTTTCCAACATCTCCAACTTTCTGGAATACCATGAAGCAATACAACAGCTTCTCCATCACCAGCCTCAGCCCAATGCCAATTAATATTATTTACTGTTGCAGTTTTTGTTTCTATTTCCATTAAATATATTTAATTTCGAAATCTTAGGTTTTTTCTACTCAAGTAATTAACTGTTTTGCAACCCATTAATTTCATATCTCTTTCTAATTCATTTCGTATTTGATTAAGAGCTCTCTCAACACCAGCCTGCCCTGCAGCAGCAAGCGCGTAAAGGTATAGCCTGCCACCAGAACATGCTTTGGCACCAATAGAAAGTGCTTTCAAAACATGTGTACCTCTTTGGATACCTCCTTCACATATAACATCAATTTTATCACCTACTGCATCAACTATTTCAGCCAACTGATCAAAAGGGGATCTTGATCCATCTAATTGACGTCCTCCATGATTCGAAACCATTATCCCAGTACAACCTATATCAACTGCTTTTTTTGCATCTTCAACACTCATTATACCCTTTAAAGCAAAATGGCCATTCCATTGCGAACACAACTTTTCTGCATCACTCCAGTTCATTGACTGATCAAGCATTGTTGAAAAATATGAACCAATTGAAGTCATTACGTTTGTGCCCTCTTTAACGAATTCTTGTAGATGTGGTAATTCAAATTTCTCATGAGTTAAATAGTTAAAAGTCCACATCGGTTTTATTAAAAAATCTAGAAGACTGTAGATATTAAAATTAGGCGGAATAGTAAATCCAGTTCTCAAGTCACGTTCTCTATTACCTCCAGTTATAGTGTCAACAGTTAAAGCAAGAAC
Source organism: uncultured SAR116 cluster alpha proteobacterium (assembly GCA_902612965.1). GTDB lineage: Bacteria > Pseudomonadota > Alphaproteobacteria > Puniceispirillales. Next base: position 55,889 of record CACMFN010000004.1, on the reverse strand, counting down.
ATCAAAGTTTTGTGCTTTTGCTCTCTCAAGCATATTTGTATTAAGCCCTCTGTCTTTATGAAAATAAAACTGAAACATTTTCGGTGTTTTAATAAGGGCATTAATTTCTTCAACACTTACTGTACTGAGAGACGATATACCGAACATAGTTCCATATTTTTCTGCAGCTTTTGCAACAGCCCTCTCTCCTTCATGGTGGAACAATCTTTGAACAGCTGTTGGAGCACAATAAATAGGCATATCAATTGTTTTTCCAAAAATTGTAGTCTTGAGATCAATGTTTTCAACACCAGCCAAAACATTTGGCACTAAGTCAATATCATTGAATGACTGAGTATTTCTTTGATAAGTTATTTCATCATCTGCTGCTCCATCGATGTAATTAAAAACTGGTGATGGAAGTCTTTTCTTAGCTAAAAGCCTAAAGTCTTGAAAATTATGGCATTGGTCTAGTTTCATTTACTTAGTTTCCTCTTCGCCTTCTACAATTACTAAAGTCCTTTCCATTCCATCTCCTAATACACCGAGCGCTTTTTTATATTCATCACTTTCATAAGCTGCTTTCGCTTTTTCATACGATGGAAACTCAATTATAACATTTCTCTCATATTCAATTCCCTCTTTGGTTGTAAACCTTCCACCCCTAGCTAGATATTTCCCACCAAATTTCTTGTTAGCTGCTGCAGCTAAAGGTTTGTAATTTTCTGATTTCTGTTGATCCACAATATTTGCACGACCAATTATGTAGCCCTTCATTATGTCCTCCTAAAATGAATTTATTTTAATATACCTTCTCCCTCAGAGACATTTACTTTTGCCATTGCCTGCTCTCTCAATCCCTGCATAGCTTTTATTGTATCTAAATTTGAGCCAGCATTTTTTCTATCAGTAAAAATTTCCACAATAAAACCAGCATTTTCGGCAGATTTAAATAAAAATCTTTTATGATTTTCATTGTTTAACTTTGAACCAATCGCCTCCACAACAGACCACAAAGATGGCGCGAGCAAAGTAAATGAAATGATCCTACCATACATTATTCTAAACCAGCTCCTTGCCTAGCTGAAACAAAAGATGAAATGCCATCATGTCCAATTTGGAAAATATCTCTCATTTCACCACTGTTAAAAGCTCTAAAGGCATTAATTTTTTCAAAAGTACCTGATGCATAAACCATTTGAACACCTCCGTACAGCTTCATCTCATTGTTAGGATCTGCCTCAACTATTGCAACAAAATCATTCTCTGGATTAGATGGTATAAATAAAAACTCTTTAAGCTCAATACCAAAGCCTTGAAGCATAGGCTCTACTACTTTCATTCTGTCTTGTGGAGTATGTATCATACCTTCTGAAAATTGTGAGGAATACCTTCCCATTAAAACATATTTTGCCATTATTTTCCTTTCAATATGAACCAATATTTACAACCATACACTAAAGTTTTTTTAAAATTAAATTAATAATTTTCAATTCAATTAATTATAAAATCTGTTAATCAAATTCTATTCTGAAACTTCATTGTGTATTATAAAATTAATTATTTTATAATAAAACAATGTTTGATTTTATTCTGAAAATTTTATTTATTTTTTTATGGGCCAGCGCGTTTGTTGCAGCAAAACTGGGTTTAAGTGATGCAGGACCTTTTAGTATGCTCGCTGTTAGGTTCATTATTGTAAGCTTTTTATTTGCATTAATTGTATTAATTTTTAAAGCAAAATGGCCTAAAATCAAAGATATACCAAATATAATTGTTGTTGGCATTCTATTGCATGGGTTTTACTTAGGGGGGGTTTTTTTCGCTATTTCAAAAGGCACTTCAGCTGGTTTATCTTCTTTAGTTGTTTCCATACATCCTATTCTAACTTGTTTTCTTGCAGTAATTTTGATCAAAGAAAGTATTACAATTGAAAAATGGATAGGGATTTTTCTTGGTTTTTTTGGAATGATTATAGTAATTTGGCCACGGCTAGGTGGGGAGCTTCCATTAATTGGATTTATATCATGCTGTGTAGCATTAACAGCAATTTCATTTGGAACAGTAATACAAAAACGCTATCTAGAACATATGGAAATACTTGGAGGCAATACAATACAAGCTATATCTGCAGCTATATTTTTTGCTTTAGCTCTTAATTTTACAGAGCCTTTTAAATTTAACCTTACAATAGATTTATTCATTTCTATGTCTTGGCTTATTTTAATGGTTTCAATTGGAGCTATATCTATTTTAATGTTGTTAATTAGCAGAGGAAAAATGTCTAGTACAGCTAGTCTATTTTTTTTAGCACCGCCGGTTTCTGCTATCTTAGGGTATTTTATTTTTAAAGAAGAATTAAATACGTTTGGTATCATTGGATTTATAATTACATGTACTGGTGTTTGGTTAGTAAATAGAGAAGTCAAAAAATATTAAGCTTTTTAACATGTTCATTTTAATTTATTTCTATAATTAAGAGAGTTATAAATTAGATATGCAAAATATTAATACTGTTTCCATATTAGAAAAATTGATTTCTTATCCAACTGTAAGTAAAGATGCCAATATTGAATTGATATATTATATTGCTGACCTAATAAAATGTGACAGGGTTAAACCAAAGATTATAAAAAATGAAGAAAAGACCAAAGCTAATTTATTTGCATATATAGGCCCAGAGAAATCCGACGGAATAATGTTATCTGGGCATACTGATGTTGTTCCTGTAGATGGTCAAAACTGGGAAAAGCCTCCATTTAAATGCACCTACGAAAATGGCTTATTTTATGGAAGGGGCACAGCTGATATGAAGGGCTTTGTTGCATCAGCGGTTAATGCATTTATTAAAGCTAAAACCTTAAATTTACAAAAACCTCTTTACCTTGCGCTTTCATATGATGAAGAAGTCGGATGCATTGGTGTAAGGTCACTTATAGATTTGATCAAAGGTTTTAAATTTAAGCCTGAGATGTGTATCGTAGGCGAACCCACACTCATGTCAATTGCTACTGGCCATAAGGGTAAAACGGCTTTAAGAGCTGAGTGTGAAGGTGTTGAAGCTCATTCTGCGCTTGCTCCGAAGGGTACTAATGCCATTCATCTCGCATGTGATTTAATTTCTGAAATTAGAGATCTGCAAAATGAAATATCACAAAATGGGGTAAAAGATTATGATTATGACATCCCTTATACAACTTTACATGTTGGAAAGATCTCAGGTGGTGTTGTTCTAAACATTGTCCCTAACTATGCAGCTGTAGACTTTGAGATAAGAAATCTGGCAGAAGATAAACCTTCTGCAATTTTATCAGAATTAAAAACAAAAATTTCAAAGCTTTTAGTAAAAGTAAGAAATAAAGCTCCTAATGCAAATATAAAAATAAATATTACCAATCAATACCCTGGTTTAAACACAAATATTAATTCTGAAATTGTGTCTTTTGTTTCTTCTCTAACTGGAAAGAATAAAACCATCAAAGTAGCTTTTGGTACAGAGGGCGGACTTTTTGACGAGAAACTCGCAATTCCAACTGTTGTTTGTGGACCTGGCTCAATGGATCAAGGACATAAACCTAATGAATTTGTAAGCGAAGATCAATTAATGTTATGTGATCAAATGCTTGAAACCCTTTTACACAGACTGTCTTAGAAGCTAAATGTCTCCAGGCACACCGTAACTAGGAGCCTGTGAAGGATCTACAGCTCTTAAAATATAATCATTCATTTGGGGTTGGTAAGATACCCATAATTCAGCAAGCTTTTCTACAGGGCATTTCTCACTCCAATCGACCCGTAAATCTACCAGAGGCCATTGATGCTTATCCGCAACTAAAATTGCTGAAGAATGAGTTGGGCCTTCCTCCCCACCATGATTCATCCCAGCCTTCAATGCTAAAATTAATCTTTCAGCTAAGTGAATGGTTTTATTGTTCTCAAAGTTACTCACCATTTCTTGAGTAAGGCTTTCTTTTAATAAAAGATTACCAGCTGCAATACAGGATTTTCCAGTTGATACTGAATTTTTACCCAAAATATTCTTGCCAGTAAAACTAGCAGTTTTACCATTGCTGTCTACCGCTGCGACCTGACGATACTCAATATTATCTCGAATTTCCAAAACCTTATCTATAGCTTTAGAAGGTGATAATCCCCTTTCCATTTGATCTAAGACCTCATTTCCTATACTTGGGTCAGTAACATTTTGAGTAGTAACGGCACCAACTTTTGCTCTCACCCAAGGACATCTACTTCCAACAGCAATACTTGAAGTGGTTATTGCGACACCCGACATTCCAGTCTCTTCACAGAAACCTACAATAGAGAAGGTCATTCTTATCTCCTTTAATTAATTTGTTAATTTTTTAGCAATATATTGTGTAAACTCATGATTTTCCCTTTCTAACCAACTTAGTGGACCTGGCGATCCCAATGGCGAGTTTACACCTTTACATATTCCTTCAACTACAAAACGATCTTCATTTTGGACTTCATATAAAATCCTTTTTGTTTCTTCCAAAAAAACTTCTGGGTTATCCTGCGCTTCCAAAACTTCTGGTGCAATTGCAGCTCCAAATTTGATCTTTACCTTATCTGTGCCATTCGGCTGCAAAGACAAATACCACAAGTGATCAGGTGCAAGTGAAAACATATGACTTGGAAAAATAGTTGGCAGTATTGAAGTATGCCTCCATTTGCCAGTTAGAGACTTATTGCTTGGGTGAGCCGTTCCAACAATTGCGTCTTCATTTTTTGTAAATGTTTGATAGGTAAAAAAATCATAGGATCCTTTTGAGTCAAATTCAGTATCCATTACATTAAAGTACGGCCCAATAGTACCTTGATGGGCTACAGGCAAGTGGTAACCTTCCATAAAATTTTCAGTAAGTATTTTCCAGTTTGTGTTCCATTCATGCTCTTCAGAAATTATATTAATGTAGTTTTCCATTTTATATGGTGTAACCATAGTCTGTAAGCTCTTAAGATTTTCAGATAAACTCTCTGGGTTTTGATTTAATGTTACATAAATCCATCCCAAAAAAATCTCTGTTTTCAACTCAGGTAATTTTAGGTGGTTTTTCTCAAAGCATTCAGTCTTATCCATATATTTTGCCTTGACCAAATTGCCATCAAGGTTATAGGTCCAAGCATGATAAGGACAAGTAAAATTTTTTTTATTTCCTTTGCCATCAACTATTTTCATCATTCTATGAAGACAGATATTTGACAAAACTTTTATATTTTTATTTTTATCCCTTAAAACTATTAAAGGTTGCTTTCCAAGTTCAAATGTAAAGTAATCTCCTACTTCTGGTATTTCATTTTCTCTTCCAACACAAATCCATTCTTTAGAGAATATTAGGTCTTCCTCAAGATTTAATATTTCATTTGATGAATAAAGTTCTTTAGGCATGGCAGTGGCATTTGTTAAATCTTTGGATGCAAGATTTTTAAGATCATTTAAAACTGAATTGTGCATTATATTTTCCTAAGCAAAGTAAAAAAATTAATCTGGTATTACTGCAGTAACTTCGATTTCCACAAGCCATTCAGGCCTTGCTAGAGCTGGCACCACTAGTCCTGTAGAACAAGGATGCACACCTTTTAACCATTTTCCCATCTCCTGATAAACTTCTTCTCTATAACGAATATCTACTAAATAAACAACAATTCGGCAAACGTGATCCATACAGCTTCCAGCTTCTCTTAACAAAAGATCAATATTTTCCATCGTTTTTCTTGTTTGTAATTTGGGGTCACCTACATACAATGTTTCTCTTGTTTCAAGATCTTGTGAAACCTGCCCCCTCAAAAAAACATTTGTCCCTTTTGCCACCACAGCCTGTGATAAGTCATTATCAAGTTTCTGCTCAGGATATGTCTCTTTAGTATTGAATTTTCTAATTCTTAAATGTGCCATTTACTACCACCTAATTTATATTTACAAAAAGATACTTTTCATTAATCATTATTTTAAAAGCTATAAATTTACAACGAGTAAATGGAATAAATCTATGTCAAAAAATGGGATAAATTTTGAAAATTACTGGAAAGACGGTTACATCTTCCCAATTGAGATCTTCTCAGAAAAAGAGGCTTTATCTTATAGAAATAAATTAGAAAAAATAGAGAGAGACTTCGATTTTGAAGGCAGTCTTCCACTCTCTTTAAATACTTATAAAAGAATTAATTCCCAATGCGTCATCCCAATGGCATGTGAAATAGCTCTTAACAAGAAAATTTTAGATGCTGTTGAAAATGTTATCGGAAAGAATATTTTAATTTGGTCAGTTGAGTTCTTTATTAAGGAACCAAAAAGCAAGTCTATAGTCTCAATGCATCAGGACTTAACTTATTGGGGATTAGATAACAATGAATATCAGGTAACAGCATGGTTAGCATTATCCATCTCCAACAAAAGCTCTGGTTGCATGGATTTTGTAAAAGAAAGCTTTAAAAATCCTATTCTTCCACATCATGATACATTTAGTAAAGATAACCTTCTATCAAGAGGACAAGAAATCAAAGTTGATATTTTAGAAAAAGACAAGGTTCATATAACCCTAAAGCCTGGAGAAATGTCTTTACACCACGGTTTAACCATCCATGGATCAGGACAAAATATTTCAAATGACAGAAGAATTGGAATTGCTATTAGGTATCTAAATCCAAAAATAAAACAAATACATGCAGATAAAGATTATGCCATTTTAGCTAGAGGTGAGGACAAATATGATCACTTTATGAAATATGAGCCACCTACTTCATTATTTTCAAAAAAAGATCTAGACTTTCATTTACATTTAAGAAAAGTTCAATCTAAAGCTCTTACAAAAGGATCTAGAAAAGGTGTCAATCTTTACCAGGGTAATAGAGAAATTGCTTAAATGCTTGAATAATATGTTAATGATAACTAACTTAAAATATGAAAAAAATCTCAGAAGTACGAAAATTATGGAATTATAGTCCAGAGGAGCCAATTAATTACAATCCTCTATTTGATTGGCCAATTAAGCCTGTCAAAATTTTTAATTGGATGGTGAGACGCTGGATAAGTATCTCACGTTTCCTCATGTTTATCTTACTGGGGTTTGCGATCTACCATTATTTGACACCAAGCCTTCTAACAATGGAGAACTTTACTTTAGACTGGGTACTTATAATATTCCTTCGTAATACAGCGCTTTTGTTTTTAATAGCAGGTTCTCTGCACCTGTACTTACACGTCTATAAAATTCAAGGTGACAGGTTTAAGTTTCTCAAAAAAGAAATGTCAACTAACAATAAAAATTTTAAATTTAATGATCAAGTCTATGACAACATGTTCTGGAGTATTGCAAGTGGAGTGACAGTTTGGACTGCTTATGAGGTTTTGTATCTAACTTGCGTTGCAAACGGATGGGTTAATATTATATCATTTACAGACAGTCCAATTCAATTTTTTGCCTGGATTTTGTGCTTTCCATTAATTCGAGGAACTCATTTTTATTTTATTCACCGCCTATTGCATCACCCATTCCTATTCAAACATGTCCATATTACGCATCATAGAAATGTTAATACTGGTCCTTGGTCAGGAATTTCAATGCATCCCATTGAAAACATTATCTACCAATCCTCTCCTCTGATCCATTTTATAATCCCATCTGATCCGGTTATCTTTATTATCCACATAATTTTGGTGACTTTAAACCCTGCATTTACTCATTCAGGATTTGAAAAGGTTATGAATAAAGAAACCAAAATTTTGGATTCTGCTGACTTTCACCACCAATTGCACCATAGATACTATGACTGTAACTATGGTAATATGGATGTACCGCTTGACGTTTGGTTAGGAACACACCACGACGGAACAGAGGAAGCAACCAAAAATCTTCGCATGAAAAAACGTGATGCAGTTATCTGAGAAAAGTACAATCAAAGATTAATTAATATAACTAAATAAGGTTTAAAATCTTCTTTTTTTTATTATTAGGAAAAAGGAATATTATTAATAATGCCTTCTGTAACCTTATTATCACCTAATTGAACTTCAATTATGTTCCCTTCATCCCAGAATTCTATATCAATCATTGACAAACCTGTATTTTTTTTAATTCTTGGATTATAGATGCCCGATGTTATTTGTCCTATTTTATTCCCTTTTTTTGATAAAACTGGGAAAGGTTTTGCACATGGAGGGCAAGGCACACTGTCAAAGAGAATACCTTTAATTCTTTTTTTCACCCCTTCATTTTTAATTTTTTCAAGGGAGTTTTTTCCAATATAGGCATGATCTGTGTCAGTGCTTAAAAATTTATCAAAATTACATTCAAATGGATTATTTTGGATTGTAAATTCATTTCCATATGATAAAAGACCTCCCTCAATTCGTTCAATTAAATTTGGACACCCAGCTGAAATATCAAATTGTTTTCCAGCCTTCCATATCACATCCCATAGTTTTGAACCCAAGCTAAAACCATTTAAGTAAACTTCAAAACCTCCTTGCTTACTGTATCCTGATCTCGCAATTAATTGCTTCGAGCCTAAAAAATCAAAGAATTTAAAATTAAAAAATTTAATTTCTTTAATTTTATCTCCAAAAATACTTGCCATTAATGCTTCTGCTTTCGGACCTTGTATTGCTAAAGGATAAACATCAGGCTCTAAAATTTTGACGTTATAATTAAAACCGTAAGCTAACCCCTTTGTCCATAAAAGCACATCAGAGTCAGCAATAGATAACCAAAAATGGTTATGTTCTAATTTAAGCAATACAGGGTCATTAATCATTCCAGCGTTTTCATCAAGTAAAGGTATGTAAAGACATTGACCAATTTTCATATTACCAATATATCTAGGTGTCATAATCTGCACTAATTTTTCAGCATCAGGGCCTATGATTTCAACCTGACGCTGACAGGAAACATCCCAAATTTGAACATTCTCTCTTAAATGCCAATAATCTTCTTCTACAGTTTTATTAAAAAGCTTTGGTAATAGCATGTGATTAACAACTGTAAACCCTGATACACCACAACCCTCAACTTTATCAGTATAAGGGGTTCGCCTAATACGCCTTGACATGTTTAAACCAGATCCGCCCATTTAACTCATCATTCTGACCACCAAACTGAATAACCATTTGGAGAAATTATTAAAGGTATATGATACTTTTTATTATCATCCTTCATTTTAAAACGAATTACAACATCTGATATTATTCTATCTTTCCATTTGTCTGGATTTTTTTTCCTAAAATAATCTTCTGTCGCGATGACCATCTCAAATTCGCACGACCTGTAAAGTTTTATTTCAATATTCTCACTTAACCTTCCACCTTCATCAGTATAAGTTTTTAAAATTATTTTTGATGTATTTCTATCTAGGTTTGATAAAGTGATTTTTACATCACCTGCATGTTCGCCTGTGATGGCATTAAGCAAATGTGAAGATAGAATTGCCATTTTATATAATCACTCTATTGAAGCTTTATCTCTTTTGTTTGTGGTAGCAAGAACAATTGGGCTAATAACACCTTTTGCCTTGACGTTAATGCACGCTGTCTTTCCACTTTTGATAGCCCTTTTGAGCGCAGGAATAAGTTCTTCTCTTTTTGTCACAAGCTCACCATAACCACCAAGACCCTCAAACATTGTATGAAAGGGTATATCACGAAAATCGGTTGCAAAATGTTTACCACTTTCAAATAATCTTTCCTGCTGTTGCGAAATACAATCTAAACCGCCATTATTATCAACAACAACAATTATCGGTTTATTCTCTTGAAATGCAGCTTCAACAGATAGACCCCCAGATAAGAAAGCCCCATCTCCACTTATGAGTATTACATTTGAATTTGGATTTGTATTCTTTGCAGAAATTGCAAAAGAAACACCTACACCTAACATACTAAATGTTCCAGGATGAAGAATGCCTCCTAATTTTTTTCCTTTCCAACCAGCAATATTTATTGCTATTTCTGACCAAAAATGAGTATTGCCACCATCAATAACCAACCAGTCGTCTTCACCCATAACTTCCTGAACATCCAAACTCAATTGAAGAGGGTGTATCTTTTCGCCCTTTAACTTAGCTTCACTAGTTTCCTTTTCTAATTCATTAAGTGATGTTTCTACCCATTCTTTTCTCTTAAGTTTATTCAACACAAACCAATTCTTACTTAATTTCCATTTGCCATTTTTTTTCAAATCAAGCAAAGCATTAAAAAAAGGCTCTGGGTCAGATAAAAGCAATATATCTGCAGCCCTATTAAATTCAATTTCTTCATGAGAGCCATTTACGCAAATCAACTTTGTAGTGTCTGGAAACAAAGGAGGATTTCCAAAGTTCATTTGATTATCTAACCTTCCACCTACCATTAGAACTAGATCAGATTCATGCAAAGCAAATTTGGATGGTGGGTATTGATGAATGTCTGCTAAGCCCATATATGCGTTAGCCTCTTCTCCTAAAAGTTTTTGATGATAGGGTATATTAAAGATAGGTATATTTAATTCGTCTCCAACTTTCTCTAATCCTTTTTCATTTTTTGACCACCAAACTCCATGCCCACCTATCAGAATAGGTTTTTCAGCATTCAAGCATAAGTCTTGTATTTTTTGTAATTGATTTGGATCAGGCCAAGCTTTGGCTAATGGCATGACTGACTGACGAAATGGCCTCTCTTGAAGTCCAGTATCTTCATTATAAGATGAAAACATAATATCTACTGGAACACTTAAATGAACAGCTCCCGGGTAGCCATTTGTAGCTATCTTGTAGGCTTTATCAACAAATTCTCTTATTCTGTTCCCATCTGTAATACTAGCGCTATATTTGGTTAAAGGAGCAGCTATTGAGACGTCATCAATTTCTTTAAAGCCACCTGATCCCTGTCTTTTTAGAGTGCTTGATCCAGTTATAAATATGATGGGAGATCGCTCACCCCACGCTTCCATCATTGAAGGGACAGCATTTGCAAAACCTTCAGGGCCAACTAAACAAACAGATGGCTTTCTAGTAATTCTCGTATGGCCATCTGCTAAGTGACCAGCAATCTGTTCATGCGGGCAATTAATAACACTTACTTGACATTCCATGAAACCCTCTAGTGCTGGATTGCAAAAACCTCCAGATAATGTAAATACATTTTCAATTCCTTTATCACGCAAGGCACGTGCTATTAAAGATCCACCCCTGATTTTTTTCTCGCCACCCATAATATCCTTACTTACAACCCAAAATTTAAACTATTCATAACTAATATTTTCAAGTAAATTTTTTGATAATATCTTTCGTGAAACATATTTGATATCCGTCAATCCTACCAACCCTAAAGCAGTGCTTAACTCGTTTTCAATAATTTGCAATATTTTGATTAAGCCAGGATGACTATCTGCCCCAAGACCATACATTAATGGTCTCCCAATCATTACAAAATTTGCTCCTAATGCGAGCGCTTTTAAAATATCACTGCCGCTTCTAATTCCACTGTCAATTATTAATGGAAATTTAGCACCTACTTTCTGACGAATTTTTGGCAAAGCATTTATGGAAGTTGGAGCACAATCTAATTGGCGACCACCATGATTGGATATATAAATTGCGTCTACACCGTAATTTTTAATTTTGATTGCGTCATCTTCATTCATTACTCCTTTAACAATCAAATGTCCTTTCCATTTGTCCCTTAACATTTTAAGAGTGTTCCAGTCGATTTTACCTCTACTCTCACCTCTAACAAACCTCTTGCCAGATTTTGAAGTTACATAATTCATATTTGTGGGAGCGCCATGATAAAGAGTTCTTAATGACCAGTTAGGATGAGTTGCAAAGTCAATGAAATTTTTAATACTCATTCTAAAAGGTATATCAAAGCCATTTCTATTGTCTCTTGATCTCCTTGCAAGGATTGGTACATCTACGGTTAAAATAATTGTTTTATATCCACAATCTTTAGCTCTATTTAGCAAATCCACAACAAAATCTTCATCTTGGCCAATGTATAATTGAAACCAAGCAAGACCATTAGACAACTCATATATTTTTTCTAAACTAGTTGAAGCTGCCATAGACAAGCAAATAGGAATATTATTATCAATTGCTTCTTTTGCAAGCATAGTATCTGCATTTGGCCAAGTAAGATTGCACATTCCCATAGGTGCAAAACCAAATGGCAAACCATACTCAGTATCTAGAAATTTAGTTTTTAGAGATCTTTCTTCTACGTTTATTAATACTCTTGGTTCAAGTTTAATATTCTCATATGCTTTGTTGTTATTAATGGATAGAAACTCATTTCCGGAAGCCCCATCAACAAAATCAAAAACAAGTCTTGGCAATCGCCATTTTGCTAGTTCTCTTGCATCATCAATACTAAAAATTTTCTGACTTGGATAAGGGATTTTATTCTCTTTCAGTTTTTTATAATTAATTGATAATTAGTATTTTTTTATTGTTCAAGATTTTTTATATTAGTTTGATCAATAAAATAAGCACTGTGATTTTTCCTTGCAGTAAAAACTTTTTTTATTTCACCATTAATAAAAAGAACACCAACGCCATCATCTATTACAATTCCTGGAGGCATTATCCCATTTCTAATTTTTTTCTGCAAAACCTTTACTCTTTCCGGTTCTGATGATGCATGAGGGGTACAACTTAAATTTATTAAACCTATACCTTTTAAATGAGTAAATTTTTTATGTAAAGAATTTGACAAAATATTTTCAAACCAACAAACGGCACCTGCACTAACTCCACATAATATAATTCCATTAGAATATGCCCTCCTAAATATATTTGTTAAGTTATTTTTTTTCCATAATTCAAGCATAAAATATGTATTCCCACCACCAACATATATTATATCATTGGATAAAACCCATTCTTCAAAACCAATTATTTTCTTTAATAATTCAAAATGTGATAATTTGTGTGTTGTTTTTTTGAACCTTTCATAAAAAAGTTCAGTTTTTTCATAATTATCTTTACTAGCCGTAGGTAAAAATCCAATTTTTAAAATTTCTTTATTTTTAATTGATAAAATAAAGTTATCTAGACTTTTGTCTTTTCTATGAGTGAAACCACCGCCACCAATTGCAAAAATATATTTATTTATATCTGACATTTAAAATTATAAATTTTTTGAAATACAGTTAACTCTAACTTCATTTTATTTTTAATGAAATTAAATATTAATTGGTTTCCTGAGTGGGACTTGTCCCAATTAGAAGGATAATATATTTTGTGGTTTAAAACCCAAAATAATTATGAAATAAAATTAGTAATATATAAATATAATATTTATCTGGAAGGAAATTATTATTATGAGAAACTTTATTAAAATAATATTTATTTCAGTTTTTTCTCTAATTATTTCTTTTTCATATTCTTATGCTTCAAGTGGAGTTTTTAAAGTTTCACATGATCTTGGATTTGGGAAAGATACAAACTTGGACCCTATTACAAAAGGCCGCTTATTCCAAGTTATAGAAAAAACTATGAATAGATTAGTCAGAAATGATCTTAATGGCGTACCATCTCCATCACTTGCAACGTCTTGGAGTGCCAATGCTGATGCATCAGAATGGACATTTAATCTTCGAAAAGGAGTTAAATTTCATGATGGCTCAGACTTTGATGCTGAGGATGTTAAATTTTCATTAATGAGAGTTAGTGCCAATAAGTCTCCTGCAGCAAAAGGTATAAGTATGATTGAATCAGTAGAGGTTGTTGATTCTCATACTGTTAAGATGAAACTTAGTACATCATTTGCAGATTTACCTCTAAACCTAACTGACTATAGACTTAGAATGTTGCCATCTGGTTCTGAAGATACAATAGCAAAAACTGGGATTGGTACTGGCCCATTTATGGTCGATAAGTTCGATGCTGAAGGAACAACAATACTAAAAGCAAATCCTGATTACTGGGAAGGAGCGCCTGGGGTCGCTGAAGTTCATATAATTGCAATTTCAGACTCACAAGCTAGAGTTCAAGCCCTGTTATCTGGTCAAATTGATATGCTAAGAGTCATTGACTACAAACAGAAACCAATTTTTGAAGGTAACTCAAAATTTAAGCATCATGTAATTCCTACCGGAAACTGGAGAGGCATGGTGATGAGAACAGATTTAGAGCCTTTTAAAGATGCAAGAGTAAGAAAAGCCGTAAGAATGGCTGTTGACAGACAAGCATTAGCAGATCTTGTAACTGGTGGAGCAGCTGAAGTTACTTGTGATCATCCAGTTATGAAATCAGACCAATACAGAGCTGATTTAAGTTGCCCTCAAGATATTGAAGGTGCAAAGAAACTATTAGCTGATGCTGGATATCCAGATGGTATTGAATTTACAGTATACCCAAGTAGTCTTGAGCCTACATGGACACCTATTGCTGAAGTAGTCCAGCAACAAGTTGCTGCTGCCGGTATCAAAGTAAATATTCAAGTTGTTCCTTCTGATGGATATTGGAATGATATCTGGCTTAAAAAGCCTGTTGCAATGACTAGATGGAACCAAAGACCTGCAGACCAAGCACTTAATGAAATTTATCATAGTAGTGCTAAATGGAATGAATCATTATATAAAAATGCTGCTTTTGATTCACTCCTCGGTATGGCTAGAAAGGAACTTGATTTTGAAAAGAGAAAAGCTATGTATCAAGCTGCTCAAAATGTTTTATGGGAAGAAAGTGGAACACTAATACCCTACACCGTAAGCAAATTAATTGTTACAACAGCAAGAGTTAATAATCTTGACGAAGTTGAAAACTGGTCAGTTAGATGGCACAAAATTACAGTTGATTAAAATAAAATCTTCATAGACCGCTTATGCGGTCTATGATCTTAAAATCTCTTATTAAGTTTTCAAAGAATGTTTTTATTAATTCTGAAAAGATTGGGCCTTGGTTTTATTACGATTTTTCTAGTCTCTGTTATTATTTTTACTGGTGTAGAAGTTCTTCCTGGAGATGCATGCACAGCTTACCTAGAAAGGGAAGCAAAAGGTGAATTATTAGAAATCTGCAGAGAACAACTTGGATTAAATACACCTGCAATTGAAAGATATCTTTCATGGAGTTATAATGCCTTGTATGGTGATTTGGGCTACTCTTTGAGTGGTGAGAAACCTATTAATGAAATAATTAGTGTTCGAGTAAGAAACTCCCTAATTTTAGCTGTAACAGCAATTTTGATTGGTATTCCTTTAGCAATAATCCTAGGTATTGTTACTGCTCTGTGGAGAGATAAATTTCCTGATATTTTTATTTCAACTTTTGCAATATTTTCTATGACGATACCTGAATTTATAAGTGCAACAATATTAATATTAGTGGTTGCAATATGGCTTAATTGGCTTCCAGGTATTGTAATCGTCTCATCCAATTCGACTGTTTTAGAATTATTGCCCAATATTATCTTACCTGTCATCGCAATATCTATGGTTATGACAGCTCATATGCTTAGAATGGTCAGATCAAACATTATTCAAGTTATGTCGAGTGATTATGTGCAAATGGCAAAATTGAAAGGAGTTCCTTACTGGAAGATGGTATTTATTCATGTTTTACCTAATGGTTTGCTCCCAGCCATAAATATAATCGCGCTTACAATAGCATGGCTACTTGGAGGTGTTGTTGTCACAGAGGTAGTTTTTAACTATCCAGGATTAGGAAGGCTTGTTATTGAATCAATTTCGGATAGAGACCTGCCTGTAGTTCAAGCATTAGCTTTAATTCTTGCTCTTATTTATGTTGGTGTAAATTTAATTGCAGATCTATTAACCTTAGTTGTTAATCCTAGACTTCGAACACTTCAAGTAAGGAAGTAAAATTAAAATTAATTTATGGTTAATCAAAATCAAATATCAAAATTAAAAAGGCTCTCAGAAATAATTATTTCAATTTTTTCTAGACCTTCAGGCATGATCGGATTCTCAATTGTAATTTTACATATAATTATTGCAATAATAAGTCCGCTTATAGTTCCATATGATTATAAAGAGATTAATTCATTAATTATGTTACGACCCCCGAGTGAAGAGTTTATTTTTGGAACGGATCAACTTGGTCGTGACGTTTTCACTCGAACACTTATGGGTGGAAGAGTTGCTCTATTAGTCACTTTTTTTGGAACACTTATAGCAGTTGCATGGGGTGGGTTTGTTGGCATTTTTTGTGGATTAGTTGGCGGAAAAATTGATGATATTGTCATGAGAATTATAGATGCTTTTCTTGCAATTCCATGGATTCTAGCAATGCTATTGATTGTTGTTATTCTTGGTACTTCAACTGAGGTACTGATTCCAGCATTAGGTTTCTTTTACGGGAAAGGTATCGTGAGAGTAGCCAGAGCAGCTACTCACGATGTTATTGCCAGAGACTTTATAATGGCTGCAAAAGCAAGAGGCCACAGCAATTTTTCTATTATATGGAATGAATTATTACCAAATGTAAGAGACGCTGTAATGGTTGAAGGAGCAATGAGATGGTCTTGGATGCTCTTAGCTTTTAGTTCGTTGTCATTTTTAGGGTTTGGAGTAAGCCCTCCTACTCCAGACTGGGGACTAATGATTTCAGAAGGAAGGGGATTGATGTCTTTTGCATATTGGTCTGTTATTGCTCCAATTGTCGCATTAAGCTCACTAATAATCGGAATTAATCTTTCAGCTGATGCATTTGCAAAAGCACTTGGAATTGATCGAACCCAAAAAGCACCAGTTTAAATGAGTGATAAAATTCAAACAATTGAAAACTTATCAATTGGATTTAAAAGCCAAAATGGTAGAGAAGTTTCTATTTTAAAAGATATTTCAACACACATCAATAAAGGTGAGACTGTTGGCATTGTAGGTGAATCTGGTTCTGGGAAAAGCACACTGGCACTTGCAATGATGGGCTACACAAAACAAGGGCTCTACACGATATCTGGTCAATGTTTATTTAAATCAAAAAACTTATTAAATATGACAGATCGTGATCTTGAAAAAATTAGAGGTAAAGAGATAGCAATGATACCTCAAAATGCCGGTCAATCACTCACACCTAATCTTAAAATAGGATATCAAATTGAAGAAACATTGAAACTCCATTCAACAATAAACACTAAAGACAGACAATTAAAAATAACAGAACTTTTATATAAAGTAAGGCTCCCATCACCAAATATTATGGCTCAGAGATATCCTCATGAGCTATCTGGAGGACAGCAGCAAAGAGTGGCTATAGCCATGGCATTAGCAGGCAGTCCAAAATTATTACTTTTAGATGAACCAACTACCGGTCTGGATGTAACAACTCAAGCTCATGTTCTTGAGTTATTAAATGAAATTGCTAAAGATACAGACACCTCAATGGTTTATGTAAGTCATGACCTTGGAGCAATTGCTCAAGTAAGTGACAGAGTAATTGTAATGTACGCTGGAGAAATAGTTCTTGATGGTGATGTTCGAGAGGTTTTAAGTTCCCCCCTCCACCCTTATGCTTATGGATTACTTAATTCGATACCAAAACTTTCTTTACCAGGATTGCCTGAAGCAATGCCTGGCACACCACCCCAACTTGAACAAAATATAAAAGGGTGTTGTTTTTTTGAAAGGTGTGAATTTGCAACAGATAAATGCAAAAATTCAAAGCCAGAGCTTTTTATTCCTAAGAATAAAAAAATGAAAGTGAGATGTTTTTGGCATAGTAAATTATCAGATAAACAATATAAACCAAATTATGATACACATTCAGCAAATAAAACAAAAAAATTGGATGAAGTCTTAAAGTTAGACAAAGTATCAATCACATACACTAAGCAAAGTATCCTAGATCAATTATTAAACCGCTTTTCTGAAAAGAATATTACTGTAAAAGATATTGAAATTGAGGTTAACAAAGGAGAAACCATTGCATTAGTTGGTGAATCAGGAAGTGGAAAGTCAACCATTCTCAAATCTATCGCAGGACTTCTAAACACTAAAAATGGAGCAATAAATTTCAAAAAAAATATCACGCTTTCAAGTGATGTTAGAAATAGAACAAACAGTCAGTTACGAGCTATACAATTAATTTTTCAAAATCCCGATGAATCCCTTAACCCAAGCCATACAGTACAGGAGATTTTATCTCAGCCTCTTAAACTTTATTTTCAATTGAGTGGAGATAAGCTTGAGGAAAAAATAATTGACCTTTTAAAAAAAGTAAGATTAACCGAAAGTTATTTATATAGATTTCCGAGACAACTTTCAGGAGGAGAAAAACAAAGGATTGCAGTTGCAAGAGCATTTGCAGCAAAACCAGATATAATTTTATGTGACGAAGTGACTTCAGCACTGGACGTGTCTGTGCAAGCTGCTGTTTTAAAACTTTTACAGGATTTAAAAAATGATATGGGTACTACTTATATCTTCGTATCTCATGATCTTGCAGTTGTGAGAGCAATAAGTGATAAAGTTGCAGTTTTATATCAGGGCAGACTATGCGAATTTGGCCCATCATCAGAGGTTTATAAATTTCCCTCTCACCCATATACAGAAGTTTTGCTTGGTGCTGTTTTAGAGCCAGATCCAGATTTAAAGCCTGTGTTGACAGCTGAAGATAGAGTGGAGGAAAGCCCTCCTGAGATAGGTTGTAGTTTTCAGAGTAGATGCCCAAGGGTCTTGGGCAAAAAATGTTTCACTGAAACCCCACCTTGGCAAATTTCAAAAAATGGAAATGCCATTAGATGCCATATAAAAATTGAAAATTTATTTAAACAACAAACTTCAGAAAATTGATTTATTTTTATTGATATAACTTTGACCTTTAAGCAACAAATCTGAGTATGATTTATGGTCAATATTTGCACCACACATTAAAAGTCCAACATTCTTGTTTTTTAGTTTATGTTTTAACGGTCCAATATACGCTGATAAAGTAGCAGCAGCAGCAGGCTCAACTGCTAACTTACTTTCCTCTTGCAAAATCACCATAGAAGCAAAAATTTCTTCATCACTAACTGTAACAATTTCATCAATATACTTTTTACAAACTGCATAACTAAATGGTAGTGTCATAGGTGGAGACAAACTATCAACTTCTGAATCTATTGTTACATTTTTTATTGGTGCACCAGTTGAGAAGCTTTTTAACATTGTGGCAGCCCCTTTTGGTTCAACACCAAAAATTTTACAATTTTCATTCACTTGCTTTATTGCAGAAGCTACACCACTTATTAATCCACCTCCCCCGATTGAAACAATTACAGCATCAAGCGTTGGAATACTTTTTACAAACTCTAATCCTATGCCTGCTGTTCCTAAAGAGGTACTTAACCCTTCAAACGGATGTATAAAAGTTCTTTGTTCCTCATCAACTAGCTTTTTTGCTATTTTGAATAATTCATCTAACTTATCAGTAATTATTATTTCTGCACCTTCGTTTTTGACTTGTGTTAATCGATAAGGGTTAGCAGTTGACCTCATAACTACTTTGGCTGACATTTCTAACTTTTTTGCAGCCCAAGAAGCAGCAATTGCGTGATTACCAGCACTAGCTGCAGTTATTCCAAATTGTCTTTTATTTTTAGCAATTTGACTGGCTGCCGATAAAGCACCTCGAGCTTTAAATGTCCCAGTATGTTGGAATAATTCTAATTTCATGAAAATTTCAGTATTAGGATTTATTTTTTTCAAAAATGAAGAATTAAATTTTATAGTAGGCGTCTCTATAATATGATCTTTTAATTTTTCTTTAGTTTGAATTATTGATTTTAAGTTAAGCCTTAATATTTCATCTCTCAAATTTTCCATATTCTTTATCTTTATTTATTCTTTTGAATTAGAAGATGCATTGTGTTGATTTTTTTACCATCAAAACTTGTACTTTCTAATTTATCTAAACTAGAAATTCTCAAATTTAAACTTTGGATTATTCCACTTATTTCACTTTCACCATAATAACTATAATACCTACCCAAAGTATCCCTTATTTCTTTATTTCCTTCGTGAATGCCAATATAAAAAAAACCTATCTCTGAAAGAGAATTTTTTAATAGTTTTAAAGCAGGTTTGAAATCGTTTTTTGGTAAATGTTGTAATGAAAAACTTGCCCAAATACCGTCAAAAATCTTTTCACATTTAAAGTTTAAAAAATCACTTTCAATTTTTTCTAAATTTTTATGCGTTTCAACAACTTCTAAAAGTTTTATTGACGCATCTAAGGCAGTAACAAAATATCCATTTGATAAAAAGAATTTTGTATCCCAACCTGCTCCACAACCTGCATCCAAAATTGACCCTTGTTTCGGAAGGTTATTTAAAAATTTTTGATATAGATCACCTTTTTGATGTTCATAAGAATATGATGAATATTTTTGTGCATTTTCATTATAAAATTCTATAGTTTGTTTATCAAATTTCATTTTTTTAAAGTATTCCATTTAAATAGTTTTGAACTTCAATAGATTTAGAATTAGAGAAAAATTCTTGCTTATTTAAATGCTCAACCATTTTTCCTTCATTTAAGAAGATAATGTCATCAGCTATCCTTTTTGCTTGTAGGATATTATGTGTAACAAAAATGATCTTTATTCCCATCATTTTTAAATTTAAAATTATATCCTCAATAATTTTTGTTGAAGCCGGATCAAGATTTGCCGTGGGCTCATCCAAAAGCAATAAATTTGGACGTAGCATTAATGACCTGATAAGTGAAAGACGTTGCTGTTCTCCTAGTGAAAGCATTCTAGCTGGCTGATTTTTTTGCTTTTTAAGTTGGACAATTTCTAATAATCTGTCTTTACTAATTTTTTTCTTATATCCAAGAACACTATCCATATAATCTAAATTTGCAATAACTGACCTTCTAAGCAAAATAGGTTTTTGAAAAACAAAAGCTTGCGTATTTAATGTATCTGAAAATTGTTTTTTATTATTCCATGTAATGCATCCAGATGTAGGTGTTAAAATTCCATTTAAAATTTTTAAGAAAATGCTCTTTCCTGCACCATTTGGACCCATAATAACCGTAACATCATCTGAATTGATAGAAAGATTTAAACTAGACAATATTTTTCTCTCATCCACAATGAGACTTAAGTCTTTAAAACAAATTGGCAAACAATTAATATTTTTTTCAGGCTTAATTCTGATTAATGTTCTATTAAATTTATCCAAATGCATATTTTTTAGTAGTCAAATTAAATGCCATTACTAGAGAGTTAATTAGAACGGATATCAACAATAAAATAATCCCAAGAGCAAGAGCAAAGGGTAAGTTCCCCATAGAAGTTTCTAGTGCAATGGAGGTTGTCATAACCCTTGTGAAATGATTTATGTTGCCTCCTACAATTATCACCGCGCCCACCTCTGCTATCCCCCTTCCAAAACCTGCTAAGGCCACAGTGATTAATGTGTAGCGTGCGTCCCAAATCAATGTCTTTATAATTTGTAATTTTGAAATTTTTAGTGATTTAAAAAATTCAGAGTATTCATTATTTAAATCTTCAATTACTTGCCTCGATAAAGCTAATACAATTGGCGTTATAATTATGGATTGAGCAATTATCATTGCTGAAGGCGTGTATAAAATATTCATCCATCCAAACATGCCAGATTTTGAGAGAAGCATATAAACAGCAAGACCAACCACAACTGGTGGTAAAGCCATAAAACTATTAATTATAATTAATACAATTCCTCTTCCATAAAATTTGCTTACAGCTAAAATTGAACCTAAAGAAAAACCAACTAAACATGCTACAATAAGTGCAACTAAGCTTACTTTCAGAGATAATAACACTATTTCTAGGATATTTGCATCCAGAGTGATAATAAGATTAAATGCTAATCTAAATGCTTCAACAAATTCTATCATATATAATTACTAATATTTTGATTAATAATTATAAATATATTTTTTATTTATTTTGAAATTCTTTTCTAAATTTAAGAACTA
The DNA here is from genome assembly GCA_902612965.1 of uncultured SAR116 cluster alpha proteobacterium. Classification (GTDB taxonomy): domain Bacteria; phylum Pseudomonadota; class Alphaproteobacteria; order Puniceispirillales. The sequence continues at coordinate 33,998 of CACMFN010000004.1, read as the reverse complement.
TATCCCATCGATCTTGAATAAATTTTGGTTTACTCTTTGTATTTGAGACACTTTTGATATTTTCAGTAATGTTATTATTTTTAATATTTTGTTTCTGAGTTATTTTTTTTGAAACTTTAGTACTTTTTGATAAGTTAATTGAATTATTATTTTTTCTATATTCTGGCTTTGCAATTGGTAAAGTTAAATGTGCTTTAATAAAACTTTCTTTGTCATTCGAAAATTCTAAGCCTTCCCAAGCTGCAAGAACTTTCTGATGGTATTTAATATTCTTTTTTGGGTCGGAAGAGTGATAGTGTTTGATAGCTAAATTCCAATCTGTGTGAATAGAAAAAAGCTTTTTTAAAAAATCTGCTGCGTAATTAATATTTATTACAGGATCAAATGCTTGCTCTAGCGAAGCAAAATTATCAGAATGCCATTTTAAACTAATTTGCATACAACCAACATCCATATTCACATCACCTATTTTTAAATATCTTTTGACATATTGGATTGCATCAGATTTCTTCTCAAAGAAGAGACCTTCACCAGCATGATTTACAGTCCATGGCCATCCCCTTTTTGGATTATTGCCAATTATTCTTCCTGCTTCTACATTTGAAATACTTGATAGCAAGCCAGCTGGAAGATCTTTTTTTTCTTCAGCTACAGCAGCTAAATACTCACAATCAATAACTGTTTTTGCAAATATACTGGAATTTGAAAATTGCAAAATTAATAGAATTAGAATTAATTGAAAAAATTGTTTTTGATACATTTTTACTGTTAGTCAATATTTAAACCTAAATCAGCAATTGTTATGCCAATTTTTATTTAACTATTTTGCATCTCTGTCGTTTTTGAATTTATGGAATTAGGTGTGTTAAATAAAATCGATAGAGAATTGAATAACTCAGGAAATAAAAATCCTGATCAAAACACTAATGATGAAAATTATCAAGAAAAACAAAACAATGGTTTTTCTAATAATTTCTTTTATAACACACCAAAAGAGTATAAGGCTTCAACACTTGATTGGCTTGCAGGACAAGCAAGAATCTAATCTAATTATGGTACCCGAGAATGGCTGAAGAAGAAAATAAAGAAGAAGTTGATCTAGGCGAAAAATTAGAAAAACTTGTTGAAGAAATTAAAGAAGTTATGGAAAGAAGAAAAGAAAGAATTGCTGAATTAAGAGCCGAAATTGAACGTATCGAACAAGATAATGTTAGCTTAGAAAATACGATAGGAGAGCTTCTTAAGGGATTTTAATTTATCAGTCCTCATTCTCTATTATTTCATCTTTATCATCAGTTCCAGGCAAATAAGCTTTGCCTTGTATAGCTCTTGCACCTAATTTATCAGAAATATGCTTATTGTCTCCCATAAACTTTGACAATTCATTTTCTACCTTTTTTTCTGCGTCCTCGGGGGTGTCTGCTTCAATTTCAGCAACTCCATCAATAATCCAATGTACTTTTACCTTCATGTAATTCTCCTAATCTTTCAACATTTCAATTTTTTCACCTTTTCTAAGTTTTTCAAACATTTCAGACGCTTGACTTTGGATTTCAACAATTTTTTCATTATCTACATCACTCAAAATTTCATCTCTTTTTTCTTTAGCTCCTTCTTCTCCAAAAGCTGCTGCTATGGAGTAAAACAAATACGATTTATTATAATCCTCTTCAGGCAAGATTTTCAAATAATATTTTCCAAAGTTTAAAAGAGAAGCTATATCGCCAGAATTTATTTTTTCTAAGATAAATAATGATACTCTTTCTCTAATTTGCTGATGGTTCTCTTCAGGGACTAATTCCAAAATTTTTTCTAATACCTTATCTGCTTTTTCTAAACCGCTTGCGTAAGATAGCCAAGTCCAATATAAAGCTTCACTGTAATTTTGGGCCCTTCCAAGTCCATTTCTTACTAGTATAGCATAATTAAATTGGGCATCCATGTCTCCTGAAATAGCTAATTCTTCAAAAATATCTGCTGCTAATGCATAATCTTTACTTTTGACAGCTTCTACACCTTTTTGAAAATGGGCAAAATTTGGGTCTTCATCAGAAGAATTATTTTCTTGAGCAAAGGTATATATAGAAAAATATGAAACTATCAAAAGGATATAAAGAATAATCTTCATTATCGACCAGCCACCATAACTAATTGGAGATACATTACTCTTAATTTAAATTTAGAGTCCTTTTTTTTCTCGTAGACAACTACTTTAGGCCTATCAGCCCTAGGCTTCTCAAAATCTAAAAAAATATCTTGTGGCAAAAAAACTCCATTCTTTTCTAGAGTACTTTTGGGATCATTAGCGAAAGAATGGTAAAATTCAGGATCAATCCATATGCAAGCTAGAACTCTACCTAAAATATCAGGAAGTTTAGTTCTGACTTCTTCTTTATCTTCTAAAATAGTTTTATCATTGACGAGTTTTATAGTTGAAACATGAGATGATTTTTTTATTGCGGGCGCATGTAACTTTGGTGTTGGCACCAATGCAGTAGATTGATTTTTATTTGTCATATTTTAAGTTATTACTATAAATTTCATAAATTATAAAATACAGATCACTATAATTTTTACAAGTCTTTAGATGGCATATCTCTTGCAGTGATTATTCATATTCAGCAAAGGATTTATTTAATGTTAGGTATAATTAGATCAGGTATAAATGTTGCGCAGCACGAACTTTCTTTAGTTTCAAACAATTTGGCTAATGCAAAAACAACAGGTTTTAAAACAAGTGCTGGCAGATTTCATGACCAGTATAGTTTGGCATTGGATGGCATAACACCTGCCAGTGGTATGGGCAGCAATATAGCCAAATCATCTAGAATTCACTCTCAAGGTGCACTTATCCAGACAGATGGTGCTTTAGACTTATCAGTAATTGGTAATGGCATGTTTGTGCTTGGTCCTCCAGAGGGTATTAATAAGCCCTATTACACAAGAGATGGCGCTATTAACCTTGATGAAAAAGGTAATCTTCTTACTTCAGATGGACTTCCATATTTAGGAAGAATTCAAACAGAAAATGGTCTTACTCAAAACCTATCATCTATTAACATACCATTTAGTACTTTGAATGATAATGGAGAGAGAATATTAGTCTCTAATATCAAAGTTTTTCCCTCAGGCATCATTGAAGCAACTTATGGGATGAAAACAGTCAAAAGAATTGGGCAACTTGCTCTAGCAAGATTTTCTAATCCTTCAGAACTTAAAGAACTTGGAACTAACAGATTTAAAGAAACCGATAAAAGTGGTGTGCCATTAATTGGAAGTGGTGATGAAGACGGTTTTGGCAAATTTCAAGCTGGTTCCATTGAAAGTTCAAACACCGATGTTTCTAACGAATTAACTACTATGATTAAAGCCCAACAATTATTTAGTGGCGCTTCTAGATTGCTTCAAACTGAAGTTGAAATGGTAAGAAGTATAATGGGTTGATTTATCTAATTGGAAGTATCCAAGATATATCTTCTATTTTTGCTTTAATACTATCAGTTATTGTTAATACACCATGATTATCTATTTGAAGATATTTATCCAATAATAGAATTAATTGTAGAGGTCTATCAACATTATTTTTTAATGCACTATGCACTTGATCAAATAAAATAGGAGGCACAGATAAATTTGCATTCATAACTGGCCTCTCTGAAGAAATTAATATTTCTCCGTTAATATTATTTGTGTCAGGCCTCATTATTACATTGCAATTACCTCGAGCTATATTGACCAAGCCACATGATAAATGAAGCTCTCTTCTATTTTCAAAGCCAATAAGTTTCAAATCAGCTGAGAAGACAGAAATACTTATAGTGCTCATTTTCTGTTTTTTAAACATATGGGACTAGTTTATTTTTTGAATAAATTCTCTTAATCTGGATATAGCACTTTTCTTTATTTGAGATACTCTACCAGTCGTTATTTCTAGTACTTCAGCAATTTCATAAACATTCAGCTCTTCAACATAATATAGTTGAACTAACATAGCCTCTCTTTCAGGAAGTGTTTTAAGAGCTTCAACTAAGTTTTGTCTTAGTTCAGTTTCAGATAGTTCATCCTCAGGGCTTTGATCATTAGAAGCAAACCAGATTGAAAATTCGTCATATACACTATCTAAAGATTGATGTGTATTAGCTGCAAAGGCTTGTTCCCAATTATCTAATTCAGATGCCTCTAAACCCATATCTTTTGCTATTTCACTGTTTTTAGGCTCTCTTTGTAACTGCCTTGATAACTTTTCAAAACTTGCATTGTATTTTTGTTGCATTTGAATAGTAGTTCTGCAGAGGTTTGAATTACGTCTAAGGTGATCTACGATTTCACCTCTAATTCTTATTCCAGCATAACTTGCAAAAGAAACACCTTCTTTGACTACATAGTTTTGAGCAGCTGTAACCAAGCCATACATTCCAATTTGGATTAAATCTTCAATTTCAACAGCAGACTTAACCCTTCCATGCATGTGCCAAGCGATTTTCCTTACAAGGCCCATATTGTTTTCAATTAATATATTAATATCTTTTGAAGTTTCGGAGTATGTCTTAATATCCATAATAAAATTTATATATGTTATTCAAAAAAACAGATACCCTTTTTATCATTCCTCGGTGCTTTCAAGATTACTCCAGCTAACTTTTGAAATGCAATACCCTCTTTAGACTTTCTATTATGTATCATAACTGGTTTTTTCATTATAACTGCCTGTTTTAAGACTTTTGACATAGGTAAGAAACCAGCATAATAAGCTCTTGCATCTAAAAATTTATGAACTAGATTTTTAGAAAAAACTTCAAAATTTTGTTTTGCTTCTAGTTCACTAGAGGCTTTATTAATGAAAATTGAAAATTTCTTAACACCTTTTTCTTGATTTAGAATTTTGATTAAAGAATAAGCATCCATCATACTGGTTGGCTCTCCCTCTAAAACAATTAACACCTGATCGGAAGCAGAGACAAAATCAAGAGTACTATCAGCACCTCCGGCAGCACAGTCTACAACAAGTATATCTGTTTCATTTGAAAGATCCTGCATTCCTCTAATAACTTTATATCTATCTTTTTCCTGAGTGTTTAAAATATCATTTACCGCTGTGCCACCAGCAATAAATTTCAGATTGTATGGGGCTTCAATAATCAAATCACTAACTAATGCAGATCCATCTAAATAATTAGCTATATTCAATTTGGGATTAATTCCCAAAAGAACATGTGAATTTGCCATTCCAAAATCAGCATCTAATAAGACTACTCTTTTACCTGCCTGTGCTAGAGCTAAAGCAAGATTTACTGAAACAGTTGTTTTGCCAACTCCACCTTTTCCGCTAGCTATTGCTAATGCTATTGCCATAATATTATATCCGTAAAGTTTTTTAGCAGTTCTCTTTTAAGTATTGTGTTATTATATTTTCACTCGATACAGCTAATGAACCAACTATATTATTTGTACCAGTAATAATTCCAATTTTTGAGTCTAATTCAGATAATTTTGAAAATTCTTCTGGACCTATTTCACATTCATCTAATTTAGACAAAGCTATTATTGGTTCAAGTTTTTCAGCGTCTTTATGAAGGCTGCCTATGAGCTTATTGCTACTACCCCCTGGAACTGCCATAATAACACATACATTTTTATGTCCGAAGATTTTCTTAGATGATGCTATGCTTTCAATTGATTCCGATAAATTTGCTGATACATCTACAATAGTTTTCTGACTATCAAACTCATGTTCAGGAGCTTTATTTTTTGCTACGATGGATGTCTTCAAATTTAGTAGCCTAGCATATCCTCTTAAACTATCACTTATTTGGCCATTACCATTATTAATTTCTGACATAATTATTGAATTTGATTTAGTTGTGTCTGCAAGTAACGCTGCTAATTTTGCAGCCAACGTAGTTTTACCACTTCCAGAAGGACCAATTATGTAAAATATTTGTTTGTCTTTTAAATTTTCTATGTCATTTGGAACTAGTGTTTTTGCTAATGATCTTAAAAAAGAAACTCTACCACTTTCAAAATCTTTTCCTATAAAGCTTTTCTCAAGTCTTTTAACAACTTTTGGACTAAAACCAGATTGCCTTAGCTTTAATGCAGATGTTGAAGCAATATTATCATTTAGGTTCTGAGGCTCAGTAACAACAACACCTGACAACATATTTTTTATTTCTTGTATTTCAGATCTAAGTGCTGACAACTGTGCTGTGCTTGCACCTGTATCATTGAACGCTTCTTCTAATTCTAAAGGCTTATCTTGATTTAAAAATTGATCATTCAACATCCTACTTTCAAAAATTTTTGAAAACTGTTGACTTGGCTTTAATCTCCTTGGAGTTGTTGAAACATTCTCTGTGGTAGCTGTCATATGAACTTTACCATCTTTATGTTTTGTAGAAAGAATTACAGCGTCATCACCTAATTTTGACATTATATCATCCATTGCAGATGAAGTATCTTTCGCTATTACTGTTGTAGTTGTCATTTTATCCTCCATTATTCTTTTTCTATGTCTTCGCCTATAGAAGCAACAATATTGATTTTTCTGTTATCTGGCAGTTCAGTGAAACCCATTACAATTATATCCTCTATATGTTGTCTAACAATTGAGGATATTTGTTTTCTAATTGCAGGAGAAACAACCAAAGCTGCTTGTTTTCCTTCTGCACCAATCTTTTCATTTGCTTGAACTAAAGAAGTTATTAATTTTTGAGCCAAAGCATTATCAAGTACTAATCCTTCTTCACCACTTTGGCGAACCATGCCAATTAGCATATGCTCAAGCCCTGAAGAAAAGGTTATTACAGGTAAAGGGTCATTTAAAGGTGCCAATCTTTGAATTAATAAACCAGCTAAGTCAGGTCTTAACGCCTCTGCCATATCTTGAATACTCATATTAGTTAAATTCATTCCTGATAAAGTTTCTAAAACCTGCCTGAGATCACTTATTGGAACTCTTTCATCTAATAGCAACCTTAAAACACCTGTCAAACTATGAAGTGGTACAATTTTTGGGATAACTGATTGAACAAGTTGAGGTGCACTCTCTGATAAATTGTCTAATAATGACTGTACATCGTCTTGTCCGATTAACTTTCCGGCATTCCTAAATAGTATTCTACTAAAATGTGTTGCAAGAACTGATTCTGGTTCGACAACCATATAACCATTTGCCTCTGCCTCTGCTTTTTTATGACTTTCAATCCAAATTGCTTCCATTCCAAAAGAAGGGTCTATAACCTCAATACCAGATATTTTAACTTTGCTATTATCTCCTGGTATTGCTAATTTTCTGTCTGGATAAATTGTATCCTCACCAACAATTGTCTGACCAACTCTAATTCTATACTGATTTGCAGGAAGCGTTAAATCATCTTTAACCCTCACAGCAGGGATAATAAAACCAAGATCTTTAGAAACTTGCTTTCTTATACCTGTTATTCTATTTACCAATGGACCACCACTTTCTTCATCAACCATTCCAATCAGCCCATAACCAAGCTGAACAGAAATAGGTGAATTATCAGCAATTTCAGATAAATTAATTTTCTCTTCAGATTCATTTTCTTCTGGTGCTGATAGCTTCTCTAATTCTTGTTCTTCTTCAATGGTTTCTGATCTGCGTGAAAGAAAGCTAGCTAATGCAGCTCCAAATCCTGCAATCAAAAATAAAGTATTTGGCATACCTGGAACAATTCCTATAAGGATTAAAACACCTGAAACTGGGAGCCATGCTCTGGAGAGGTTCATTTGCTTACTAATGTGTTCGCCTAAATTCTGTGTTTCAGATACACGTGTTACTATAATCGCAGTAGCGATTGCTAAAAGTAATGAAGGTATTTGTGCTACAAGACCATCTCCAACTGAAAGAAGAAAATATGTATTAGCCGCCTCTTCTATGCCTAAACCATGTAGCCATATACCAATAATTAGACCACCCAAAATATTAATAATTAAAATTAAAATGCCAGCTATAGCATCTCCTTTAACAAATTTAGACGCACCATCCATTGATCCGTAAAAGTCAGACTCTTTTGAAATTTCTTCCCTTCTTTGCTTTGCCTCTTCTGTGGTTAGAGCTCCTGCGTTTAGATCGGCGTCAATAGCCATTTGTTTTCCGGGCATTGCATCTAGGGTGAATCTAGCAGAAACTTCTGAAACACGACCAGCACCTTTTGTAATTACTAGAAGGTTAATTATGACTAAAATTATAAATACAAAAATACCAACAACATAATTCCCAGCAACAACAAAAGCTCCAAATGCTTCGATAACTTTACCAGCTGCATCTGTACCAGTATGACCTTGGCTAAGCACAACTCTTGTCGATGCTACATTCAAACCCAATCTTAGTATGGTTGCAAAAAGCAAAATAGTTGGGAAACTTGAAAAATCTAATGGCCTGAATGCGTTCATTGCAACCATCAGGATTAGTAAAGAAAGTAAAATATTACTTGTGAAAAATATATCTAGTAAAAAAGATGGCAAAGGCAGAACCATCATTGCAACAAGCATTAATATACCAAGAGGAAGTCCCATATTTTTTATTACTGGACTTATTTGATGTAGCCCAAGACGCCTAAGTGTCATTTCCATGACGTATTCTCCTGGTCAAAATTATGACTATTTTGAATAATTACAAACATTGTTAAAATGTCAGTATTTGACTTGATTTGAAGCTTATTTGTAAAATTTTTTGGCATTTAAATTATAATTCTTTCTAGTTAAATAAGTATCAATTTAAACTTTTTCTTATTCATGTAAGGCAAGTTATATGCCAACCAAATTTAAGTTGAATAATTGATTAATTAAAGTTTACTGGCATGAAATATGCATTCCAAAATGTTGATATTCGAATAGATCATTATGGAGTAAGTTCATGAACAACAAATTAAAAAAGAATTTTTACTTATTAACTTCAACTTGTTTGATTTCGGGATCTTTATTGTTTACGGGATGTAGTTATCAACCTGATATATCTTATAACAATGGAGCTAAAGATCCTTTATCATCTTTTGTAAATACTCTTAAACCCGAAAATAACGAAAAAAGTAAATCCACTTCTAGCCAAACTGATAATCTAATAGTAGCTCAGCAGGTTTTAGATGCTTCAGTAGAGGAAATACCAACACTGACTGCTGTAGGATACGCTGTTGTTAGTACTCAACCAGGCAGATCAGATGCTCAAAAAAGGTTAATGGCTATAAGAGCCGCAAGAATGGCTGCTATGAGAGACCTTGCTGAGCAAATTCATGGATTACAAGTAGACAGTAATACTACAGTTGTTGATTTGATGGTTCAAAATGATACTTTTAGAGGTGTTGTAACTGGCACAATTAGAGGAGCCAGAACAGTAAGAATTAATCCGACAGGTGCAGACACTTATGAAATAGTATTAGAGATTGATCGCGAGATGATGACTTATCTCTTAAGTGTTGCGAGACAAGCATAATTTTATAGAACCTTTCAAAGATTAAATTAATAAATGTTAAATTTTTTTATAAAAATTATTTTTCTTTTATATATAACTTTCCCGTTTTTGGTTTATGGGCAAGTAAAATTTGTGGAAGTAACAGGTCGTTCTGTAATTGAAGACAATTCTCCACTTCTCTCAAAGAATACTGCCTTAGAGGACGCTTTATATCTAGCGGCACTTGAGGGAGGGGCTAAAGTTTCTGGATACAGCCTTATAGATAATTTTTCAAATTTAAGAGAAGAAGTTATTGTTCAACCAGCTTCAGGTATTCTTGACTATACAATTATAGATGAGGTCATTTCTGATCAGCATTATGAAGTAACAATTAGAGCTTTAGTTGGAAAAAATAATAATCAAATAGGTTGCTCTTCTAGAAAAATATCAACACTGATCGCTTTTAAACCAGAGGTATACATAAACCAAAGCTCTCCAGCATGGTCTCAATATCTACCAAATCAAATTTACAAAAAAATGATCGAAGACTTATCTATATTTAATGAACTCGAAATAATTAATGCAAATGATACAAAACTAAATATTAATAATAAAAAATTAACACTCAATGATTTTGATTACAGTGTTTTAACTGGCGACGTTGTTAATTATAAACCCGCAGATTTATCTCTTGAAGCTAAATATATAATTGAGCCTACACAACATCTTCACTCAACAAATCTATCAACTTTAAAATTAGAAGAATACTTAAAGATTACAGCTAATATTATTATTAAAGACATCAGCAATAATAAAGAGATTTATAAAACCTCAAAAGATGCATTAAGTTATATTGGTCCAAGGAAAACACTTTTTAAAACAATAAATGTGCTAAGTCGCCCCGAAAGAAAAAATATAATAAATAGTTTAACGAATGCCTTCAATGATATCCCATCAGAAATTAATGAGAATTTAAAATGTGCAAGTCTAGCTTCGATCGCACAACCTTCAGATACTGAAAATACGATTAAAGTTAATCTTGGTTCCAACCAAGGAATTAGTCTGGGTGATTTGGCACTTTCAGAGTCAAGAGATACACCCTTTTCAGTTTTTGAAGTGATTGATGTTGGACCAAATCAATCTAGTTTAATGCCTTTAAATTTATCACGTAATATTAAAAACTATTATGGAAAAACAATTACCTTTATGGAGTTTTAAATGAAACAATTTAAATTTTTTAAAGTTTTCATTTTTTTAATCATTATAAAGTTAACAACATTCAATTTTGCTTTAGCTTCAGAGCCGATTGTTGTCTTAGAGTATTCATCTCATAGTTCTGAAAAAACTGGATTAAACAACAGTAACGCTTTTATTTCAAATCCAAACTTTTCATCTAAACATCGTGTTAAAGAAAATGAAACACTAGGTCATATTCTTTACTCTTACTATGGCAAAAGCGGATTAAATCTAAGAATTGTTGAAATGGCGATAGTTGAATTCAATCCTAAATCATTTAGAAATAGAAATCCAAATTTTCTATTTGCTGATCAAAATTTATATCTACCATCTCTTAATGAAATGAAAAATCTTGTTTTAGGCAAGTCAAATAAAAAATTACAACCAGAGCAAAGTAATGACACCAGCTCACATATTTATTTTTTTGGTGGTTAGAAGATGTTAAATTTTAAAATTGTAATTATTAAATCATTATTATTTTTACTAATACTTAATACATCTCAAGCTTTAGCAATTTCTGGTAAAGAAATTAAAGAATTAATTAAAGAACATCTTTCAATACAAGGCATTACAAGCAACCCTCTTATTAGAGAAAGTAGACAGTTTAAAGACTGTGACCATAAGTTAAATATTGAAAATCCATATGATAGTTTTAGAACTGTTATCGTTTCTTGCAAAACCCCTCTAAAATGGCAAGTTTCTATAAGAACAAATGCTGAAAGCAAGCTTCAAACAAAAAGCAAATCAAAAAATTCAGAGGATTTTAAAAATATCAAACTAATAACCTTAAAGCATAATTTAAAAAAAGGTGAATTAATTCAAGAGAGTGATCTAAAATTTGATTACAGGAATAATAGTGTAGGCAATGGATATTTTATTGATAAAAACATATTAATTGGTCGAGAAATTAATCAGAATTTATCAAGAGGACAAATTATTAAAGTTAGGCATTTAAAAGAAAGGTTTACAGTTGTTGAGGGACAAGCAATAATTATATATGCTGATTTAAATGGAATAAATGTCAAAATGGACGGAAATGCACTTCAAAATGGCCATTTAAATGAATGGATAAAAGTAAGAAACAATAGTTCTGGCAAAGTTGTTGAAGGTAAAATAATAAACGAAAAAAAAATTTTAATTAATTTCTAAAATAAATGAAGGTTATGACGTTAATATAATTACGGAGATTAAAATGATAGATCAAATACAGAAAACATTAGCAAAAATTGATCCTCAAGTGAGCAAAAGTTCTAAGGATAGTATTAGTCCTAAACTTGAGAAATCATCTGTTATTCCTACTCCTGCTGATGGGATAGATAGTGCTGATTTAAGTAAATTAGCAAAACTAGATAACGTAGCGGGATTATCAAAATCACCTCCAATAGATTATGACCAGGTTAATGAAATTAAAAATGCAATAGCTAATGGTGATTATCCAATTGATGCAGACCGAATTGCAGACGCGCTAATGGACTTTTACAGAGAGATGAAGAGCTAAGTCAGTTTTATAATTAAATAATATAAATGACTGAAACTTTATCATTGATTTCAATTTTAAGCACTATTGAGTTAAAGCTTAATAGTGCTTTAGCTGTTTCTAACAATCCTAAAAGTTTTAATGATCAAATTAGCGAGTTAGATAAATTACTAGAAGCGTTAAATGCATTAATTATTGAAAAAAATAATGAACACCAATTTACTGATGAAGAAAAAGAACTGTTAAAAAAAATATTCAATTTAATTATGAAAGTTGAAAAAATAAATAAAAATAAATTGGGTTTTTTTGATTCGCTCAATAAGTATTTTTACGATAATGTAAATAAATAAACTAATCTTGATTTGAGGATTGAATGGATCTTCCATTTGCAGCATCTGATACATATTCATTTTTTGTTTTAATGATAGCTTTTGGAATACTTATTATTGGTTTTGCAATAATAATTTTTCTAAATATTCTATATATAAAAAATAATAAAATTAAAAATGAGGAATTCTATTCTCAAATCAATAAATCATTTTCTGAATTAAAAGAAAGTGTTGATGCGTTAGGGTTAATGTTTTCTAGGATTAAAGACAATCTAGAAGATTTTAAATCTGATAAAAAATCTCACGAAAATTTATTGAGTGACTTTAAATCTGAAATTACCCGAATAGCTGACGGTATCTCTGGTCAAGACACTATGACAAAAGCAATCGATCTTGCACGCAGTGGTTCTAGTGCTGAAAAGATAGTAACTGAAACTGGGTTGTCAAAATCAGATGCAGAAGCCTTGATAAGATTTCATAAAAGGTAAGCTTACATTTTAAATTTTGATAGCTTGCATTCTATTATAGTTACCTTATTATTTTCTTTTACTGTTAAGCTTGATGTATCTCGATTTATACGAACATTTTTATTTTTGAAAGTAATTAAAACTTCCCTTCCTGAAACCTTGTTGATCTCTACTGAGGCACTATAAGATTGATTGTATTTCAATTTTACATTTGATCCCTTTTTTACTTTTTCAAGTATTATTTCATTTATCCCAGTTGAATTGTTTCCACAGTTGTAATTTTCATAGTTAAAACGAGAAAATTGATCACATCCAGAAATTAGAAGTATAGGTAATATTAAAAATAGAATATTATTTTTTATCATTGTCGACTTCAGAAGACATTGTGTCAGAAAGTTCCTTTAGCTCATCTGCTAAGTTCTCTTCATCATTTCCTTCCTCAGACGCAACTTCTTCTGTCTTTTCCTCGGCAGGTTCGTCCTTATTATCTTCTTTATCTTCGACCGCGTCTTGAGCTTCAGTTTCAGTTTCAGCTTTTTCTGAATTTTCAGCTGGTGTTTGTTCAGAAGCATCAGAAGTAACCTTATCACCTTCATCAGCCTTATTTTCTTCTGTTTCAGAATTTTCATCAGATTTATCAACATCAACGTATTCAGCTTTCTTACTTTCTACCAGCTTTTCACCGTCAGCGGCATTTACGTCAATTATTATGCCGGGAGGAAATCTAACTCCATTAACTTCACCGGCTTCAATCATCCTTAATCTTCTCCATTCATTATCTTTATTTTCACTATTTTGTGCTTGTGCACCTTCAGTGTTTTTATCTTTGTTATTATTTTCCTCTGGTGCTTTAGACCATGGCATTGCATGTTCAGTTGGCTCATCTCTTAATTCTAATGTTCGCAATCTCAAAATATAAACTCTGGCTGCTAATAAAGAGAGCCTCTTTATATCCTCTCCTTCTGTTTCAAGCTGTTTTTGTATTAACAAATTCATTTCATCAAAAGGCTTGCCTTCTAAAGCTTTTAAATATCTATCTCTCATGGAAACAATTTCAGGGTCAAGAGTAATTGAAGATCCCGGACCTCCACTATTTGCTACAACTGTACTCATTTTTATTCCTTTTAAAAATATTTGGCATTAGATTTGCAAATTCTACACCAAATTTTAGTTTTAAATTATAAAAATTGTAAGTTTTTTATAGGATTTATAGGAATTTAAATGTCTGGCATAAAGCAATACCTCGATATACATTCACAAGCCCTAAGTTTAAGAAACAAGAAAAACGAAATCATTGCTTCTAATATAGCTAATGCTGCGACACCTAACTATAAGGCTAGAGATTTAGACTTCAATATGGAAATGTCACGTCATCTAAAAACAGGTAAGTTAACAATAACTGATGAGAAGCATATTCCGTTAATGAGGCCTGTAAGTCATAAAGGTGTTTCTTTCAGGGAACCACTACAGCAATCTCTAGATGGAAATACAGTTGAATTGGCAGTTGAACAAATGGAATTTTCAGAAAACTCCATTCGTTATTCGACAACATTGAGTTTTTTAAATAGCAAAATTTCAGGGTTGATGTCAGCCATTAGGGGAGAATAGAAACCATGTCAAATATAAAAAATGTTTTTGATATCTCAGGAAGAGCAATGGCTGCTCAACTAGTTAGATTAAATACAGTAGCAAGTAATTTAGCAAATGCAGGAAATATAGCAGGCAGCAAAGAAGAAGCCTATAAGTCTATTAAACCAGTATTTGAAACCAAATTTGCAGAACATGCAAAAACATCTGGTTTAGCAACTGTTGATGCAGTTGAAGTAAAGCAAGTAAGTGCAGAACCAGAAAAAAGTTTTATGCCTGAGCATCCTCAAGCTGATAGTGACGGATATGTTTATAAGGCAGCTGTGAATGTTGACCAGGAGATGGTGGAAATGATGGAGGCTGGCCGTCAATATCAAAACAATATTGAAGTAATTTCAACAATCAGAGCTCTCATGATGAGAACTCTGAGTTTAGGAAAATAAAATTCTAGGAGTAATTTAGATGTCAAATATAGACCCTTCCCAGCAATCGTTATCAGCGATCTTAAATAAATTAGGCATTAATTCATCAGAAAAATCAAATATGCCAAAGGCAAAAGACCAACTTGGGCAAGAAGATTTTTTGAAATTGATGACAACACAACTACAAAACCAAGACCCTTTTGCTCCTATGGAAAATGGTGAATTTATTGCTCAAATGGCTCAATTTTCTACTGTAACAGGTATTACAAGCATGGATGAATCTCTTAAAAATGTAGCAGCCAAACTTGGTGAAACACGAATAGCTACTGCTGCAAATATGCTAGGTCATTCAGTGCTAGTACCAGGAAAAATTGCGAGAGCTGACGATGACGGATCTGTTAATGGTGTAATCGATCTCCCATCTGCCTCCACAAACGTTAATGTTGTCTTTAAATCTCAAAATGGTGAAATAATTGATACAATTAATCTTGGAAACCAGTCTTCTGGACTAGTTGGATTTGCTTGGCATGGCGCCCCAAAGGACATGATTGAAAATGACGAACCTATCTTTGTTGAGGCATATGCTAATTCGGGCAAAGGAATGGAAGGCGTAAGTTCTTCAATATTTGCAGAGGTTCTTTCATCATCAGCAGGTGATGGTGACAGCGGCGTAATGTTAGACGTCAGAGATTATGGCACGATAAGTGCAAACGAAGTTATTAAATTCAGAATGTAATTAATTTAGACGAAGCAGGAGAAATAACAGATGTCATTCTATACAGCCCTTACAGGACTTAACGGTGCTTCAGCCGATATATCAGCAACATCAAACAATATCGCAAACGTTGGTACTACTGGATTTAAAAGAAGTAGAGCGGAATTTGGTGATATTTTTGCAACCTCCCCGTTACAGAACGCTTCGTCTTCTATTGGTTCTGGTACAATTCTTAAAGGTATTAAACAGCAGTTTACTCAGGGTAATATTTCTTCATCCTTGAACGCTCTTGACCTTGCTATTTCTGGACAGGGATTTTTTGCGTTGAAGCCTTCTTTGACATCAGCCCAGATTGTGTATACACGAAATGGTTCATTGAGTGTTAACGATGACAGATACGTTGTTGACTCTGCTGGACAGTTTTTATTAGTCTTTCCCGTGAACAATGACGGATCTGTGACTGCAAAAGATATTATAAGCGCATCACCTTTGCAACTTCCAGTTACATCTGGTGAACCTCAAGCTACAAATAATATTCAAATAGGTGTGAACGTTCCTGCTGGAGCAGAAGTTGTAACAGAAAAAGCAGATTTTGCAGATGGCTATGCCTTTAACCCTGCAAACCCTGAAACGTATAATAACTCAACATCAATAACAATCTTTGATGATTTGGGTAACCCAACAATTGCCACAATATATTTTATCAAAACTCAAACAGCTTCTGCAGAAGACCCTACTAATAAAGTTATGACAAAACTTGTGATTAATGACACAGTTATTGATCCAGATCTTGTTAAATCTATAGATGATGCAGGCAGGCAGCAGTTTATTGACAAATTTGGTAACATTACTACAAGAGTTCCAGATGATAACTACTTCCTGGAAGGAAAAGGATCAAAACTTTACAAAGCAGATGACTTAAAGAATAGGGTAGACTCATCACCTGCTCAAATAAAAGGCGAAATCAGTGAATTTGATTTTGGGGAAGAAGGTGACAGACTAGTTGAAATTGTTACTGATCCTATGCAATTCAAGGCAACACGTGAAGCTGGAAATGCTGATTCAAGAGTTTACTGGGGTAAAAATTTCCTTACTCTGAATGTCGATAATGGAGATCAGCCACTTAATATTGATTTAAACCCTGGAAAGTATAATGCTGACCAATTAGCAGCTGAAGTTCAAAGAGCTATTAATGCAGCGTATGGGGATGATAAAAAAGTCCAAATTGTTCAAAACGTTGACGATAGCGTAAATCTTCAGTTTTACAAATTACAAGCTGATGGATCATCTGCAGGTCTAACTACTGCAATAAATGTCGATTTATTAACTGATAGTTATGTATCAACCACAGAGGGAATAAATTTAACTGGAGCATCACCTGATTTCACAAGAAATCAATTTTTGGCTCACAGTCAAACCAAGGTGAACGAAGCGTTGAACGAATACGCTGTCAATAAGCTTGATGTAGTCGCAAATGCGCAATCTATTGGTGTTGCAAATAAGCTTTTCGGAAGAAGTACTGGTGAGACAATGACTGATGTTCTTGAAGCCACTCAATTGGTTACAGTCGAACACAGAACAAGTACAAACACAGACGGGTCTTCAGATGCATCAACAGATAGATTTGTTGTTTATTCGTATTATGATAAGCGACCTAGCCTTTCAGTCTATGATACAAATCAATTAGTAAAACAAGACGGTAATAACACCTTTGAATTTAGTGCAACAGAAAACACTCTCAAAATTTACACAGAAGGAGTTCCTGCTGGATTAGCCAGTGGTGATAAAATTAGAATTGCAGGATCTCAGGCAACTGCAGATTTAAATGCTGCTGATACAGATATTACAAAATTTAACTTCATTAATGGGCGAGAATTTACAGTAAGCAGTGTCGATACGGCAGCTACTAGACCTTTTATTCTAGTGAATACTACTGGCTTAACTTTCCCTGATGACGCTTTTGCATTGAAAAGTGCTAAATTTGAGGTTTTAAGTGATCCGTCAACAAAAGTTGAGGCATATTTTGAAGGTGCAGAAAATGTTTTTGATGGTGCAGAAGTAAATTTTAATAGTAAGAAAATTGCATTAAGGGAAATTGGTACTACAAATAAACATGCATACACAAATTCTCAAATAGCTGGCCATGGTGTCGTTGACACTTCATCGATGACTGGACAAAATTTTACTTTAACTGGACATGAATTCGAAGTTGGTGATGAAATTATATATACTGCCTCAGGTACAGCAAGAGGAAAACCTAATGGAGTGACCCTTGTTTCTGGACAAAAATATTATATAACCGCCAAAACAGCTACCCAGTTTCAAATATCTGCAACTAAAGGAGGAACTGCAATTCAAATCCCAGGTGATGCAGAAAATGGAAGTTCCACTGACACATTCATGAAAACAAATAATGTAACAAATGGTGGAATATTCAGAATCGCAAATAGTCATAAGTTTAACACTCTACAAACAGTTACAGAAACAGCTAAAACAGTATCTACTGCTACACAAGCAGCAACTGAAATTACCAATATAGCTAACCATGGATTTGTTACTGGTGATAAAGTTAAATTTGAAGCAGACACAGGATCAAATACAGGGTTAACATCTGGCTCAGAATATTTTGTGATAAGGCTTGACGATAATAACTTTGCTCTTGCTACTACACAAGAGAGAGCTAAAGGTGGAATTGGAAATGCTATTAATATTACAGGCAATGGTGTAGGTACAGATACATTTCAAAGGACCGAAAGAGATTCAATCGGTGTCTTAGGTTTAAATGATTTGACAACAACAACAGATTGGGTTGATGAAAAAAACCCACCTGTAAAAGTTGCCTATGACAATATTAATCAAAGGCTAAATTTTACCGTAGACAGAAATGTGTTGGGTACTGGAACAGACAGTAACTTTAACAGTTTTGCAATTTATGGCGCAGCAACAGCAACCGCCACAAATAATTTAGGTATTCCAACATTAGATGACACAACTGAAGTTCAAATCAAAGGTGGTGAGTTTTTTGCAGGTGAAGCATTTGTTGCAGACGGAGAAGAAATCCAGTTAAACGACAAAAGATATGGTATAGGCGTCAATTACAATCGTGATACAAAAACATTTACGTTTAAAAGTGGTACAACTGGTGAAACTATTAGTGCTAATGGTGCAATAGGTGTTACTGATGCACAAAAAGCATCTGACATTGAAATTGGTAGATATGCAATCTCAACAACAGATGGTTCTGTAATTGACAGTACTGATTATTTTACAGGTGATAACCACTTAATGGGCGTTGGAACCACTAAAGGTGACGCTGTTAAAACAGCTGGGGCTGGTCTTGCGGCATCCCCTGCCCTTGCAACAGGAGCAGTTGCAAAAGAAGATTTAACACAGGTTTTCAGATTGTCTTCAACATTGAACGAAACCACTTTTAACGTATCTGTGAATGGTGTTAACGGTGTTATCGAAATTCCATCAGGCTTTTATGTGGGCTCTACACTTGCTGAAGCTCTTCAATCAAGAATTAATCAGATTGAAGATCCAATCACTGGTCAGCAAACTGGTGGAGTGACAGTTAAATACAACCCAACTTCAAATAATTTTACTTTCACAACAGGTACAACAGGTCCTGAATCAACGATTAAAGTTAAAGGGATTTCGAGATTAGGCCTTGCAGATGTTCCATTGGGTGTTGGAAGTGTTCCTAAAATATTCAATTTAAAGCAAGCTACTGATGCTGCTGGGAACGACCTATTCGTTGATGCAAATGGCGCAGTTACTACTACTCCGCCTGCAAACCAAGTTGATGGGTTTTTTCCTCTTTATATCGACGAAGGTGAATTGACATTTGATAAAACAGGTAAATTATTAAGTCCAAAAAACAAAGTTCATTACGAGAAGCAGGAGGAAGGCTTTTCAATTGATTTGAACATTGATTTTGCATCTTCAACTCAGTTTGCACAGCCTTTCTCTGTTCTATCCGTAGAGCAGGACGGTTTCACATCAGGTCGATTGGATGGTTTGGAAATTGATGCCTCTGGTACTGTTCGCGCTAACTACACAAACGGACAAAACGATCCACTTGGTAAAATGGTTTTAGCGAACTTTAACAACCAAAACGGTTTGAAACAGATTGGTAACGCAACTTATGTTGAAACAGCAGTTTCTGGTTCAGCGCAGGTTGGTGAAGCAGGTTCAGAGGGTTTTGGTACGATTTTATCTGGTTCTCTGGAAAGGTCGAATGTTGATATTACAGAGGAACTTGTTAACTTAATTACAGCACAAAGAAACTTCCAAGCTTCTGCTAAAGCAATCGAAACTACAACAACTCTGACACAGACTATTATTAACATCAGAATGTAATTTTTAGGTAAGGTTTTAAGTTATGGATAAAATGATACATACCGCATTGAATTCAATGCATATGATTACTCAAAACCAATCTATGAATGCGCAAAACCTTTCTAACTTAAATGTCCCTGGATACAGAAGAGACTTAGGCATTGAATTTGAAACTGCTTACTTAGAAACTCAAGAAGGCATTGACGCAAAGGCATTTGCCACAAGAACAAATGTAGGTGTTTTTTCAACAAAGCCAGGCCACATAAATCCTACCGGAGAGGACCTTGACGTTGCTGTTCAGGGTGCTGGTTTCTTTTTCGTGCAGTCAAAAGATGCGACTGGCTTGAGTAGAAGAGGTGATTTTAATGTTAATGCCTCTGGATTTCTAGTAAATGGTGCCAATGAAATTGTTTTATCAGACGGTTTAGAGCCTATTACAATACCACCTTACAAAAGCATTTCTGTATCCGAGGACGGTACAATTGTTGTAGAACCATTAGGTGCAGAACCTGGGACAACTCAGAATGTTGGCATTATAGGAACTACTCTGGCATCTGGAGAAGAAATTTTTAAAGATAAAGATGGACTTTTAAAGACAATAAACGGTGGATTACCAGAACCTGATCAACAGGTCGTACTGATGCAAAAACATCTCGAAGGCAGTAATATTAATGCTGTTGAGGAAATGATTGTATCACTTGACCAACAACGACAATTTGAACTTAACGTAAAATTAATTAAAATCGCAAAAGATATCGATGAGGCTGCAAGTAACCTCATGAGAATGCCTAACTCATAAAGATTTTAATTCTAACACTCATTCTCAAAACATTATTGGCACAAGGATTGCTTATTTACTCTGTATAATTTTATTAAACGGAGGAATTTATGTCCACAAATGCGATGCATGTTGCAAAAACAGGTTTGAATGCACAGCAAGTTCGAATGCAGGTTATTGCCAATAACTTATCAAATGTAAATACAACAGGTTTTAAAAGAGACAGAGCTAACTTTGAAACACTTTTGTATCAAGTAATTAGAAATAGTGGTGACCAAACTTCTGCTGAAACAAACTTAAGTTCTGCATTTGCAGTGGGCACTGGTACAAGAATAGTCAACTCTGATAAACTTTTTAGCCAGGGTAATATTGTTAGTACTGATAATGCACTTGATATCTCTATTGATGGTGGTGGTTTTTTCCAAGTTTTAATGCCTGACGGTAGAGTTGGATACACTAGAAATGGTGCTTTTTCTCGAAATGCTGAAGGATTACTGACAACATCAAGTGGATACGTTGTACAGCCAGAAATACAAATACCTCTTGAAGCTACACAAATTAATATCTCATCTGATGGAATTGTTAGCGTGCAGGTACCTGGTGCTGTAGAAGCAGAAGAAATTGGACAAATGCAATTAGCAGATTTTCCTAACAGAAGAGGACTTCAGCCTATTGGTGAATCATTTCTAGTAGAAACACCAGCTAGTGGAGAAGCAGTGATTTCTGAACCTTTTGTTGGCGGTATGGGTAAATTAGTTCAAGGCGCTCTTGAAAGCTCAAATGTCAATGTGGTTCAAGAGTTAGTTGATATGATTGAAACTCAAAGAGCCTATGAAGTTAATTCGAAAGCAATTTCAGGTGTAGACGATATGCTTCGATTTATTAACCAAAATCTTTAATTAAAATAAGGTGGTGCGAATGACCCGTTCACTTTTTAAATCAATAATTTGTTTATTTTTTCTTACTGGTTGTGTGAATACATATGTAGAGGAGCAAGCTTCACTTGAATTTGAACCATTCTATCCAAAACAAGAATATGAACAACCAAAACGAAATATAAATGGTAGTATTTACGCTCAAGCTGGTGGTGGTTTATTTGCAACAGATAGAAGAGCTCAAAATGTTGGTGATATCCTTACAGTTAACTTAAGTGAGCAGTTTAGTGCAAAGAAAGCACAAAATTCTACTTCTGCAAAAACTGACGCATTTGACGTGACAGTTCCTTTAGGTTTGCAAAGTAATTTAGGTTCCCAGGCAGATCTTACAGCAGCAACTAATCAGGCTTTTTCAGGTTCAGGAAGTGCTACTCAGAGTAATTCTCTTACAGGGAAAATTAGCGTCACCGTTGTGAGACTTTTCGAAAATGGAAATTTAGAAATCATGGGGCAGAAGAAGCTCACTCTCAATAATGGTAATGAATATATTCGCTTGAGTGGAGTTATACGACCAGAAGACATTTCTGCATCAAATGAAGTTAGCTCAAATAGAATTGCTCATGCATCAATAACTTACACTGGTGCTGGTGATCTTCACGATACTAATCAACCAGGCTGGCTTGGAAAAGCAATGAGGGTTATTTCCCCATTTTAGGAGATTTAGATGAAAAAAATTAAAAATTTATTTATTCTTTTTTACTTTCTAGCATTTACAATTAGCAGTAGTGCTTTTGCAGATAGATTAAAAGATTTAACCTCAATTGCAGGAATAAGATCAAATCAATTAATTGGTTACGGTCTTGTAGTTGGATTAGCTGGCACTGGTGATGGAAATACGCAATTAATTCAACAATCCATGAAATCAATGGTGTCCCAACTTGGGCTATCTACAGATTCTGGATCCTTAAATGGTAAAAATGCTGCATCTGTTATGATAACAGCAGAGCTCCCTCCATTTGTAAAACCAGGTCAAAATATTGATATAACCGTTTCAACACTTGGAGCTGCAAAATCATTAAGAGGTGGTACACTTTTAATGACACCCCTAAAAGGTGCTGATGGAGAGACATACGCAATTGCACAGGGAAATTTAGTTGTTGGTGGATTTGGAGTTGAAGGTGGAGATGGTTCATCGTTAATTGTAAATATTCCAACTGTTGGACGTATTCCAAGAGGGGCTACAGTGGAAAAGTTTGTAGAAATGCCATTTCTTGAAAAGCCTTTTCTTATACTAAATCTTCACCAAGGAGATTTCAGCACTGCTACTAAAGCATCTGAGGCCATAAATGAAATTTTTGGTCCTGATGTTGCTGTACCGATTGACTCAACATCAATTAGAGTAAGGGCACCCATGGAACCAGCTCAAAAAGTTACTTTTATGAGTTTATTAGAAAATGTAGAGTTAGAGCCTGCAAGACCTTCAGCAAAGGTTGTAGTCAATGCTAGATCTGGGACAATTGTAATTGGAGGTGATGTACGCGTCACCCCTGCTGCAGTAACACACGGAAGCTTAACTGTTAAAGTTAAGGAGGATGTAAATGTTACTGCTGGTACGCAAATTGTTGGCGCATTAGGCAACCAAGTGGTAGGTGGCGGTGAAGCAGTTCAAAATCCTGATACAGAAATGGAAGTAAACGAACAGCAAGCGAGAGCATTCATCTTTGATCCAGGTGTAAAATTATCTTCAATTGTTGATGCAATGAATGCCGTTGGAGCAAGTTCAGCAGATTTGGTTGCTATTTTAGAAGCACTGAGAGAAGCCGGTGCTCTTAGAGCAGAATTGGTAATAATTTAGGAGAAATAGAATGGAAAATTTCATAATTCCTGGATTAGACCCAAAAACTTCTTTTGAGATCAGTTCCAATAAAACAAAGAAGTTGAATGCTAATGATACAAGTTTACATGAGGCTGCAGAAAGATTTGAAGCCTTGTTTCTGTCTCAAATGTTAAAGTCTGCACGAGCAGCCAAATTATCAGAAGACGTTTTAGGAAATAATGCTACAGAAACCTACTACGCAATGATGGATAATGAGTTAGCGGAGAAATTATCTAAAGCTGGAAATTTTGGCATCGCAGAAGCCTTAATTCGTCAATTTGGTAAAAATGTTGAGGTGAAAGATAAGTAATGTCTAGCTTATTTGACATAGGCAAAAGTGCCGTCCAGTCTTACCGCCAAGCACTTGCGGTAACAGGACAAAATATTGCCAATGTTAATACTGATGGATATAAGAGACGTGAAGCTGACTTAAAAGAAGTTGGCGCCAGTAGCGGAAGTGTAACTTCAACAGGAAACACGGCTGGATTAGGTGTTCGTGTAGAAGACATAAGAAGATCTTTTGATCAATTTCTTTTGGACCGCACAAGAAGTTCCATAGCAAATTTTGAAAAATTAAAAGCATATACAGACCAAATGAAACAACTTGAAGATACTCTTCTTCCAGGAGAAGCAGATATTG
Organism: uncultured SAR116 cluster alpha proteobacterium; assembly: GCA_902612965.1. Lineage (GTDB taxonomy): Bacteria > Pseudomonadota > Alphaproteobacteria > Puniceispirillales. The sequence continues at coordinate 9,846 of CACMFN010000004.1, read as the reverse complement.
GCAGTTACATAGGTCGATTTTTTGGAGCTCTTCAAGATGTTGCTGCAAATCCAGGTGATTTGGCGCCAAGGACTGTTGCTCTCGAGGAAGGCAAAAGCTTAGCTGGCGCATTTAGGAATTTATCCATTCAACTTGCTGACATGCAAAAGAATGGCAAGTCACAGGCTATAGATACATGTACAGCAATTAATACTATTGTAACACAACTTGTTGACGTAAATGAAAGACTGTTATCTTCAAGTTTAGGCAGCTCACCAAATTCAACACTTGATCTCAGAGACAGACTTCTAGAGGAATTATCAAAACTAACTGATATTTCAGTATCCTATAAAGAGAGAAAAGATGTAGTTGTCACCATAGGCAAAACTGGTGCTGGTCCAAAAATACTTGACGGGAAAGATGGAACTAGGATTGGCGTAACTGATACAGGGGGTGTTTTGCAGGTTTTAATGGGTGCAGGAACAACAAATACTCCAACAAACCAAGTTACAGGCGGTATTTTAGGTGGCATGATTGATTCATATGCTTTGATTGGTGACACGAACAGAGACATTGATAACCTCGCAGTATTAATCTCAGAAAGTTTAAACGAACAACATAAACAAGGCCTTACATTGGATGGAATGCAAGGTGAAAATATGTTTGTCACTTCAGGAATGACTGTCAGTGCAGGAAGAGCAAATAGATCTACTGTTTCAGCTGAAATTATTGTGAGTGACGTAGAAAAACTTCCTAAAGGAACTCTGACAGCTAAGTATAGTGAAGCTCAAAACAGATGGACTTTATCTGGCGCTTCGTTAGAAAATGATATTTTTGGTTCAAATGTTATAAAGGGTCCAGGTTTTAATTTGAATATCTTAGGAAAGCCTGTTGACGGAGATGAGTTAACCACAACACCGTTAAGTGGAGCAGCTGCAGGTATGCAGTTTATGCTAAGAAGAGCGCAAGACTTTGCAGCAGCTTCTAAAACGTTGGTAAGTGCAACTGTCTCAAATAAGGGTACAGCTGATATAACTGCAACCTCAACTAAAATCGTTTCTTCAGATAATCCACCTGTTGTAGACAAGGTTTTTACAAATTCAAATTCTCCTTTGACATCGACAAATTTTCTTGGGGATGGCGCTGTGGCGGCAATACCCGCCGGTTCAAAAGAAGCAGATATTCTTAGCTTTAAAACTCAATCGCAAATGAGTTTCCAGTTAACTGAGACTGAAATTCCAACAACAACTTCATTAACTCTAGAAGTTAACAGTGTTCAGCACTCATTTGATCTGACTTACTCAAGTGTATATCCCAAAGCTGGCGCAACTGAAAAATGGAAGTCGAGTAATGAAATTGCAACTGCCTTAAACAGAGGCATTATAAAAAATGCTAACTCTCAAACTTTATCTGATTTAGGCCTTTACGCTTCAGGTTCAGGCGGAAGTATAACTTTTGCTTCGTCAGAAAATGATTTTTCAGGACAGTCAACAATGTTGTCTGGTGGCAGCACAATTCTTGGAGCAAAGAAAGCTTCTGCACTTCCTTCGAATGTTCAAGTATTCACAAGAGAAGGCAGACATCTTGCAGGTACACCATTAACCAAAGCAGATATTGCAAAACTTGTTACGAGTGATAATGGCTTTAATGCTGGTGCAAGCTATAGGGCAGATTACTTAAACTTAACTGGTGACAAAGCTTATACGGGATTATCAATAGAGCGAAATACTGCAGCTGGTGACCATGTTATTACATTGGGAACAAATAATAATTCCGTTACTGCAAACACATCTGGAGTTGGGTCTGCAATAGGTGCTACAATTACTACAGGAACCAATCATGGCTTTGCTGTAGGTGATACGGTGCAATATGTTGCTAATAGTACAGCTCTTGAAGGTTTAACAGATAAAGCAGTTTATAAAATTGCATCTATAAACGGCACAAATCAATTCACTTTGACAAAAACTGATGGCACTGAACTAACATACGGCGGAAGATCAGGTGATGCAAATGACAGGTTTAAACTTTATAATGTTAATTCATCTGGTGTAATTCCTTCCAAAACTATTTTTCCTTCAAGTACTGTAAGTGCATACAATGCCAGTATTTCTATGTTTGGCGGTGAGAGTGGAAATATAGACATTCCAGCCGGTTCCTCAGCAGGTTTTACTGCAAAAAAGATTAATACTGATCTTGCAAGCTTAGGTGTTCAGGCAGAAGCTATCACCAGAGTTGAATTATCAATGGCAGAAATAGGATCTATTTCATACGCTCAAACAAGAGTTAATCAGGGTTCTGGCTCACCAGCAATTAGTTTATCCTCTACCTCCACAAATGGTGCTGCAACTGGTGTAACAGAATTTAAAGTTGGCGACATTGTGAAATATGAAGCAGTTGATAACCACGCTACACATGGTGGGCCTTTGAATGGGTTAACAGAGTTTGCTGAGTATGTAGTTGCAAGTGTTACCTCTAACAGCATGACATTAAAAAATACAGATGGAACTTCACTTACTTATGGAAATACAGGTGGTGGTGCGACAGGCGTTGCATCTCATTTCGATAGTTTTACATTGGTTAGAAGAACAGGTAATGTAAGCTTGGATTTTGAATCAAAAAATCAGGATGCCATCAGCATATCTGCAACAATTTCTTCTGATGACATGACTGATCTCGCTAAAAAAATTAATGAGCACACAGCCAGTACTGGAGTTACTGCTTACTTGTCAGTGGATAAGAAAAAGGTCGTTCTGGAAAGCAAGGATGGCGACGACATCATGATGACAAATTTTTCTGCGTCTAGTCCGCCTTTAAATATGAAAACAATTGGTGATGATTTTGAGACTTTAGGAACTGAAGTAAAACTGGATAACACTAACTTTGATGCTGCAAGATTTACAGGCTATGTAAAGTTAAATGCAGGTGGTTCATTTTCTTTTACAACCACCGCTGGATCAAACACTTCAACACTTTCAAGCGCAACAGATGTATTTGAAAATGGATTTATTGAAAAAAGCATGACACCAACTGGTGAGCAAATGACATTAAAATTTGATGCTTTTGAGGGAGCTGATGGGAATGGATCATCTGTTGACGGCTCCATGGCTCTTGCAGCTGGTGGTGAATACAAGTTAACAATTCCAAATACAGGTACTGGAACATCCTTTTCATCAACTGTTAAAACCAAAGACATGGAAAGCATTACATCAGCCACAGTAGCGGGTGAAATTGCAAAAAATCTTCGATCAGGTTCTATGATTGCTTCAGTCTCAGGCAAAAACTCAGTAAGTTCATTGCCTGACGCAGGAGATAAGTTGGTAGTAAAATTTGCCGATCAAAATTATACGCTCACAATGTTAGACAATGGCCGTGACGCTGTTCCAGCTACTGCCACATTCACTGTAAGTAGCGCTGACGCAGTGGCCTCTGCCGGAAACCGTATTCATCTCGTTTTGTCTGCGGGAATGGAAAAAAATGTAGACCTAGATTATACAGTTCAGGCAGGACAAACAAATATTTCCAGTATTGTCACTGGATTAAATTCAGCCTTAAATACTGCTGGCGCTTCTGATAAATATGCATTTTCATATAGAGGAACAAATTTAATATTATCTCGAAAAGATGGTGTTAATTTTCAACCTTATAAAGGTGCCAACCAAACAACAAGTATTTTATTCTTTGATGGCGTTGACATTAGAACAGGTGCAGGACAAGAGGCAATTAACGGAGCGACCCCTAATAAAACACTTATAACAACAAATGGTAAACGCGTTGTTGAGAGAGAAATAGAAATAACAGGTGGTGAAAAAGGCAGGCTAGACGCCTACTTTGATGAAAATAATAAGTTGCAAATTTTTGCTGGTGGCAGTCTCTCTGCACAGCAAATACTAATTCCAGATGATAATTCTGTTTCAGGCAATACTAGTGCAGCTGTTAGATTTGGTATTGACGAGGCAATAGGATCTCTCTCAGGAAATGAGATTACAGTGCCTCCAACAGGAAATCCAAATACTACTAATGTTAAGGTTGGAGACATAAATTACACTCTTACTATAAATCCTGTTGGAAGTGGAAAAATATCAGTAGAGCTAAAAGATGGAAATAATAATATACCTACAAATATATTAAATGACGCCACTGTAAACTGGATGAGTAATATAATTACATCAGATACAACAGGTGTTGTGTCAGCTGCTGGTTCAGTTATTACTTCGGACAGTGAGCATGGCTTTAATGTAGGAGATAAAGTAAAATATTTTAAAGGTGGAACAGCTTTAAATGGTTTAACACACAATACCGAATACACAATCGCATCTGTAATCAAGAAATCGAGCTCACAGGTGACAACTTCCGGCGTTGCACGTGCTGCAAGTGCAACAATCACTGCAACTAATGCACATGAGTTTAAAGCAGGAGACTACGTTAAGTATTTTAAAGGTGGAGCAAGCGATCTGCAAAGCTTAACTAGTGGAACAGTTTATAAAATCAAAGAGGTTATTGGCACTAATCAATTTAAACTTCAAACAGCGTCAGGTGCTGATTTTACCTACGGCGGAACTGGAGGAAGTGCAGCTGATGCTTTTATTCGCTATGACGGGTTTACACTTAAAAGTTCTTCAGGCGGAACAATTACTTACGGTGGTAGCAATGGTCATGCTGGAGATAGGTTTATAAAATCTGAAAATATTAGAACAGCCAATACAGCTGGGCAAACTAATAATACTTCTGCAACCATTACTGTTGGAGATGGTCATGGATTTAAGGCTGGTGATACTGTTCAATACATTCCAGCTGGAACAAGTGTCCAAGGACTATTCGCCAATGTGAACTATAAAGTCAAGGCTCTTATAGGTACAACAGGTATTTCACTAGCAACTCTAGAGGGTAATGACCTAGCTTATTTAGGGAGTAATGGAAGCGCAAATGATATTTTTGTGAAGGCTAATGGAAGAATTGTAATTAAAACAGATCCGTATAGTGACAAAGAATATAAATTTAACCAGGATGCTAATGCTGAGGCTCTAGGTATTAAAGTTTCAGACTATCGAGTTAATGTTGACAATGACAAATTGATAGTAAAATCAACAGAAGGTAAAGTTGTTTCAGCAGATACTTCTGGAACTAATACAAGTGTTAAAAGTTTAATTGGAAGTAATATTAATATTAAAAATGTTGGTAATGAAGATTTAATTATGATTATCAACGGCGGTGGTGCAAGAAGCATTGCAACAAGGTCTGACCCCCCTGCCCCGAATTATGAAGCCAAAGCATCAAACATAGACATTAAAGTTGCAAATGCTGAAGGTAGTGTAATTGAATTTTTAGATGCAATTACTGGGCATTCCATTGCAACAAGAACTCTTGACAGCGTAGGTAGAGCAGAAGCTGCAGGTTACAAGGTTATTGTAAAAGGAAAAGGCCAACTAGACGATACTTTTAAAATTTCTGACAATGCAGGCGGTACTGGTGATGCCAGAAATTTAGATGCAATGATATTACTTCAAACTCAAGATGCAAGTGGCCCTAATTCAGGTGGTTTCCGTGAAGTGTTTGACACTATTGTAACAGGTGTTGGCGCATCAGTGTTATCAGGTGATTTATCCCTTGAAGCAGCTGAAGCTACAAAAGAAGCAGCCATGGCATCAGAACTTGAGTTTTCGGGCGTAAGTTTAGACACTGAAGCTGCTCAACTTCTTGAGCAACAGCAAGCATTTCAAGCATCAGCTAGAATTTTAGCAACTGCAAAACAACTATTTCAAACATTACTCGATGTAGTGTAGGAGGAATAAATGCAAGTAAGTACAAAATTATTTAATCAGCAATCAGTAAACCAGTTTGGAAAATTAACTGAGGAAATCCAGAAACTGCAAGGCAAGGTTTCAACTGGTAAAAATATTCTTAAATCATCTGATGACCCTGTTGCGGCAGTAGAGTTATCTGCAGCAAAAGAACAAAAAAATATATTAGATAGATTTAAAAGAAATATAGACTCAGCACAAAGAAGATTGGATCTCGCTGATGGTACTATGCAGCAAGCGATTAATGTTATGACAAGGATTTCCGAACTTGCCATCCAAGCAGCAAATGATACCAACGGTGTCCCTGAGAGAATTGCAATTAGAACTGAGGTGGAACAACTTGCTAATGTGATGCTTGAAATCGCAAACACTCGAGACGCTCAAGGACAAAGCTTGTTTGCCGGCTATCATACAAACTCGCAAGCATTTATCAAAAATGTTGACGGTACTTTTACATATAAAGGTGACCGCGGTAAGCATACACTTCAGATTTCTGAATCTATGAATGTGGCCACAAGTATTGACGGTGGTACAGCTTTTGAAACTGTAGATACTGGAGCAGGTAGAAAGAGTGTTTTTGATATTATCACCAATATTGTAAACACAATTGGTAATGCCGATGCATTATCTGGTCAAGGTTCAGCACGCGCCATGGCAGCACTTGACTTTAAAGTACCAAGAGACCCACAAAATTGGTCATTTACATTGCAAGGCGGTATCGGTTCATCAAATGTGAACATTACCGTTTCTGAGGGCAATTACAATGATGTGGTTTCAAAGATAAATGCATTGACAGCAACAACTGGGGTAAAGGCAAGCCTCGACAACGACACAGGCAGAATTACACTCACTGATACAACAAGCCGCACTATCAAAATTTCAAATATTGAAATTGAGGGTGATGACTTTGCTACGGGTGAAGTTAAAAGTTATATAGATTTCAATACTCTTGAGGGTTCAGGTGCAGTCGTAGGAAGTGCAAGACGATTAACAGACACTGATCAATTAATTGCAAGTTCAGTAATGGATGTTAAAAAAGCAACTGATCATTTGAGTTTACAGAGAGCATTTTTAGGAGCGCAGCTTAATAAAGCTGAACTTCAAAAGGATGCAATTGATCAGAGAATAATTGCTACATCAGAAAGAATATCAGATTTAGGTGAAGCTGATATGGCAGCTATTGTTACTCAAATTCAAAGCTTATTAGTAAATAGAGACGCTGCACAACAAGCTTACGCAAAAATAAGCCAAAACAGTTTGTTTGATTTTCTTAAATAATAAAAAATTAAACATTTTATTTTAATGACGTTTATAAGTTATGAAGTGGTCAGCGCCCTTCAAAACATAAATAGTAATTAAAATGATGAAGGGATAGCCATGACTTCCATCAATAGTGATCAAATGTCCTCAATGGTTCTAGCGAGCCTTAACAAGTCAAATTCTGAAATGAAAGTGGCTATGGAGCGTTTATCCACTGGTAAAAGAATTAACGCAGCAGGGGACGATGCTGCAGGTCTTTCAATATCATCTAAGTTACGCGCACAGGTTGACAGTTTAAACGCTGCAATTAAAAACTCATCTGATGCTTTAGCTATGGTAAGTACAATTGAAGGTGCTCTAGTTGAAACAACATCAATTCTTCAAAGAATGAGAACCTTGGCTGTTCAATCTTCTTCGGATACAAATACAGGAAATGACAGAACATACCTGCAAGACGAAGTTAACCAGCTAATTACAGAAATAAATAGAATATCTGGTAATACAGAATTTAACTCTACTAAACTTCTTGACGGAACATTTACTGATAAAAATATACAAATTGGAACTGCATCTAATCAGGTTTTAAGATTGGGTGTTGCATCAACAGACTCTACAAAACTAGGTGCTTACCAAGTTGACACAATTGACGAAAGCATTGGAAGAGTTAACAGTTTTGCTTCAGCTCAAACTGCATTAAACGCACAATTCAGTGACTCTGCTGATTATGTAATTAAAGGAACATTTGGAACTTACACTGCGATGGTTGACGCAGGAGCAGATGCGAGAGACGTTGCATCTTCTTTCAATTTATTATCTGGCGATACAGGTGTAAATGCAACAGCTTTATCTAAGGCAAGGCTTTCTGCAAGCGCTGTTGCGACTTACAGTTTTACACTTCAAGGTAAAAGTTCAACAACATCACAAATCACTGCTACAATTACATCAACAACAGATCTTACAGCAATAAAAGATGCTATAAATGCTGTTTCAGGTTCAACAGGAATTACAGCGGCCTTAACCTCAGATAAATCCGGTATCAATATTACTCAATCAGAAGGATTCGATATCATTATAGGAGATTTAAGTACTGGATCAACCAACGCAGATTTACATGTTACTGCAATGGATATGGATAATGTTTTGGATAGCACTGCAGTTACAGTAGATACATCAGCTTCAATAACAACTGGAGCAGCTGCAACAATTGCTGCAACTGCTCATGGGTTTAGCGTAGGTGATGTAGTAACTTATACAGCAGCAGGAACAGCTCTTGCTGGCTTAACCTCTGGAACATCATATTTAGTAGGAACAGTTGCAAATGCAAATTCATTCACCCTTTTGACAACAGCTAGTGCTGCCGTCACATATGGAAATAGTGGAAGTGCTAATGGTGTAACAGGTGCAGGTGGTAATGCTGCAGATACTTTTACCAGGACCGCGAGAGCACTTGACGGCGATGCTACAACTGGTGATTCAACCGCAATTTCGGGGGTGGTTCGCCTTTCAAGTCAGAATGCATATACAGTTTCCCCTGGTCATGCTGATAATATTTTCTCAGCAGCAACAACTGAAATAACTGCTACTCATAATACTATCAGTGGAATTTCATTGACTACTAAAGCAGGCGCAACAAAAGCGATGTCAGTAATTGACGGGGCACTGTTAATGATTTCTGGTATTAGATCTGATATGGGTTCAGCTAATAACAGACTTCAGTCAACAATTGATAACTTGAGTAATATCGCAGTCAATGCGCAAAAATCATTATCAACGATTGAAGATGCAAATTTTGCAGAAGAAACAGCCAGACTCACAAAAGCTCAAATTTTAGCGAAAGCTGCAACTTCTATGCTTGCTCAAGCAAATAAAGCTAAAGAAACAATGCTCGCATTACTTCAATAAAAATTTGTTTATTTTTTTTAAAAAGTTTTAATTTATTCTTCAGATGGCTTCAAAGATATAGCGTCAAATATTGTAAATTCTTCCGTAGCCATATCTCTTAAAAAATCAATATCTTCTTCATCGTCGATTTTCCATCCAGTTGGAGCCGGTTTGCTTAAATCAGATCTTAGTGCATACATGTAAGACTTAAACATTTTTACAATGTCTCTTTCCTCGTAAAAGCGATCTCTTTCTCCATCAAAAATTGATCCAAGAAGCGGTTTACGATTTCTAAGTTTACCATTATCATAATTAATCGTGTAATATATGAAACCTTCTAGGTACTTAGATGCGTCTGAACCCGCCTCTACTTCTGCCAAAATCCTAATTATATCTTCAGCAATTGATGAAATCTCAATCGGGTTGACTTCGTCATATTTTTCTAAAAGAGCTTTAGAATATCTTCTCGCCATTAAGTCAATAGGTATGTCTTTAACAAGAAAATCTCTAGCTGTAAGACCAACACAAGCTGCGTAAACCCATTGAGGGCAATATACAGCCATTTTACCTCCACTAGATAATAAGTTTGATAACATAATAATACACTTCGTTTAAAAATTATAGGACAAAGTGATTTATGCAAAATATATGCCTTAATAAGTAATTCATCAATTTTATATCAAAAAAAACTAATAAAAAATTTCAATTATTAAGAATTATTTATTGATTGCTACAACACAAAAACAATTTGTTTAGAAATAAAAAAAAATAATAAAATCAATAACTTTTTACTAAAATAGAGCTAAACATTTTCACTCTATGCCGTTCATTTCTATGTACGGAGGTGGTCAGCGAAAACCCTCTCCGCGTTAACTTTAACTAACTCGGAAAGGAGACAGTAATGGTCTCAGTGAATACTAATATTGCG
>CACMFN010000003.1 GCA_902612965.1 uncultured SAR116 cluster alpha proteobacterium | reverse complement strand
TCAAAATCCAGACGTGAGAAAAAAATAAAGTTCCAATACGGAAGAACAGGGACACCCACATCAAATGCTTTCTGCGATACTATTGCTGAACTTTACAATGCAGATGGATCGATTTTAGCTCCATCTGGCTTAGCAGCTGCAGTAGTTGGAATTCTATCTTTTGTAAAAAATGGAAGCCATTTTTTAGTAGCCGACAGTGCATATGGGAGCACAAGGAATTTTATTACAAATTTTTTACCATCAATTGGAGTAGATATAGAATTTTATGAACCAAGAATTAAACCTCAGGGCTTAAAAAAAATTATAAAAAAAAATACGTCTTTAATATATTTTGAAAGCCCTGGCTCACATACCTTTGAACTTCAAGATCTTCCCTCATTAACCAAAGTTGCTAAAGCATTTAATGTTACAACAATAACTGATAATACATGGGCTACAATTTTAGGGCAAAATCCTCTAGATTTAGGTGTTGATGCTGTCATTGAGTCATATACAAAATATGTCACAGGACATAGTGATGTAATGATGGGCGGTGTTATTGCAAGAGGAAAAAAATTTAAACAAATAAAAAAACAATCAGAATTAATGGGGCAATGCTCGGGACCCGATGATATTTACCTTGCTTTTAGAGGCCTTAGGACTATGAAAATTCGCCTAGAAAAATCCTTTAACTCTTCACTCAAAGTAGCAGACTGGATTGCAAATCAACCTAATGTTATAAATGTGTTTCACCCAGCTACAAAATATCACCCTGACTTTAAAATATTCAGAAGAGACTTTAGTATTGGTGCAGGATTATTTTCATTTGAATTAAAAGAAAAAAATTTAAAAAAAATAGATAAGTTTATTGATAATTTAAAATTTTTTGGTATTGGAGCATCATGGGGTGGCTTCGAAAGCCTGATTTTAGAATCTGATTTAAATAAAATAAGAAAATTCAAAACCTTTAAAAATAGAACGCTTATTAGATTAGCAATTGGGCTTGAAGAGCCAGAGGATTTAATTGCAGATCTTAAGCAGGCATTTAATAAAATAAATTAAGTTTGATAATTTTTAAAAATTGAATTAATGAAAATAAACTTTATTTAAGTTTATATTTAATTCAGTACCGTGAATGGTCTAAAACATAAATGAATGAAATAAAAAAATATGATGTGGATTATCTATCTTCAATAGAAGACGTACTTGATGATGCAAAAAAAGGCAAAATGTTCATTCTTGTTGATGATGAAGATCGTGAAAATGAAGGTGATTTATGTATTTTAGCTGAATTTGCGACTGCTGAAGCAATTAACTTTATGGCTAAAAATGGCAGAGGTTTGATTTGCCTAGCTTTAGAAAGACAAAGAGTTGAAGTTCTTGGTTTGGAAATGATGCAACAGCGAAATATTTCAAGGCTTGGAACTGCATTTACTGTCTCAATTGAATCAAGTAAAGGAGTAACAACAGGGATTTCTGCCGCTGATAGAGCAAAAACTATTGAAGTGGCAATTAATGATAAAACTTCACCTCAAGATTTAAGCACTCCTGGCCATGTTTTTCCACTGGTTGCTAGGGATGGAGGAACTCTTATAAGGGCTGGGCATACTGAAGCCATTGTTGACATTGCAAAAGCAGCAGGCGGGAACCCATCAGGTGTTATTTGTGAAATTTTAAAAGATGATGGCACTATGGCAAGAATGCCAGATTTAATTAGCTTTTCTCAACTCCATGGTTTGAAGGTTGCTACAATTGCAGATTTAATCAAATACAGATTGAAAAATGAGAGCACTGTCAGGCGGAGTATAGAATCTAACTTTCCGAGCCAATTTGGAGGTAATTGGCGAGCGATTGTTTATGTGGATACTATATCAGGAGTTGAGCATTTAGCTCTAGTTTTAGGGGATATTACTTCTTCAGATGCAATTCCAGTTAGAATGCATGCAGTTAATTTTTTGGGAGATTTACTTGGTGCAACTAATCAGGATAAAAACGATGTTCAACTTGCTTCAGCTATGAAAACAATTTCAAAAATTGGAAAAGGTGCGGTTGTTTTACTAAGAGACCTATCACCTACAAGCATTAGAGATCAATTAGCAACCATTAATAACAAAACATCAAAAGATAGCTGGAAATTTAAAAATTACGGTGCCGGCGCACAAATTCTTGTCGATCTGGGATTAAAAAATATTTTACTTTTAACAAATTCACCAAAAAAACCTGTTGCACTAGATAGTTATGGTTTAAAAATTATAGATTATCGTAAACTAGATACTTAAAATTCAATCTCTTCGCCTACAGATAGAACTTTTACCTTTGAAACATCTTCACCCATTGATTTAAGAAATTTATCTGGATTACTATCAATTAGAGGAAAAGTACCAAAGTGACAAGGTATTATTGTTGTAAAGTTAAAATATCTTTTACAAGATAATGCCGCAACAGCACCACCCATCGTAAATCTATCACCAATTGGAACTATTCCAATATCAGGTTTATGAAGTTCTTCAATTAGTTGCATATCACCAAAAATATCGGTGTCTCCCATGTGGTAAACAGTTTTTTCGTTTTTAATGTGAAACACTAAACCATTAGAAAAACCTAAAGAATGGGAAATGCCATTTTCATCAACAGTAGATGAAGAGTGATGTGCTTGAACAAAAGTAACAGAAAATTTATCGTAAACTATTGTACCACCTGTGTTACCCTGATTGAATTTATTTAAACCTTTAGTTGCCAAGTATGAGCAAAGATCTGCGTTAGCTATGACTTCTGCACTTGTTTTTTTTGCTAAATCAACAGTATCTCCAACATGGTCATTGTGACCATGCGTGAGTGCAATATGAGTTAATTCTGAAGTGATTTCATCCATATTTTGATTGCCAAAATTTGGATTTCCAGACAAAAATGGGTCAATTATAATTTTAATATCAGAAAATGAAATTGTAAATGAAGAGTGACCGTGCCAAATTATTTTCATATTTAACCTCAACCAATATTTAATTTATAAATTCTAAACAATTCTTTTCTAAAATAATTATTACAATGTTTAATCATAAATGTAAGGAATAATAATGAATAATCACAGTAAATTGCCTATCTCTTTAAATCTTAAACAAGTTAGCCCCTTACCTAATAGGATCAAAAAATACTTTGATATTTGTATAGAAAAACTTGGATTGATACCCAATGTTCTTTTAGCATACTCACATAATACAAACAAATTAGATACTTTCACAAATATGTATAACGAAATAATGCTATCAGATAGCGGCCTCTCAAAACTTCAAAGAGAAATGATTGCTGTAGTTGTGTCTTCAATTAATAAATGTTTCTACTGCCAAGTTGCACATGGTGCATCTACTAGAGAGTTATCTTCTAATCCAGAATTGAGTGAAGAGTTAATAATGAATTATAATATTGCTAATATAACCGAAAAAGATAAAATGATGCTTCAATTTTCAGAAAAACTTACTCTATACAGCCATAAAATTGAAGATAATGATAGAGATGTGTTAAGGAAAGCTGGCTTTTCGGATGAGGATATTTGGGATATTATTTCCGTTGTAGGTTTTTTTAATATGTCTAATCGAATTGCTTCAGGGACAAAGATGATACCAAATAAAGAGTATCACTTAGCAGGAAGATGATTAATCATTTTTCCTTGAAATAGTATATGATTCATCGTTAAACCAAAGACCACCATACTTTTTGAGAGCTTTTTGGGTAATTGACAAATAATCCACTGACTTCATAGCCGCTTCCAATCTCTGTTCGTCAATTTGACCAACATAAGTTGCTGCATTCCATGCTGCAAATAGAGTTGAAGTCCCAATACTAGCCTCTAGCTCGCTAGGTAAAGAGTGCATGGTATATTTAAAAATTGATCTATTATCAGAATTTGCTTTTATATTATAATGTCTGGCATCTGATCCAAGTTCATTTTTTACAGCTTTTAAAAGAGAGTGCCTATTACTTACAAAAGGATTATCATTTGGCCATATTTCTTTCAAAATTTGGTGACCTGGATCATCTCCACTTGAATGAATTCCAATAATTCTTCCACCTCTTCCCAAAGATCTTACTAAAGGTAATAGTACGTTTCTTGACTTTACTTCCGATGAAACCCTTAACCTGTAAGGCTGAGATGCCAAAACTAAATCATAATCAGCTTTTTTAACATCTTGCTTGGGGATAACATCGCTTAATAAAAATTTATGGTCTTCACGATAAATAATTAAGACTGTTGGTCTTTCATAAATTGGATTTCCTGTTTTAGGACTATGTCCTGCTTGCCAATTTTCATCAAGAAAGCCCCTCAATTCATTGAGTTGCTCTGCAAACTCATGAGAGGAGCCTCCCTGGAGTGCAACTTCTTTCCATACCATGGAATTAGATGAAGCCATAGATTTAGGCTTTAGCCAAGGAGCTTCAGAGTAAAACAGATTTGTAAACACAAGGACAGATGCTGGATGCTCAAACAATCTATCAGACATTTTTGAAAGACATATTCTTACATCTTCAAGACTAATCTCTTTGCCCGAAATATAAAAAGGCATTGTGGGATATCTATGGTGCATTTCTCTCATCACGCCAGCCAATACAGTTCCGTCACCCATCCCAGCATCAAATATTCTTATTGCTGGAGGTTTTGGTTTGATGTGACCAAGTTCCATACCTATTCTTTTTGAAATAACTTCTTTTTCGCTGCATGTAGAAACAAAAAGTAAATATTTTTGCCTATTATCAAAAAACCTAAAATTTTTCTTTTTGGACTTGCTCTTTTCATCAAAAAGATTTTTATCATCAACGTTATCTTCTTTTGGCAAAACATGAAGATTTTGGTTATCAATTTGTATAGATTTAACGTTGCCAGAACTATTTATAAATTTTTTCACTTTTTCAAAAGTTTCAGGAGTAACTCTTGCACCAGTTCTTAATCTTGATACAAATTTACCATCGTTAACAGCTTTTCTCCCAAATGTTGACTCAGCCATTTTATATTCTTTGCAAAATTCAATAACAGCTGTGAGCAATTGATCCTTAGACATAAAAAATCTCCTATAAGAATCATTTATTACATATTATAAGTGGGCATGTAACCACAAATTTTTTTTCTTATTGTAGTGGGTTTTTGCCCACTTTTTGCATGGCTTTAATAGTATTAATTGAGTTGATAAAACTTTTTGCAGAAGCAATGTTTTTCCCTGCGATGTCAAATGCAGTACCATGATCAGGGCTTGTTCTCAAAAAGTCTATTCCAATTGTTACATTAACCCCTTCGTCAATGCCTTCATATTTTATTGGTATCAACCCTTGGTCATGATACTGAGATACGACGATATCGTATTTTCCATTTTTGGCATTCATAAATACAGTATCACCTGGAAAGGGACCTATTGCATTAATCCCCATGTCTTGAGCTAATTTTATTGCAGGCTCAATTATATTTTTTTCTTCATTGCCGAATAGTCCATTTTCACCTGCATGTGGATTAAGAGCAGCTACTGCAATAACAGGCTTTTCAATACCAAATAGTTTGCATCCGAGATCAGCATTAATTATAGCATCAAGTTCATTTTGAATTGTTATTCTATTTAAGGCTTGTTTTATCGAGCAATGTAAAGTTACCAACACCGTTTTAATATGTTTATTGAGCAGCATCATAGACACTGCTTTATTATTGTTATAACCCGCAAGAATTTCTGTATGTCCAGGATAGTTAATATGTGCTAAGTTTAGAGCCTTTTTACTTATTGGAGCTGTTACAATTCCTGAAACTTTACCTTGCTTTGCAAGCTCTATAGATTTTATAATTGCGTCAAAGCTAACCTTGCCACACTCTTTAGAAATTCTACCATAATGAGGAAGATAGTTTAGCTTACTTGTTTCAAATAGATTGATATAGCCTTCTTCAAAAACAGCTTCAGATATTTCAGAAATCTTATTTATTGTGAAAGGCAATCTAAGATTTTTTATCAAACTATCAAAAACTAAACTGTCGCCAAAAACAACAAAATGATTTAATTTTGTCTCAACAACAGATTTCAAAATAATCTCAGGGCCTATGCCTGATGGATCGCCCATAGTAATTGCCAATGGTGTTTCAAAATTTTTCATTAAATTCTAAAATGCTATTAAAACTAACATTAATATATTAGTGTTAAATGATATTTTCAAAGTAATAAAAGTTAATGAAATTAAGTCATAAAGAATTAGAAATACAATCTGGTCAGTTTGGGGAAGTAAGAAAACTAGCTTTAGAACATCAAATGCAAGTAGGAAAATTTTTTGATGCTCAAAGTTTTGTAGAAATTAGCCAAGTCCATATTATGGCTGATACTGAGGCATTGGGTTTAGCTGGGATTGAATATTTAGAAAATCTTGCACAGTACCCTGATCCACAAAAACAAGTTTGGGTACCAACAATTACAGACCCTAGAGGTTCTGATTTTAAATCTTTCAAGAAGATAAAACAAAATAAAAGATTTGTAGATTTGGAGAAAAGAGCAATTGATGCCTTTAAACAGCTAAATGTGATGATGACAGACACATGCATTAACTATCAAGTCTTTATGCCTCCTGTTAAAGGAGAACATTTAGCCTTTGGTGATACTGGCTCTAGCATTTATGCAAACAGTGTTCTTGGCGCGAGAACTAACTTTGAAGGCGGCCCATCTGCGCTTGCCGCTAGCTTAACTGGAAGAACTCCAATGTATGGTCTTCACATAGAACAAAATCGAATTCCAAATAAATTTTTTAACTTTAATGTAAGGCCTACTAATTTTAGTGACTGGGGTGCTCTTGGAGGAATAATTGGAAAGCAGATGAATTCTTACTGGGACATACCAATAATTTATGGCATTGATTATAAGCCAACTTCAGATGAGTTAAAGCACTTTGGCGCTGCTATGGCTTCATTCGGTTCAACACCTATGTTTCATATAGCGGGAGTTACGCCTGAAGATCATTTAGCTCAGAATAAAAATCCTAAAATGAATAATATTTCATTATCTGACTTAAATAATTTTTATAAAAGTTATTTACCAAAAGATGATAACTTGGATGTTGTCGTATTTGCAGCACCTCAATTATCTCTTAATGAAATGAGAATACTTTCAGAACTTTTAGATGGAAAAAAAATCCATCCAAAAGTTTCATTGCTTGTATGCACTCCTTCAGCAGTGAAAGTTTTATGTGATAAAAATGGAATTTCAAAAAAAATAGAAAATTCTGGTGGGATAATTTTAGAAGGAGTTTGCTTCTATAATATGCATGCTAGAGAGATTGGCGAAGCAAATGGCTGGAAAAGATTAATGAGCAATTCTGCAAAAATAATTAATATTTTAGGTGGTTATGGTTATGAAACTATACTTAATTCAATGGAAAAATGTGTTATTTCAGCTTGCCAAGGAAAAATAGTCAAATGAAAGAAAATGTTTACTTTGGACATATCGGAATTGGAGAACCTGTAAAAGGTGAAGCTCTTGTGGCAGATGATAATTTCAGCGCACGATACGATTTAGATAGAATTAATGGTAATTTTTCTAGAAAATCCCACAAACTTTTCAACCAAAGTTACGTAAATAAAATCCTAGTATTAAACGTTGCAAAGGGCGGCGTTGCAACCGCATGGATGTTTAGAAGTATGAAAATTTCTAAAATTTGCCCTAAAGCCTTATTACTTAACTTTGCAAACCCAATTATTGCTCAAGGGGCAGCACACGCAAACCTTCCACTTATTGATAGATTTGAAAGTGATATTACAAAAATAATTAAAAGTGGTGATATTATTAAGTTATTTCCAAAAGAAGGAAAGGTAGAGATTCTAAATGAAAAATCAACAAACTGAAAAGTATATTTATAAGATTTGCTCTACCAAAAACTGGAAGATTGCAAAACAAAGAGGAGTATTTAAAGGTTTTGGAATAGATTTAGTAGATGGCTACATACATTTTTCTTCTAGAGATCAAGTAAAAGAAACAGCCAGACTACATTTTAATGGGGAAAAAGAATTACTATTACTAAAAATAGAAACGAAAAATCTTGAGATTAAATGGGAAAAATCAAGAAATAATAAACTTTTCCCTCATTTATATAATGAGTTGCCACTTTCTGAAATTGTTTCAGTTTCTGAATTGAAACTTGATGAAAATAATAATCATCTTTTTCCTTCTTATTTAGATGATTAGAAAATTTAAAGATTTTAATAATAAATCATCAATATTAATACTGGCGACAATTGTTATGATTGTATCAGGCTTTTGTGCTACTTTAGCAGCGGCTTTGGTGCGACTTGCTTCACAGGATTTACATCCATTTCAAATAGCATTTTTCAGGAGTGTATTAATTATCCCTTTGCTTTCACCTTTAATATTCAAATTTAAAATTGATATAATTAAAACTGAGAGACCTCTAATCACATTCTACCGATGCATTTCAGGAAGTGGGGCAATGTTATTTTTTTTTTATGGAATTAGTTTAACAGAGCTCTCAGAAGCACAATCCTTGGCATTTACAATACCTATCTTCGCAACATTACTTGCAATTTTAACTTTAAAAGAGGTGGTAGGATTAAGAAGATGGGGAGCAATGTTTTTTGGTTTTGTAGGCGTTATAATTGTTTTAAGACCAGACCTAAATGTTTCAATAGGCCCAGTTTGTGTTCTTGCAGCTTGCGTGTTGTGGTCAATATCACTTTTGTTGGCAAAAAAATTAACAGAAACTGACGGAAATATTTCGATTACATTTTGGCAATCTGCAGGAGTGATACCTATCACGTTTATAGCTGCAATTTTTGTTTGGAATGGGATAAATGGAAAACAATTATTTTTAGTTTCATTAATTACAATTGTTGCAACCATAGCTCAATTTTCACTTAATTATGCCTTGAAGAGAGGTGAGATTTCATTTTTGCTACCTTTAGATTATTTAAGGCTGATATGGGCGGTTTGGTTAGGATATATAATGTTTAGTGAAATACCTCTTAATAATATTTGGATTGGCGGCACTATTATAGTTGCATCAACAACATATATTGGAATACGTGAGAATTACCTTAATAGTAATAAAACTAAAAGTTAGATTATGAATTTTATCAGCAAGCTTTAAAATTATTTTTCACACATCTATCAGCTAAATTAATTGCAATCTTTTGATCATTTTCATTTATTTCATTAGATAGAAGCTTAAGTAAAGTCACAGCATCACTATCACCATGCAGACTTGCAATTTTCCACCACATATACGCTTTAATTTTATTTTGATCAATTCCCATTCCCTGATCATAAATATAGCCTAATGATACTTGTGCAGGTGTGTATCCACTTTCAGCTGATTTTTTAAACCAGCTATAAGATAATAGAAAATTCATTTCTGTTCCTTCACCTTTTTGAAGCATTACGCCTAGACTATTTTGAGCAATTGGATCACCTTCAATTGCTAATTTTGACCAAATATCAAATGCCAGTTGATAATCTTTATTTTTATATGCATCAAAACCTTTTAAGATTTCGTCAGCTAAAACAGATTTTGAGCAAATTAAAAAATTTAAGCTAAATAAAATAATTAGTAATTTTTTCATATATTAATAATAAATGCTTTAATGATGAAATAGATATATAACTAATATATTAACGTTTTGAATAGAGGAAATATTGTTAAATGTTGTGAATGTTTCATTAATTAGTATTTTTTGTGCAATTGGAGCTTCTTTTTGTTTTTCGTTAAGTGATTTTACAATAAAAATTCTTAGTAGTTCCTACCCACTTCACCAAATAATATTAATAAGATCAGTTTCTGCATTTTTATTTACTATATTTCTTTTTGTACCTCTTGAAGGAGGCCTTTCATCTCTTAAAACAAGGCGGCCTTTTGCTCATTTATTCCGTGGCTTTCTTTTAGTTTTTGCAAATTTATTTTTCTTTCTAGGATTAGTATCTTTACCTATTGCTGAATGCTCAGCAATTTTTTTCATAGCTCCAATATTAATTACAGCTCTTTCTTCAATAATCTTAAAAGAAAAAGTTGGCATCAGAAGGATAATAGCGCTCGTAGTAGGTTTCCTCGGCGTATTGGTAATTATAAAGCCTGGTCAAATTAGTTTTCAATGGGTATCAATGTTGCCACTTTTAGCAGCTGTTTGTTATGCAGGACTTCATATAATGACTAGACAAATGGGCCTGTCAGAAAAAGCTTCCACTTTAAGTATTTATATTCAGTTATCTTTCATAATTGTCAGTATTCTTATGGGTTTATCACTTGGAGATGGCCGTTTTTCAGGGCAAGAAAACAGTTCTTTAGAGTTTTTAGTTAGAGGGTGGTTATGGCCCAATAATTATCACTGGTTAGCTATGATTGGCATTGGTATAGCAAGCTCAATTGGTGGTTACATGATATCCCAAGCTTATAGATTAAGTGAAGCTGGACTTATGGCTCCATTTGAGTACACTTCTTTGATATTGTCTGTCTTTTGGGGCATTATTATTTGGAATGAATGGCTTAACCCACTCTCAATTATAGGAATATTTTTAATCATTGCATCGGGCGTTTATATTGCAATTCGAGAGGTTAAAGTTGGTGTCAAACCAAGTGCAAAAAGAGCATCTGGAAGGAGGTAAATAAATACTAAAAAGAATTATTACTATCCAGTTTCATATTCAATGCCGTCTATGATTAATTTAGGGCTAGTTCCAACATCAATAATTTCAGGCCTTTTTTCAAGATATTCATCTACTTTTGGAAGTTTTTCAAATGCCTTCATAAAAGATGTGACCCTCGAATACCCATTTAAAACCTCTGGATCAAGAATTTTAGCTAATGAAAAATGATGGTAGGCTGAAAAATCACAATAGTATGGTGTTTTACCAAAAAAGAATGGACCATCTGATAACCTTTCAAACTGCCTTGAGAAATTTTTTAATTTCCTTGGAAACATTTCTAGGAATTGTTTTTTTAGTGCATTATGTTGCACACCCGTAACAACATTAACTGTTGGGTTTAACGGGAAAAATAATTCATGCGTACTTTCAAATATTGAATCAACTTGAGCAGCCACTAATCTATCATTTGGCATTGTTCCAGTAAGAGGCGCTAAAAATCTTACGATAGAATTACTTTGCCAAATTTCAGTAGTATTATTAACTATAAGCAAGGGAAGTTGATTAAATGGAGTATGGTTTTTAGCTTCTTCCCATGGTTTTTTAAAAAAATCTTCAGCCATTATATAACTATAATTTAATCCACCAAATTTCATCATCATTTGTGGCGTTTCAGCTAAAGCTCTAAGTTTAAAATAAATTAGTTTTAAATCAGGTTTATCCATAATAGTTTTTTATCCCCCTTTAAGAATAAAATCTTTACTTACATTTCCCCAATGACATCTTGGAAAGAAAGGAAATTCATCTGTTGCAAAATACACATATTTTCCATTTAATGTTCCACCATTACATCTATCCAAAGTGCCGTGACCTTCTTCAAAAATATAATCTTGAAAATAACTACCATCATATTCTCCAAAAGGTGATGTATTTCTTTTCCCTTTTTTTATTACCCAAGAAGATACTTGATTTTTACCAACATAGTGAATTTCATATCCATCAGCAGCATATCCTATTAACGTTTTTCCATTAAAATTTTGTAAAGCTTTTGGCATGCCGTGATAATGATAAAGACCTTTGTTATCTACATGAGCGTTATTTTCATCGATACCAAAGATTTTTCTATTTGGTGTAATTGCTTCAAGGTTCCATCCTGAGGATTTGTTTCTACTGTGTAATCTTGGTGAAGATGCATCATACCAGTCTGCAGTTCCTGGTCTAATTGGAATGCCAGTAAGAGTAATACCAACAGTTGAAGCTCTATTATTAAATGTTCTTTTCTTTATAGGGTTATTTGGATAGCAATAATTTATTTTTTGGGCTTTAAATTTATTAGGATTTCCTTTAGTAGGAAATTCACCAATTTCATGGTTTGGAGAACCGTTAGAACTTATACAGTTGAAATTGCCTTGCTTGTAAATCCTCACTTCATTATGTGCAAGCGCTGGCATAATAAAAAAAATAAAAAATATATTAAATGTAAATAATCTCATCACTAATAAAAAATAACTAATATTATTTAAGTGATCACAAAGTATGTGATCACTTTTTTAACTTTAATCTTCTTCTTTTAATTCATCATCAAATTTATTAGTTTTAAGTCTGTAAACAATCATATTAGTGATTATTTGAAAGAAATATCCAAAAAATATTGGAAGTATAGCCACTGCAAAGGCTGAACTAAACCTCTCCATATCTAGGATAATTTTACCGTTAGCCATTAAAACCATACCAATTATAAATCCGATCCAGCCCATTCTGACTGCGCCGACACCAAAATTATCCAATCTGTCAGTAGCGTCACCACCTGAAGAAAATGAATAAATTAAAGCTCCTACAACAACAATTATTAGTGATGGCATATCCATAAAAGTTTCGATAGAGCCACCAGAAAAAATCGCGAAAACTATTAACCCTATAAATAAAATAATTCCTAAAAATAAATTAAACATTAGCACTCCTTTTTTTGTATATTGAATAAAAAGACAAACAATTTTATTATTTAAAGCATTAAAATATACTTTAATAGTTAATTAGGATATTATTTTAAATATAATTTTAATACATTTTAAAATTTATTTAGTTTTATGAAATTTACTAAGGAACTTTATTTTAAAATTTTGATTTAAATATATTAAAGATTATAAATATGACTATTTAGATATTTTAAACCATTGTCACATGCTAAAGTGACTATTTTGCCCCCTTTTTTTAAATTTTTAGCAATTTCAAGAGCTCCACAAACATTCATTCCAGTTGAGCCACCACAAAATAAACCCTCCTCTTTAGAGAGAGTTCTGCACATCTTAAAAGCATCTTCTTGATCTATACATCTAATTTCATTTAGAACATTTCTATCTAAAAAAGGTGGTTCAAATCCAACACCAATTCCCTCAACTTTATGCGGCCCACCTTTTCCAGTTGAAAGAAATGGTGACTGAAGAGGCTCAAAAGCAACTAATCTAATATCAGTATTATCTAAGCCTTGCCAAGTTCCCATAATAGCACCTCCAGTTCCAACTGAAGCACAGAATACATCTATCCCCTCTAATTCTCTTTTGATTTCTTTCCCCATAGGAAGATAACCTTTTAAGACATTTTTTGAGCCAAATTGATCGACATAAAAAGAATTTTTTTCTTCCGATAATATGTATGCCTGTTTCTTCATTTTTTGAATAAGTTCAGGTGTAATACCCTTTCCTTCACTTTCTACAATTATAACATTTGCTCCAAATGCTTCCATAGTTTGTCTTTTTGAATCAGAAAAAGCATCAGAAAAAATAGCTGTAAAATTCAGTCCTAAAGAAGCAGAAACAAAAGCTATAGAGGATCCAGTGCTTCCTCCTGTGTATTCTATTATACGGTCTCCTTTTTTTATAACTCCATTATTTATAGCTGTCGTTAATACACTTAAAGCCATTCTATCTTTATACGATCCAGTTGGATTTCCAGCCTCATACTTTAACCATATTTCAACATCATTTGGTATTTTAATATTTTGTAACCTTACTAATGGAGTATTGCCGATTAATTTTAATGATCCTTGATCCATTTTTCTTTAATCCTTAATTTTTAGCCGTCCATTAGACCAACTTAATTGCTGTTATCCAATCAAAGCCAAACTTTTCTAAAACTAACATAATAATGATAAGATAAAAAAATTTATTTTTCTCTTTTCTTGCACCTGAATGCCCCTGGCCAATTTGATTATTTTAAGAAAATTAACTTTACATAGCAATGAATAATATATTCACTTAATCACCTTTATAAGCGCCCATAGTTGGCAGTTTTGGGGGAGACATCAAATTTGTTGTGTTTTTAATTTTGGAATTTCTATTGAAATGTTAATAAATTTACAATAAGCATTCATTTTTTCTAACTTACCTTCCTTATTGGGTATTGGTGGATGATTGTTCATTCTGTTGGCAAAATATTTTCATTTTTCTTTGTCTAAAAAGTGTAAATTGTTATCTAACAATTGATCACCAAACATGACAATTAATGTATATTTATTTAACTATTTTCTGTTTTTGCGTATCCTTCTTTTTTAAAAAATATAAAAAAAAGAGTTAGTATGAATATGTAAAAGTATCTCATAAGGTTTTTATTCCAATGAAATGAACTATTAAGAAATAGTAAAGTAACCCTGAATAGAAATCTTGAAAATGCAATTTAGTCAAGGAACGTATAAAATAATGTCTTTTAAATGCAACTTTGTTAAAGAAAGTATGAAATAATGATTATGGTATATCTCACAAATCATTTCTATAAATTATATATATTCCTCCCGAAATACTACTTTTCTCCAAAACAACTCCATACTTTCAAAAGTATGGGGTTGTTTTTCTTCATTCCTTCCAATTTGTTTTTTTATAATCAGTGGTACCAAATGATATTAACCATTGACCATTATTTTCTAGAATGATGTAAGTGCAATTCCATTCTTAAAGAAGTTTTCCATCAAAATCAAAATTAGTAAGTTTTGTTTTGACCAAATCTATGTTTTCTTGAATATTCGTAACCAAAAACGTATCTCTGTCATAACCCACTTTGGATGAAATATTTTAATTAAATTTAATAGTGTGTTTATGGGACTAAGTGTTTAACAATATTCCAGTAGGCAATGGAACATAGAGAATATCAACAAATAAATAATAAGCCAAAGTAGTTATTACAATGGACTGACAAAAGGATATTAAAATATTTTTTAAATTCATTTTTTCTTTATTGAGAAACGAGCTCATTAATAATATAAAAATGGCACTGCTTATATAAAAACCAACAAATTGAATAAATAAAATAAATCCAGCTATAATTAAAAAACCTACAATTACTCGATTTTGTTCCTCTACATTAAAAAATATATTGATTTTTTTTGGTGTAAAAAAACCTTTTAAGATAATCGCAATTCCCAAGATAGCTGTACAATACACGCAAAAGTTAACGAAAAGAACCCCATAAAAACTTAAATCAACAATTGACCATGCGACAATCGCTGTCATGCAAAGAGTAATTAAACCCATCACTACGTCAGCATTAAGTGCGCCATGACTTGTTTCTTGTTCTTCCGTGTTTTGATTTTTTAGAACACGTCTTCTGAACAGAATAGGCCACAAGGCAGTAATTACGCATAACCCTATAAGCACTATGCTTATAGGACTACTTATCATATAGAATACTACTCCCCCTTTCGCACCACCTATCATTGTTGATTGGACCAGGCCTTCTTCGATATAGGGCCCTAAAATAAAACCCAGCACAAGTGGTGCTGGATGGTAGGAAAGCTTATTAAGAAAAAAACCAATACCACCAAATATCAGCATAACCCAAACATCAAGAAGATTATTTCGTATTGCATATGAACCAAGAACTGTCATTAAAAGGATGATAGGCGCAAGTGATTTTGCGGGAATATTTATCAATAGGCTAAACAAAAAAGACCCAAGTGATCCAAAAATTAATATAGCAAAAGCTGCCACAAATAATCCCATCATAAATGTATAAGTAATCCCTCCATAAGTTGCAAAGAGATCTACACCGGGTTGCATTCCATGCAACATTAGAGCGCCAAGTATTATAGCGGCAGGTGGTGACCCCGGTATCCCAAGTGTCAAAAGAGGGATTAATGATCCTGGTGCCATCGCACTGTTTGCTGCCTCTGATGCAGCCACCCCCCTTATTGTTCCTTTTCCAAATTCTTCAGGGTTCTTATCCCATCGGGTAGCCTCACTATAAGAGACCATGCTAGCTATGTTACCGCCAGCACCAGGTGCTATCCCTACAACCAGTCCTATCAAAGCTGATCGGATCAATAAAAACGGCATCTTTAAAAGATCAAAGATAGTCGCAAAAAGAATTTTTAGACTAGGGCGAATTTTTTCCCCTGTGTAATTGTCTTGCCCTTTACCAATTATCGTAGAGAGAATTTCTGGCAAACAGAAAAATCCAATTAATGCTCCAGCTAAAGATATTCCACTTTGCAACTCTGGAAATCCAAAAGTAAGTCTCGCATCTCCAGATAGTGAAGCCATGCCAACGGCAGAAAGAATTAGACCAATAAAACCCGTCAGATAACCTTTTAGTAAACTTCCACTTGAGAGAACAGAAATTATAGTAAGACCAAAAATTCCAAGCCAAAAATACTCTGGCGGACCAAATTTCAGCGATAATTCTGCAAGCGGTTCTGCTAATGTCGCAAGGACTATATTAGCAATTACACTGCCAATAAATGAAGCAAATGCTGCAGTCACTAACGCTTGCTGAGCTTTCCCTTTCTGAGCCAATGGAAATCCATCGAATGTCGTTGCGATCGCTGCTGGAGTACCGGGCGTGTTAATTAAGATTGCTGGTATGGCATCTGCATACATTGCTCCAACATAAATACCAGCAAGCATTATTAGCCCTGCAGCTGGCTCCATTCCAAAAGTAAATGGAACTAACAAGGCTAGACCCATTGTGGCTGTGAGACCAGGCATGGATCCAAAAACAATTCCTAAAAAAGTACCAAAAATAATCAACAGCAAATTCCATCCCTCGAGGGCATGAAACAAGCCGTTGATTATCCCTTCAAACACCTAAAATTATTACGTGTTAATTTATCGTCATATTTCTATTGAACGAACTTCTTGACGATTGGTTCCCACGCAACCTTTTTTTCAGCAATTAGTTTTTGTGACGATGCAGAGTCAAGTGCGATTGGCATAATACCAACTTTCAACTTAACTTCCTTAGTTTCGTTAAGACCAGCAATTTTAAGGAATGCTTTTTCAAGTACCTTTATATGTTCCTCAGGTGTTCCCTTTGGTACACCAACTCCATGATAAACAGAGGAGTAAAGTGGGTATCCATATGATTTAAAAGTAGGTACATCAGGACTTACCTGTATTGGTTTCTCGGTAGCATATGCGAGGGTCCTTACCTTATCACCATGAGGCATTTTTTCATTAGGACCAAACCAACTCGCCATTGTGTGTCCACCGAGTAGTGCAGTCTGTTTTGGTTTACCTCCTTTATGCGGGACATAAGTTGTTTCGATTCCAGCCATCATATCAAATTGCAAGTTAGCTATATGCGTTGCATCCCAAGTCCCTGAACCACCAATCGTGAGTGCGCCAGGATTTTCCTTAGCGTAGTTAATAAGATCATCCAAAGTTTTAAACGGAGAGTCTTGAAGAACTGTTAAACCGAAAGGTATTTGTTGAAATAGAACAACGGGTATGATTTCTTCTGTCTCATAACCAGGCTCTCGAGCCAATGGTTGTAAAATAATATGAGGAATATTGATCCCTGACATAAAGTAGCCATCAGCTTTTTGCTTAACTAAGTTAGCCCAACCAATAGATCCACCTGCTCCAGGTTTATACTGAATAACAATCTTCTTACCAAGTTCCTTTTCAAGATAAGGTTGTTGGTGACGCGCCCTAACATCTGATCCTCCACCTGCTGCGAAAGTAATTTGGTAAACAACATTTTTTTCTGGAAAGTCTGCAAAAGAAGGCATGCAGAGGAATAGTAAAGGAGCTAATAAGGTAATTAAAAATTTATACATGGTACCTCCATTATATCGTTAATATTTGACGGTTTTAATAAATCTTAAAGAGCTTGTTTTAATTCTTACTTACTAAAGTCTCTTTAGTTAACGTCCATGAGACTTCACAGCACAGCAACTTTAAAAATCAACGTTCCCGTAATTTTATAGAAACCCAAAAGAAAATTAAATTCAACAAAAAACTAACCTATGACTCTTCAAGAAATAAAAATTATCCATAATCTTATAATAAACTTCTTTTTATTCTTTTTAGGTTTTTCAGGCTAATTATAATCGTTTCTAGTCTCAGGAATTTACTCACCCTCTTAAAATCCTTATTTTAGCTTTCCCAGTAGAGCTTGTTATTTAAATAATTCAAAAAACTGGTCAAAAAATCTCTAAAAGATACAGGTACTTAAAATATCCTTTTATCACCTATAGCTTTAATTATGGTTTACATAATTTGGTTCATTATTCGTCGCTATGACTTTGCATTATAATAGGAGGACTTACATCTAGAGGGATAGGACAACGGTATGGTGTTTCCTTGATCTTTTCCAGATGTTCCTGTTTAGCTCTATGAATAAGAGCCGAATTTTTTAAAAGCTCTATGGCTGTTAGAGCCATAATTTTTGCTGCATGCACCATGCCCTTATGGGCTGCCTTTGACTTACCTTGAGCGACTAGTTGCCAAGTGTGAAAAGGCGTTCCAACTGCACATGTTGCAACTCTAGCCTGAACTGTAGGTACATTCCAACTGACATCACCTACATCAGTAGAGCCAACACCATATTCGCTATTGCCATCAAGTGGTGCTACAAAATCACAAAAAGTCAAATTTTTTGGTGTCTTCATATCAATACGATCAAAACTAGAGGCAATTTCATGAGAAGTTAGAGTCTCCCGTATCTTGTTCGCAAAAGAATGATCTTCCATATTGAAGATGACTGGTCCCAGTCTTTCAAATTGCTCCTGCATTACTTTTTCCAAAATCCGGTTTCCAAGTAAATTCGATACTCCAGAAAAAATCTTTTTACTAACTGAGGTCTCAGTCATTAATGAGGCACCCTCAGCAATTTTTTCAACTCTTTCTACTAAGTTCCAAAGTTGTTTAAGATCAGAAGCACGAATTAGATATCGTACGGCAGCTTTATCAGGGATTACATTTACAGAATTCCCACCAGAATTTAAATATGAATAATGCACCCTGGCCGTACTTGGCATATGTTCCCTAAGATAATTTGCGCCAACATTCATAAGTTCTACTGCATCGAGTGCACTTCGTCCTAAATGAGGTGCAGCTGCAGCATGAGCTGCTTTTCCTGAGAACATAAAGTCTATCCTTGTGTTAGCAAGTGAGATAGGTCTATTAACAGCATTAAAAGTTGCTGGGTGCCATGATATTGCAATATCCACATCTTTAAATACACCTTCACGAGCCATATATGTTTTCGCTGCTCCTCCCTCTTCAGCAGGGCAACCATAATATCGAATTTGCCCATTTATCTTTTTTAAACTTATCCAATCTTTCACAGCACTTGCTGCTAATAATGAAGCTGCTCCTAGTAAGTTATGCCCACAACCATGGCCATTCCCATTTTTGGTTACTGGACTTGGTTGAGCTTCAAAAGGCATCTGGCTTAAACCAGGCAAAGCATCAAATTCGCCAAGAAAAGCTATTATTGGTCCTTTATCACCTGCCTCTCCCATAACAGCAGTAGGCATATTACAAAGATTTTTTGTAATTTTAAAGCCTTCTGCTTCAAGACAATTAATATGTTCTTTTACTGATTTATACTCCATAAATAGAGTCTCAGGCGTATCAAAAACTCGATCTGAAAGGCTCGTAAATATTTCTTTTTTTTTTTCAATCAATCCTATTATACTTTCCTGATTTATCATCTCTTTACAATTACCTTATCGACTTGATTTCGGATCAAAAATATCTCGTAAGCCGTCACCACAGAGATTAAACGCCAAAACCGTTAAAAATATTGCAAGTCCAGGGAATAGAGACATATGAGGGGCATTGATTATATATTGTTGTGCTTCATTTAACATAGCTCCCCATTCTGGAGTTGGTGGTTGAGCACCAATACCAATTTGCAACAGCAAAGCATCTTTCAGAGTTGGGTAAAGATTTAATAGAATTCAGGAAGAAAATGTTAAAAAAATGGTCAGGACCAGAATTATTAGTGGATTTATATCTTCCGCGTTTTGGTCCTCAGTCAGTAGA
This sequence comes from uncultured SAR116 cluster alpha proteobacterium, assembly GCA_902612965.1. GTDB lineage: Bacteria > Pseudomonadota > Alphaproteobacteria > Puniceispirillales. Next base: position 162,415 of record CACMFN010000003.1, on the reverse strand, counting down.
GAGTAGGGTCGAAGCAGCATTGACAGTTCCTGAATTTCTTCGTGGAGCAATTGAAGCTGAAAGAAATGGCTATGATGTTATTATTGTGAGCTGTTTTTCTGATCCAGGGATGGAGGCTGCACGTGAACTTGTTTCTATTCCTGTAATAGGTTCTGGCATCTGTGCAATGACCCTCGCAACGTTAATGGGATCTCGATTTTCAATAATTGCACCTGGTTCTGGTGCAGTTTCAAGTCGTGGATATGAGAACCCCAAGAAATATGGATTTAACCAAAATCTTTCCTCAATTCGCCGAGTTGGAATGTCAGTGATGGATCTTGCGAAAGATCGTACTCTTTCACTTAAAAAGATAATAGAAGTTGGGAAATTAGCAGTGTCAGAAGATAAAGCAGATACTCTAATTTTAGGTTGTATGAGTATGGCATTTCATGATGTCACTGAAGAAATTAGCTCAGGTGTTGGAGTTCCTGTAATAAATCCAATTCCTGCTAGTCTTTATTTAGCTGAATGTTTGGTGAAGTCTAATCTCAGCCATAGTTATACGGCATATCCAAAGTTAAGCTCACAAAAGATTAATCAGATTTATGATTCTCTTAAATAAAATCTATAAATTAAAAACATTGCCCAATAGCAAAAAACTATATAGTACAGGTTTTGAATGAATGCTCATCTTTATTATATACAATGGTAGGCATTTTGGGTGCAGTATTTTTAGCTGGTAACTAAATCTTGATATAATGGCGACTCCGGGAAGACTCGAACTCCCAACCCTCTGATTAGAAGTCAGATGCTCTATCCAGTTGAGCTACGGAGCCGCATAATTTTTAATTATCATAAGGTCACTTAATAGTAAATTAGTATATTGAAATTGTTTAAAATTTACAGAATAACAATTTATGATAATGTAAATTTAATCTAATTTTTTCTCTGCTAATGGATCAAAATAATAATTATTGGAAAGCTCGAACTACATGTTTTCAAGGAGCATTTTTTTTATTATTTATAGTTGGAATTTATTTTGTTCATATTCCATGGAATATTGAAAGACTTGGTATATCTGAATTAGAATTAGGAATTGGCATCCTAATTTTTGGAATATCAAATTTTCTTTCAAATCAATTAACTGGAAGATTAATTGTCCCATTAATAGGAACAACAAAATCTATGGCTATTGGAATTTCAATTGTTTCTTTCTGTCCCTTTTTACTGATAAGCGCCCCTAACTATGAATTGTTTCTTTTATCTTGGGTTCCTTTTGGGGCAGCAGTCGGCGTTTACGTCCCATCAGCACAAACACAAATATCTTTAATTGAAAGCAAAACATCTAAAATAATCACCCCTATTTACCAAGCATTTTATAGTTTAGGTTCTTTATGTGGTGCGATAATAGCAGGAGTTTTTATAAAGAATATTCCAGATCCTAAAATCACATTTTCTTCAGTTGGTTGTTGTTTAATAATAAGCTCAATTTATATTTTAATTTTTGGTCTTAAATCAAAATTTGATTTAAAAACCAAAATAGTAAAATTCAAATTTCCTGACAGAAATATTTTAATTTTTGGATTTATGATGATGGTTACTTTTGCAACATTTGGAATAATTATTGACTGGTCACCCGTTTGGATTACCAAAGATTTAAAAGCACCGATCTATGCAGGTGGATTAGTTATTATTTTTTTTAATTTGGGTGAAATAATTGCTCGCCTACTATCAAATAAATTAATTAGCCGTTTCAAAGAAAAAATTGTTGGAGGCTATTTTAGTATAATAGCTTCTATAATTTTAGCATCTTCAATAGTTATCTTTGATATTTATTTAATTGCTTTTTGTGCTTTCATTTTTGGGTTAGGAACAGCTAACTTTCTTGGTATAGTTTTACGTGAAGGTGTTAAAGCTAGCCAAGAAACCCTTAGTGTTTCTGTTTCAAATTTAATGACAATAGGTTTCTCAGGATTTATATTTGGACCTGCACTTATTGGTTTCTCAGCTGAATATTTTGGACTAACCTTTAATATGTATATGTTATGTTTAATATGGTTTTTGAATGCTACCTTATTTATTTACGTAAAAAATAAATTGCAAACAGTTATTTAAAAGATATGAAATCAAAGAATACTAAATTAGCACTACTTAATTATGGCCTCTAATAAGACTGTTTATTATTTTGGATACGGGGCAAACATGTCCAAGGAATACCTTGAAAATAGAAGAAGGGTTTTCCCTTCTGAGATTCATACTGGTATTCTCAAAGATTATAAACTCATTATGAACATGGAAGGCCCAAATTTTATTGAACCAAGTTTCGCAAATATCATTAAACAACCTAATGAAAGTCTAGAAGGTGTTTTAAGCAAGATTACGAAAAATGAATTTAATCAAATAATTAATTCAGAGGGTGTAAACTATGAAGTTGAAAATATTACTGTAATCACCAAAAATAAAAAAATTAAAGCAAAAACTTTAATCTATAAAACTAATAAACTGCTAAGCATACCACCATCAAAAAGATATATGAAAATTCTCATAAATGCTGCAATTAAAAATCAATTAAGTGAAAGCTATATTCAAAAACTTAAAAGGCACCCATCTGTGTATTATCCAATACTATCAGAAATATATGCTGTAAGAATATTTTTCTGGGTCAGAAAGCGCTCAAAAAATATAAATTCAAACTAATGTGTCCAAGTTTCTTTTCTATTAAACGAAAAGTTGTCAGCATATGCTTTAGGTTTTATTTTTCTTTCTTTTGGTTCAGTTAGAATAAATTTGATAGAGTTTTTTTCAGCATATTTGATAGCATCGTCTTTGCTTTTAAATTTTAATTTTACTTGTTTTTGTGTGTCTTTGCCTGAGCGCCAACCCATAAGACGGTCCCTTGTAGTAGCTGAGCTTTGAAAAAATTCTAAAATCCAATTATCAGTCTTATTGCGACCAGATTGCATAGCAGTTTTTGCAGGTTTATATATTCGAGCAGTCATTTTAATCCATTCCTAAATTCGTTTATACTATTAGACGCTGAAGATACAAGTAACCTAGTATCTGAATTTAATGTAACAAGATCAAATCCCCATTTAATTCCTTGGATTGCGTAAGAAGTCTTAACGCAATGAAGGCATGCTTTTTTCTCTGCCTTTTTTGCTGCTCCAAGAATAGTTTTAATTCTATCAATCATTTCTTCCTCTTCTCTATCCATTCCAGGAGGTAATCTTCCTTCAGTTGTTCCTAGTGTAAGATCAGCTGGACCAATATACACTGCATCCAACCCATCGGTACTTATTATTTCCTTTAAGTTTTTCATTGCTTCTGCTGTTTCTATCATGGCAATACATAAAACATTTTCATTAGCTTTTTTATAATAATCAGACCCTTGTACAATATTTTGTCTTGTAGGACCAAAGCTACGATTACCAAGTGGAGGATATCTCATATAAGACACGAACTCCTCTGCTTCTTTTTTATTATTAATCATAGGACTTATAATACCTTGAGCACCAGCATCTAGAGCCTTCATAATATAGCCAGGGTCTAGCCACGGCACTCTAACAATAGGTGTTACATTTGAACCTGTAACACCTTGGAGCATTCCAAGCAAATCTGAGTAGTCTATGAGACCATGCTGCATATCAATTGTAAGTGTATCATAATTTTGGCGAGACATAATTTCAGCAATAAATGAATTATTTATAGATAACCAGCCGTTGAGAGCATACTCTCCATTATCCCAAATTTTCTTAAGTCTATTCAAAGTCATAACCTTTCCATTTAATATAAAAATTTATATTATAAGTGATTTTAAATCAAAATTTTGATCTTCAATTTGTTTTTTATTAACAGATATTTTATTTTCAAAAATTCTTTTTGCAAAAGAAAAGTTTTGAACATCATTTATAGCTTCAACACAGACTAGTTCTTGATTATTAAAGGACCACCATGATTTTGAACCTTCCCTTTTACCTTTTCTGAAAATTGTTTCAGAATTTGGCTTATACAAGCCTACAGACTGGAATTTAACATCAAATTGATCAGACCAAAACCAGGGTTCCTCAAATTTTATTTTTGATTGACCTAAAATATAAGAGGATACCCTTGAAGCGCTAAATTGTGCGTGGTGTATAGACTCAATAACTATACCATATTCGGATTTATTAAGTGCACAATCACCAATTGCAAAAATATTTTTTAAACTAGTTTCATAGTTTTCATCTACAATTATACCTCTCTCATATAAGACGCCAATATTTTTAGCCAACTCAATTTCTGGAGTTACACCTATTCCTACTAATATTAAGTCTGTATTAAATTTATTTTTACTGGTGCTTATTTGAAAAGTGCTTCCTAGCGGTTTAATTTTTTCTAATCTCTCGTTACAAAAGATTTTGACACCCTTTTCTTCATGAAGAGATGTGAAAAAACTAGACAATTCCTTAGAAGCTACTCTTTGAAGAATTCTTTCAGACATTTCAATTATACTAACTTCAAAATCAGCTTTTCTTAAACTAGATGCCAATTCGAGACCAATATAACCACCACCAATTATAGTAATATGTTTTTTATCTTGTAAACTATCTAATATTTTTTTTATGTCATTGAAATCCCTTAAGAGGTTTTGACTTTCAATTGGGGCTAATTCAACTGGCAATGTATTTGCTTTTGCACCTGACGCAATTACGAGATAATCATAATTTATTTCTACTTTATTATCGAACCTCACGAATTTTTCATGCTTAAAAATTTCTATTTCTTTAATATTTAGTAGTATGTCAATCGAGTTATTTTCAAACCAACTTTTTTTTCTTAATTTTATATTTTCTTCATCAAAAGAGGTTTCCAAAAAATTTTTTGACAGAGGTGGTTTTTCTGTGGGAATATTTTTTTGCTTTTCAATTATGGTAATTTTATTCTTATAGCCACCTCTTCTTAAATTTTCTGCCAAAGAAATACCAGCATGACTTCCTCCAATAATTAAAATACTCACAAATTAATTCCTAATTTTGATTGAATAATCTCATTTTACAACTATCTAAAATTATTACAATTTCATTATTAAAAATTAAGGCCTCAATTTATGAGGCCTTAGGTTATTGGGAGGAAAAAAACTTATGCATTTTTAATAACGTCAAGTTTTAAAAATGTTTAATTATTTAAATTTTTGGAGTGTAGATATGATTAATATTTTAAAAAGTATAATTTTTGCCACAATTTTTATTATGGCCTCATCTCTAAATGTCTTTGGAGCAGGATCAGATTCAAGTTCTTCCTCCAGTACCTCATCAGGTTATAGTTCTTCTTCGAATTATGGTAGCAACTCTGCAAATAAAGATATTATGTTGATTACAGCATCTTTAGGTAAAAAAGACTATGAGAACAGTTACAAACTAGCTAAAAGCGCTACAGTTAAACATCCAAACAACCCTGATGCATGGAATTATTTAGGCTTTTCTTCAAGGAAACTTGGAAAGTATGATGAGAGTGAAGTAGCTTACAAGAGAGCGCTTTCAATTGACCCTAATCATTTAGGAGCACTGGAATACTATGGTGAACTTCATTTAACTTTAAAACGTCCTGAAGAAGCAAAGTTATTATTAGTTGAATTAAAAAATTTATGTACTTTAAACTGTAAAGAAATGAAACAGTTGGAAAAAGCTATACAAAATTACGAGAGCAACTAAAAAATTAAATAATTAAATTATCAATCTTGCAAATCTAGTAAATTTTTATTTACTAGATTTTTTTTTTATTACAGAGTTTGTTTCTATGGGTGAAACAAAAAATTATGCTGTTGCTATAGGTGGTTCAAATATTGATATATTGGCTGCACCTAAAAACAAAATAATTTCTCAGGACTCTAATACTGCAGAAATTTCTTTATCACCGGGTGGCGTAGTAAGAAATATATCAGAAAATCTATCTTTGCTTAAAAGTAAATGCCATCTAATTTCGGCATTTGGTAAGGATGAATTTGGTAACTATATTAAATCAAGAACAATATCATCAGGGGTTAGTTTAAAACATAGTTTAACAATAAGTTCTGACAAAACATCATCTTATTTATCAGTTAATGACTTGAAAGGTGAAATGAGTATCGCCTTTAACGACACAAAAATTTTAAAAAATCTAACCCCTAATTTTTTATCAACAAAATACTCATTAATTAATAATTCTTCTGCAATCATAATAGATGCAAATTTACAAGATGAAACACTTGAATATGTATTCAAAAATTTTAAAAATAATTTTATTTTTGCAGATCCAGTTTCACTATCTAAATCAAAAAAATTGAAAAAATACATAAACTCTATAAATGTTTTAAAACCAAATTTAGATGAAGCAATAATACTTTATAACCTGAAGACTAAAGATAACTATTTTACTGAAAAATTATCTAATGAGCTTAATAAAAAAAATGAAGGGAAACTTTTAATAAGTTTAGGACATAAAGGGGTTATTTCCTTTCATAATAAAGAAATAAAAAAATATAAAATTAATAAATTAAGTGTTAAAAATTCAAATGGAGCCGGAGACGCTTTAATGGCTGGTCTAGTTCACGGTCACTTAAAAGATTGGAGTTGGGACTATACAGTAAAATTTGCAATTTCAATGGCAAGTATTGCAACTCAATCAACTGAAACAGTCAATCCCAAAATAAACCAAAAAAATGTAATTAACTTTTTAAAAGAAAACTTTGAAAATGGATAAATTAAATTTCAAACTTGGTAATGAAGTAAAAGAAGCTAAAAAAAACAACTTACCAATAGTTGCTTTAGAAACAACAATAATTTCTCACGGCATGCCGTACCCAAAAAATGTTGAAACAGCATTAAATGCAGAAAAAATTATAAAGCAAGAAGGAGCAATTGCAGCCACAATTGGTATTGTGAACGGTGTTATTAAAGTTGGAATGTCAGAAGAAGAAATTAATTATTTTGGTAAAGAAAAAAATATAATAAAAGTTAGCAGGCGAGATATTCCAATTGTTATTGCTGAAAAGAAAAATGGCGCCACGACTGTTGCAGGAACAATGATCATTTCTAATTTAGCTGGTATTAAGGTTATGGCAACAGGCGGGATAGGCGGTGTTCACAGAGACGCTAATGAAACTTTTGATATTTCAGCTGATCTTCAAGAGCTAGGAAATTCAAAACTAGCAGTAATATGTGCAGGGCCAAAATCAATTTTAGATATTAGTTTGACATTGGAGTATTTGGAAACAATGGGAGTTCCAGTAATTGGGTATAAAACAAATTTTTTACCAAATTTTTATTCGAATGAAAGTGACTTCAAAGTTGATTACAGGTTTGATAAAGCATCAGATATTGCAGATGTAATTAAAAATAAAGATGAACTATCTTTAAAAGGGAGTGTTTTAATTTGTAACCCAGTTCCAAAAAAGTATTCAATACCAAATAATATTATCGAAAAAGCGATAAACTCTTCAATGCTTCAAGCAAGGCAAAACAAAATTCATGGAAAAGCATTAACACCATTTTTACTTGAAAAGGTATCATCAATTACCAAAGGCAAAACATTAGAAACTAATATTCAATTGATGCTAAATAATGCTAAGTTAGCTGCAAGAATAGCTTTTGCATTAAATAAATAAGGATAAAATAATGAAAAAAGTAATAATTATTACTGGTGCTGGAGCCGGAATTGGTAAGGCTTGCGCTGAGTATTTTCTTAAAAAAGATTATAACGTTGCTTTATTGGGGAGAAATAAAAAAAAATTAATTTTAGATAGCAAAAATGATAATTGGATAAGTATTGGATGCGATATCAGGAAATATTCTGATGTTAAAAATGCTTTCCAGAAGATTAATGCAAAATGGGGTAGAATTGATACTTTATTTAATAACGCAGGTATTGGCAAACCCTCTAAAACCATTGATTTGATTTCATCTGATGATTGGTTAGACGTTGTCAATACTAACCTAAATGGAAATTTTTACTGTGCAAAAGAAGCATTTTTTTATATGAAAAATCAACAACCACAAGGTGGCAGAATAATTAATAATGGCTCTGTATCAGCCCATGTTCCAAGACCTGGATCTGCACCTTATACATCTACAAAACATGCAATAACAGGATTGACAAGATCAATCTCTTTAGATGGAAGAAAATTTAATATAGCATGCAGTCAAATTGATATTGGCAATGCTGGTACAGAAATGACAAGAAGAATGTCAGAGGGGATTATACAAGCAAGTGGTGACATAAAAAAAGAACCTATTATGGATGTTAACCATGTGGCAAAAGCTGTATATGATATTGCTGAATTACCTTTGAATACTAATATTCAATTTATGACCATTATGGCCTCTTCAATGCCTTACATTGGAAGAGGATAAACTTTAAATGAATTCAAATGCTCTTCAAGGCATTTTATGGATGTTATTAACAACGTTACTGTTTGTATTGGTAACTGCTGTTGTAAGGTATATAGGAGACGCTATTCCTGCATCTCAAGCAGCTTTTATTAGATATGTAATTGGTACTGTAATTCTCTTACCTTTCATTATCCCATTAATTAAAACATCTATAACAAGAAAAGATTTAATTATTTATATATTCAGAGGTATAGTTCATGGGATTGGCATAATTCTCTGGTTTTATGCTATGTCAAGAATTCCTATAGCTGAGGTTACTGCAATTAGTTACACAGGTCCAATTTATATAAGTATTGGCGCAGCAATATTTTTTGGTGAGAAACTAGCCCTAAGAAGGATATTAGCTATTATAATTGCTTTTATAGGGACACTAGTTATATTAAGGCCCGGTTTCCAAGAAATATCATTAGGTCAATTAGCTCAAGTGATTTCTGCTCCACTATTTGCTATTTCATATCTTTTATCAAAGGAATTAACAAAAAATCATAATTCTTTGGTTATTGTTTGCATGCTTAGTGTATTTACTACACTTACTCTTGCGCCCCCTGCTTTATCTGTTTGGGTTCAGCCTTCAATGAAAGAAATCATTTGCCTTGGCTTTGTTGCAATTTTAGCAACCTTAGGACACATAACATTAACACAGGCAATTCGATCTGCGCCCATTATAATCATTCAGCCAATAAGTTTCCTTCAATTGGTTTGGGCGGCATTAATCGGATATTTTGTTTTTTCTGAGTTGGTTGATATTTTTGTTATAATTGGAGGTCTAATAATAATTATTTCCGTAACATATATTTCATACAGAGAAATGACATTAGAAACCAAAAATAAGACCCCACATAATAATCTAACTAAAATTTAAGAACGTGATTTGTATAGTTTGCAAAAATCAAAGGGCTAAAGAATATAAAAACATTGAACAAAAAAGATATTGGAAATGCAGTTACTGTGAAGCAATCTTTTTAGATAAAAAATTTTATCTCAGTTCTAATGACGAATACAAACACTACTTAACTCATAATAATGATGTAAATGATCCAAGGTACAAAAAATTCTTATCACATTTAATGCTTCCATTAATAGAAAGAATAAAGCCTAATTCTATAGGATTGGATTACGGTTGCGGGCCGGGTCCTGCACTTTCACTAATGCTTCGAGAAAATGGCTACCAAATGTTTAACTATGACCCTTTTTTCCACTCTAAAAAGAGAAATCTATTAAAAAAATATGATTTTATATGTTGCACAGAAACTGTAGAGCATTTTCACAATCCATTTGGTGAATTTACAAGATTTAATGAATTACTCAATGATGGTGGTATAATAGGGATTATGACAAATTTTCATTCTGAACAAGATATTTTTGAAAATTGGTATTACATAAAAGACCCAACTCATGTTGTTTTTTATAATAAAAAAACATTTAAAATTATTGCAAAAATCTTTGATTGGGATAGTGAGTTTTTAGGCAATAATTTAGTATTTTTAAAAAAAAATTAAAATAAAGTCTTGAATTATTAAATACAAATAATGATATGTAATTAGCGATGCCAATAATGGGTCGTAAAATTAAAACGATATAATGTTGCTTTTTTAAGGACATTATTAAGTTCTTGCTAATTATAGGAGAATACTATGACTTTTTTAACAACACCACTAATGCGTTCTTTTGTAGGATTTGACAGTTTATTTGACGAATTTGAAAGAATGTCAGAATACACAGATAATAAATATCCCGCATATAATATTATAAAATCAGGCGATGAGGAATACAAAATAGAAATCGCTGTAGCTGGTTTTAATGAAAACGATATTTCAATAGAAGTAAAAAAAGGATTAATGACAATAGAAGCGTCAAAGTCCAAACACTCTAGTGAATACCTTCATAGAGGAATTGCAGAAAGATCTTTTACAAAACAATTCAGACTTTCTGACGACATTAAAGTTACAGAAGCAGACTTGAAAGATGGTTTGTTAACTATTAACCTTTTTAGAGAAATCCCAGAGGCAGATAAACCAAAGCAAATTAAAATTAATGCGCCTGGTTTAATTAAAAAGGCCGCTTCTGCTCTTAGCTCAAAAAAAGTAGCCTAAATCATAATAATTCACTGGTGGTTATGCCACCAGTGAATACCTTGATTTCCAATCAAGCTAAATAACTATATAACTCAATTTTAGATGATTTGATTAATACACTTTAAAATTTGAAATAATAATATCTTTAAATAAAATACATTTGAATTTTATTAATCAACGGAATAAACAATTCTGCCTTTCCCAATAGTTTGGTTACTTTGATAATAGCAATTTTTGAATATTACAATTTTGAATTAATTTACTCATACTCTATATGGTCATTCTAATTATTAATTATTCAAGCTTATTTAATTTTTATATGTAATAATATTATTAGTGATAAAGAAAATATGAAAGGCAATTAAATGGGTGAGTTAAATATTGGATCAAAACAAATCATAACAGTAATTCAATGTAATGTAAAAAGTGATCCAGAAGAATTCAAAAAGTGGATAAAAAATAGAGCATCAAAATATGTTTTTGAGCTTAAAGAAGAAAATACAATTAGTTACGAATGGTTTCTATCTGATAATGGGAAAAAAGCAACATTAGTTGAGAGATATACTAATAGTGATGCTACAGTTCAACGCTTTAAAAATCATGGGGCTAGCCCTATAGCAAGCGAGGTTATGGAGTTTGTTGATTTTGAGGCAGTATATTGTTTTGGAAATCCAAAAGAGGATTTAAGAGAAATGCTTGGAGCATGGGGTGCAATAATTCAAAATCACTTTTGTGGATTTAATCACTCATTATAACAAATTAATCAAATTTAAATAATTTAAAATCATTTGATTGTTCATTTTAAAAGTTAATTCATATCCCTATCTTTTGAACTGTCTAAACTTGTCTCAACTTCACTAACTTGATTAATTTTATCTAATTTAAATTCAGCTACTTTATTTTTAGCATTATTTGCAATTCCTGATAACTCAATCATTGAAGCAGATATTTCTTCAGCTGCTACTGAGTTAGTCTCACCAATAGTAGTTAAATTAGATACGGAGTCTAAAACACTTTTGTTCTTTTCTTTCTGTTCTTGAGATTGTGCTACGACTTCATTCATCATTTCCTTCTGATGATTTGACTGATCCACAACTTCATTCATCATGCTTTGCTGGTTATTAGCTTCTTTGACGATCTCTTGCATCATTTCTTCAACTGATCGAACTGTATCACTAATTTTATTCATCTCGTCTCGAAGTGTTTGCATCCTTTCAGAACCTCCTGATGCTTCTTCTTTAGCAGCCTCTGTTAGACTTGATATATCTTTGACTGAACTTCCTGATCTTTCAGCAAGTTTACCAACCTCAGTAGCAACGACTGAAAAGCCCCTGCCTTGTTCTCCGGCGCGTGCCGCTTCTATTGAAGCATTTAAAGAAAGCATATTTGTCTGCTGGGCAATTTCATCAATTAAAATTGATATCTTTGATATTTCTTCACTATTACTTTCAATTTTCTCTACAATCTTCATCATCTCTGTTGCTTCTACTTTACCTTGATCAGATATCGATGATGCATCCCTTGCAATCTTTGAGGTGTTCTTTGCTTTTTCATCTACAGTATTAGAAATATCAAGAGTAGTTTGGATCTTTTCGTCTACCTTAATAGATATCTCTAATGTGTTTCGAGCTTTCTCGTTTACATTATTAGATATTTCTGAAGTCTCTTCCATCTGTTGAGAAATCCTTTGTGTTGCATCAAGTTGGTCTTTAGCACCATCTGCTATTTGACTAATTGCACCCTCGACCTGGGCTGATGCAGCTGCCATTCTTTGGACCTCTGCTAGTATCTCCTGAAAAGTATTAGATAATTTCGTAAGTGAGCTAGATATATGTAATGCAGAACGTCCTATATCACCTTTAAATTCTTGATTGATACGTGCAGTCAAATCTCCATTAGCAACTTTACTAAAAAGCTCTTCAATTTCTGTAAATGCCATCTTTGTATTAGCTACCATTTTATTAATAGCTTTTGCAGCATCTCCAATCTCATCTTCATTCTGAATATTAATAGTTTTACTAAAATCACCTGTTTCAGCAATTTCCTTTGATACATTCGCAAACTCACGCATTGGTCTTACAACTGCATAAATTGCTACAATGTATCCGATACCTATAGCTAAAAGAAGACCTAAAACTGAAACTACTATTATTGTCGTTATTAAAAAATCTAAGTGACTTTCATTTTGAGAAATTGATTTTTTTATCTGATTATTATTATTCTTAATGAGTTGGTCTAAAGTAGATCTAATACTTGCGTAAGGCAAATAAACGTCATTTTTTAGAGATTTTTCTAAAGCTGCCTGAATTCTGCCAAGCGCAGCATACTTGTTTAAATTAACTGAATTTGAAGGTCCAGATTCATTCGCAAAATTATTAAAGCTTAAAGAATACTTACTAAATGCCTCCCAAACTTTATCTGAAATCAGTAATTGCTCTCGTAGTAATTCTGCACTTTCACCCGAGAAAAAATAGGGTATTCTATGATCAAGAGATTTTTCTGTTCCTCTAAAATAATCAAACTCACTTCGAATACTTTGAATGCTATTTTTAATTTCATTAATAAGATCATCAGCATTAATTTCCGAAGAATTAGAATCCTTTGAATTATTCATATAATATGGATTACTTCTATCCAATTTTTTTTGGGACCCCATTTGCCTATTACTAAAAGAAGAAAATAATTCATACTCACTTTGTTTCATAGTAGAAAACTTACCAGATAAATTACTGAGAAACATATTGTAACTGTAGACAAAACTCCTCATTTCTTTGTCTTCTCTTAATTCATAACTTTCAGTCAAATTAAAGCTAGATTTAGCTGCCTTAATAAGAAGGTTAGTTATATAAAAGTATTGCTCATCAAGAATTTTACGTATTTTATCTGTTTCATTTTCTATCTTGATAACTCTCTCTGCATTGTAAAATACTCCTTCAAATTTTGAGTATAAATTTTTATCAAGCTTGTCTCTAACTACGATTAATTCGTCTAGTAATTCTTTATGATAAAGGTGTTTATCAGGAATTGTTTGGTTGTCATAATTCCCAGCATTATCCACAAATGATGAATAATCTGTTTTGCCTAAAATAATAGTAAATATATCAGAAAATTCTGTTTGAAACCTTACCTGCTTACTCGTAATTGTATCATTTGCATTTTCTAATAGTTCAAGACTATTTTGTTTTGTCGCTAATAGTACATCATTAGTTGCAGCGGACTTTAATTCACCCAAGTATAATTTAGCTTTTTCAAGCTTGTTAGTTATCTGCAATTGAACTTCATTAATTTCTTTAAAATTTTTATTAAGACTATTCATTCCATAGCCAGCAATTATAGCCACAATGATTGCTAATAAAACTGCTGGGACAAGATCTAAAACAGATTTAAAAATTAATTTAGTGTTATTCAAAAAGTTCATAAATCTCTTTCTCAAATAAAGAAATTATTAGTTAATATTAAGTTATTTACATTAAAGCTTTATAATTCAAAAAATATTTAATTTTACTATATTAGATATTCATTTTTTTAATATTTAAAATTTGAATTATTTTACTTTAAATTAATTCGAAACATAACCTCATTTCGTCGCAGAAAAAATGGTGTCATGGGACCATTGTATGTAGCTTTAATTGGCTCTCCTAAAGTTTTGATATTATCTTTTATTAAAAACTCTTGAAGTATCTTTACATAGTTTAGAAAATTATCATAACTTGATCTTCCTGAGTATTTAATAACAGCGTAAGGTCCACCTTTTATTGTAACCAAATTTATATTTTCGGAATTTGGTTTTGGAGCATTACTCTTAGAGTAAATTTCTGGTAAGAAAAAATTCATAGTTTTTCCATTTACACCTTCAAATTCAATTACTGGGGCTGTCATATTAATTTTAGATGATGTTGAATTTGAACCTGAAATATATTCAAACAAACGCCTAAAAGCTGTATCTTCACCAGAATTTTTAATAGTTTGTATGGAAGGCCTGTCTGAATAATTTCTTATCTCATAATTTTGTGTTTTTTTGATTAAATCAAATTTTGGTTCTTCTGTTGCCATATTTATCATAATTCAAAAAATAGAGAGCATAGTATTAAAAATACAATTTATGAAATTAATTTATTTATAAGATTTATTAAAATTAGATACTTTAATGAAAATTTATTTAAGATTGTCAATCTGTTTTGATTCCATATCTAACACTACTTCACCCTCAATAACATCTACTTTCAAAAATTCTCTGTTTTGCTTTTTTATATGTTTAAAATAGTTATCTATCTTTTCAATAATAGATTTATTTTCAAAAAGTGTCATTACGATAGCTTTGTTTTTTTCAACCTTTGATACTGTAACTCTAGAAGCACCCAATTTAAGAACTTGGGGACAACCATTATTTTTAAAGTTTTCTAGCCACATATTAAATTGGCTTTCATTTATAGCTGTGATTGATCTGGTTCTGATAATCATAAAATTTACCAATGCTATGGTGGGCACGACAAGGTTCGAACTTGTGACCCCTACGATGTCAACGTAGTGCTCTACCGCTGAGCTACGCGCCCGTGTTCATCACTAAGGTTCAAAACTGCCTGTTTCCCGCTGTTTCTAGAGATAGTCTATCACAGACATAATTTTAGGAAAAGGCCCTATTTTGACTTGTTTTTACCCTTCCGTGTGACAGGAGTGTGACAAAAATCTGGGACGAAAGGGACATAAAATAAAGCATTTAAGGGGGCTATAGGGCTACTGGGGTGCCTGCATAGGCTTATGCATATAAGACAGCAAATTTAGTTTTTAGAGTTTTCTGTATGAGAAATATTTAATTCATATAGGAGATTTTTTTATAATTTTTCTTTCGCCAATAGTCTCAATTTATTTGATCATGTTACTTTATCTAACTCTAGTGGAGTTGCACCTACGCCACTCACGACTATAAATGAAGTTTCTTTGTTTAAGAGCTTTCTGAAGTTCATTAAATTTTTAAATACAACTATTTTATTTTCTTTGTAATTATTAACGACAACCCCATACGGAGGCACTTGTATGAGGTTGTCTAGTCAATTTTGTATTTTGGGAGAAATACATAATGTAACATCAGTACAAATAATAAGTTAGATATACCATAATCATTATTTCATACTTTCTTTGACTACGTTGCATTTGAAAGACATTATTTCATACTTTCCTTGACTTATTTGCAAATGTTCAGATGCCTGACTAGACGAAAAAAAAGAGGTGTCCGAAGACACCCCTAAAGTTTGTTTAATTTTTAATATTAATTAGCGACAACCCCATACAGAGGTACTTGTATGAGGTTGTCTAGAGAATAGTATGTTTTTGAAGACATACAAATCATACTATTCGGAAAAGTAGAGGATACACTATAATCAAAACTTCATACTTTAGTTGACGATGTTGCATTTAAAAGACATTACCTCATACTTTCCTTGACTTATTTGCAAATGTTCGGATGTCTGACTAGACTTAAGAATTCTTTAAGATTAATTTTTTGTATCTCTTAAATAAGAATTAATTAAACTCATTGTGAATGTTACGACAAGCGTAAGGATAGCAACTACAATCACGACTTGAATAAGTTTTAATTCAAAAGGATTTGTAAAAAATGCTACAAACGTATCTTTTAAATATATTGGTATGTCTTGTAATGTCATTCGTTAAAATTTATTTGTAATATAATTTATCTTTTATCATTAGTCGGACAATTTTCTAACACTTTTATGTGTCCTTTTTATTTTATTGTTAATTAAATATTGAAGTAGCTTCTTGGTTTTGATTAAATCAAATAATGACTTCTTCATTTCCACATGAGTTAAAAAAATTTGTATTAAAAGAATTTCAAAAACATCTGGATAAGGAACCACCTATTGATGGTGAAAAACTAACTATAAAAAACTACTTTTATTTTTTTCATATAACAGAAATTAAAGAGCAATTTGATAAGCTTTTAATTGAAGGAGATATTAAAGCTATAAATGATTATCTTTTTCTTAATCTATATATAATTAAATTCTTTAGAACTGTAAGACATGATGAATACGATACAAGAAAGTCTGTTGAACTGTTAAAAGAATATGTAAAAGAACAGCAGATGAAGAGGGAGATGACTTATAATAATTAGTAATTCTCCTGTGTGACATATGTGTGACAGACGTAAAATCCGAAGAGCCCAAAATCTCTGAAACCCTTATGGGATGTGGTGGGCACGACAAGGTTCGAACTTGTGACCCCTACGATGTCAACGTAGTGCTCTACCGCTGAGCTACGCGCCCTAATTATTACTCGATATCATGAGAAATAATTGCTATCAAGTAGATTTACAAGTTTATTAATTTTAAATATCTTACGTATAAAATATTTTATAATAACAAAAATATGATTGAAAATAATCAGGTTATAAATTTTGAAGATAAAATTTTAAAAAGTTCTTTGATTTTATCATCACCACATAGTGGCGTTTATTATCCTGACGATTTTTTTTCTTTGCTAAAAACTGATGTTTCAGAACTAAAGCAAATTGAAGATAGTTTAGTAGATGAGTTAATTTCTGGGAATTTGGATAAAAAAAATCTTATTTTAAAAGCTGTATGGTCCCGTTCAGTCGTTGATGTTAACAGGGCAAAAAATGATTTTAATTATAATGATTTTGAGCCTCCAATAGAACACATTAGCTCCAAACCTACAAAATATTCAAGATCTGGAATAGGCGTTATACCAATAAAATGCGGCATGGGTGAAAGTATTTATAATACAAAACTTTCAGGTGAATTAGCAAAAAAATGGTTAGATGTGGCATGGACAACTTATCATCAAACTTTGATAGAACTACTTCAAAAGGCTCATACAAATTTTGGTCATTATATATTGTTTGATTTTCATTCAATGCCTTCCACATCAGAGAATTTAAATAATAAAATTGATATAGTTTTAGGAGACTGCCATGGGAAAAGTATTCATCCTAAATGTATTGATTTTTTTGAAAATGAACTTTCTAAACAAGGCTTAAAAGTTAGAAGAAACTCGCCTTATTCAGGTGGCTACATTACGGAATTCTATGGCAAACCAAAAGAGAATAAACATGCAATTCAGATTGAAATTAATAGATCAATTTATCTAAATGAAAAAACTAGACAGAGAAACTCGAATTTTGATTATTGTAAATTAAAATTAAATACAGCAATTAATAATTTTGAAAAAAATAAACATAATTTATTAAACTAGAAAACTTCTCTCAATTCTATTTGGGTCACATGCGCGAAGTATTTCATTATCTAAGCCTATAGGTTGATTTAAAATGATACTAACAAGAGCATCACCTAATAAAGGACCCATAATCATACCCCTCGCACCTAATGCAGATAAAATAAAAAGGTTTTCATCGATTGATCCCATCATTGGCATCCTATCATAGGTTGAGACCCTCATTGATACTCTTCCATCCAGTTTTGCAGCATCAATCTTTTCACTAATTAAAATATTGTTGTAAATCTCATCTGGAATATTTGATAGATTAATTTCATTTGCTTTTACTGATACAGTATTTCGTTTCTTACTATTTTTTTCAAATGTAGCACCAATAGTAATTATATCATTTATAGGTGGCGTTAAGTATCCAGAAAAGCTTAGATTAGATTTTGGCAAATCTTTAAATTTACTTTTATCTAAATGAGTTACTTGGCCTTGGGTATATTGAAGATTAAATACAGAAGTCTGCCTAAGATTATTCAGTCCTTCTGAACATGCTAAAATCAATACTTCTGTTATTATTTCTTCATTATTTGATAGTTTTACTTTCCATCCATTG
Organism: uncultured SAR116 cluster alpha proteobacterium; assembly: GCA_902612965.1. Taxonomy (GTDB): domain Bacteria; phylum Pseudomonadota; class Alphaproteobacteria; order Puniceispirillales. Next base: position 144,143 of record CACMFN010000003.1, on the reverse strand, counting down.
ATATGCTTTTGAATATCAATCAACTCAACACCTAAAATTTTTTCAATACTATCATCGACAAGCTTATTTACAAATTCTGAGGATTTTATAGTGCCGCCATAATCATGGACTACCCCATTAAGATTAATTTTTCCTCTAAAAATTTCTGCTTTGTCCTCCTCATTTAATTCTCTAACAAGATCAGAAGACCATCCTTGGGAAAGAATAATTTTTTGTTTCTTTTCCTCTCTTTCAGGAATACCAAATATTATTGATTTATCATTTAATGCGACATTTAATTTTTTTGCTTGATATCTAGAATAGCGATAACACGCTAAAGATAACCTGCCTGCTGCAGTATCAACTGTTGTTAGCCTTGGATACTGCACAGCTGCTAAATTTCCTGAAGCCCCTTGAGCTAGTTTGTCATATTTATCAACTATAGTTGGGTTATAACCTCTAGCATTTAATGAATGAGCTATACTTATACCAGCGATGCCACCCCCAATGATTAAGAATTTTAAAAATTGATTTTTAGTTTTCTTTACTGAAACTTTTTTGCCAACAGACATTTCTTTCTTTGATCTAAATCCTTTAATTTTGTGAACTTCAAATCCGGCTCTTTCTAAATTTCTTCTGACAAAACCTGCTGACGAAAAAGTTGAAAAAGTTCCAGAAGGCTTTGTTAATCTAAAGACCTCCTTCATAACATCTTGAGACCACATTTCCGAATTTTTATTTGGATTAAAGCCATCTAAAAACCATGCATCTGCCTCAAAATTACGTCTTTTGAGTGCATCAAGAACTTCTTCATAAATTAAAGTCAGCCTTACCCTACCATTTTGAAGATTTAATCTGTGAACTCCTGGCCACAAGGGCGGCAATGCATCACGTAATTCATCCCAATAGTTTTTTAACTCTAAATTATTACCATAAATTTTATTTAAAATATTCTCCTTAAGTGGATAACCTTCTATTGAGATAAAATCTAAATATCCTTCATTATTTAAGTTATTAAATAATTTCCAAGTTAGTAGAAAGTTTAGTCCAGTTCCAAAACCAAGTTCAGCTATTGTAAAATTTGGAATTTTTGAAAATCTTTCTTGAAGTTTATTAGCTTTAAGAAAAACATATTCGGATTCTGCTTCTCCATTCTCAGGCGAAAAATAAATATCATCATAATATTTTGAACGAATTGTTTTTTCAAAAAAATTTGTGGAAAAATAACCTGTAGAGATGTAACTTGGTTTTTTCATAAAAAGTAATAATAAAATTATACTAGAACTATCAATAACACTCTATGAAAAAAGACAAGTTTTGGATAAATAAAAAATTAACAGAATTAAGTCACAGCGAGTGGGAAGCTTTATGCGATAATTGCGGAAAATGCTGCGTTATAAAACTCCAAAATGAAAAAAATAATGAAATTTTCTATACTAATATCTCTTGTAAGCTACTTGATACAGAAAATTGCAAATGTATGGATTATTCAAATAGAAAGAAAATAGTACCTGATTGTGTTAAGCTGACACCAAACAACTTGTCTCAACTAAATTGGATGCCAAATACTTGTGCTTACAAATTAGTAAATGAAGGAAAAAAACTTCCAAGTTGGCATCCATTAATGCAAGAAGAATATGATAAAAAAACACATGAAAAATATTCAGTCGCAAAAAAAGTAATTTCCGAAGAAGAAATAAATATGGAAAATATTACTGAATATATTTATGATTGGGATAAAGAGGTGAAAGAATGAGTAGATTTTCATGGATACTATTAATTTTACTTGTAATCTTAGCAGTTTCTCAATTGTGGATGATGGACAACAGAGAAGCACCTTCCTGGACGAAGTGTAAAGAAAACCTACTTATGCAAACCATTACTGGCAATTGCACGTTGAGAGATGGATTTAAGCTCGAGAATTCAGAAAGTTTAACTGAAAGCTAGATTAATTCCTTACATTTAATAATCTCTCAAGATTTTCGATTGTATCTGCTTCGTTAGCAGGTTTATCCCACCTTATCCTTTTTATTCTAGGAAAACGCATCGCTAATCCTGATTTATGTCGTTTAGATTTTTGAATATCATCAAACGCAACCTCTAAGACAAGTGTTTTTTCTACCTCTCTAACAGGACCAAACCTATTTGTTGTATTAGCTCTAATAAATTTATCAAGTTTAAGTAATTCTTGATCTGTAAAGCCACTGTAAGCTTTTCCAACTGTTACTAATTCTCTATTTTCTAAATAGCCATTCCAAACTCCAAATGTGTAATCTGAGTAAAAAGAAGATCTTTTTCCATGGCCTCTTTGGGCGTATAGAAGAACCACGTCAATGCTGTAAGGGTCTCTTTTAAATTTAAACCATGGGCCTTTTGGCCTTCCTGGCTCATAAGTTGAATTTCTTAGCTTAAGCATCAAGCCTTCATAGTTCAAATCTTGTCTACACTGTAACCTCTTTCCTTCGAGGTCCTTAAAATTTTTGAAAACTACTTCATCAGAGAATTTTATAAATGATAGTTTTTCTTCAAGTATAAAGGCCTTTAATAACCCTCGCCTATCAATAACACTTTTGTCTCTTATGTCTTGGTCCTTAATATAAAGAGCATCATAAGCAACTATAAAAGTAGGCATGTTTCTAATTAAATCCTTTGAAGGATTTTTTCTATTTAGCCTTTGCTGAAGGTCATTAAAACTTCCTGGAATTTTAATTGAACCTGCCATTAGTTCACCATCAAGACAAAAGTCTTGGCTGAAACTATTTTCAATTATATCAGGAAAAGAATTTGATATATCATCACCTGATCTAGAATAAAGTTTGACTTCATTTTTCATTGAAACGAGTTGTACTCTAATTCCATCCCATTTCCATTCAGCCAAATAACTAATAGGATTAATTAATTTGTAATCATTTTCTTCAAGTGGATTAGCTAGCATTGGAGAACGAAATATTGGCTTGTCTTTAACTATTGGTTTTTCAATTATTCCCTTACTCCATTCAATTATTTCTTTGTAAGGAGGATCAAAAGCATGCCAAAGTTCCTCAATATCTTTTATGTTTTTATTAGAATATTTTGAAATTGCTGTTTTAGCTAGTCTGCTTGAAACGCCAACACGTAACCCTCCAGTAATAATCTTTAGAAATGCCCAACGAGTATTTTGATCAAAATTGTCTAAATAATTAGAAATTAACTCTGGCGCTTCCTTTTTTTGAACATTAATTAAGTCTTTAATAACATATGTTAATGTCACACTTGAAAAATTTGCATTTTTAATATTTTTTTCAGGCCATATTAAAGATACAGTTTCAGCCATGTCTCCAACATAGTCATAAGATAAATCAAATAGATACTTGTCTATATGCAGCTTTGAAATTTCTTTAATCATAGATGGCTTTACTTTAGAAATTTCTAATTCTTCACAAATAATAGACAATCCCCAGCCAATTTCCTCTGAATTGCTATCCTTTATCCAATTCACAATATGATCTATTTTGTCATTTCTACTTGAAGTTAGAATAAGATTTAACAGTAACTCAGCAAATCGCTTCATAAATCAGTATCACTTTCATAGCCAATAATAGATAGTGCTTTAGCTGTAAGATTGTTTTTACTACACTCATATATTAAAGCCTCCTCAGCACCATGAGTTATCCAAACCTCTTTTGGTGAAACTTCTTTAATAGTTGTTAAAATTTCATTCCAATCTGCATGATCAGAAAGTATTAATGGCAGGTTAATTCCTCTTTGCTTTGCCCTTTGTTTGACTGTCATCCATCCTGAAGCCATCCCTAAAATTGGATCAGGGAAACGTCTTGACCAACGATCTGCTAATGCAGATGGAGGAGCTAATATTAATTTTCCCTTATAAAAATCATGTGGTTTCTCAGGTTTGTCTTGAATTGTTGCAGGCTCTAAATCACCTAAATCTATTCCAAATTTTTCATACAAGTTACAAATTTTTACCAATGAACCATGCAAATAAATTGTATTGTGCCAACCATTATTTCTAAGCATTTTTATGAGTCTTTGTGCCTTACCAAGGCTGTAGACGCCAATTACATGACATCTTTCAGGAAAGTTTTGGATTGATTTAATTAATAAATTTATTTGAGTATTGGCATTTGGGTGTTTGAAAACAGGTAAAGCAAATGTGGCTTCAGTTATAAATATATCAGATTTAATAGGTTCAAATGCTGCACAAGTTGGATCATCTTGTCTTTTATAATCACCTGAAACTGTAATTACTTGGTTCGCAAAATTCATCACCACTTGAGCTGAACCCAATACGTGGCCAGCAGGTGCTAGGAAAATTTCAACTTCCTCAATAATCAATTTCTCATGATATTTAAGTTCAGTTGATTTTTTACAAAAATTACTGCCATATCTCTCTTTCATAATTTCTAGAGTTTCTAGTGTAGCTATTACATGCTCGTGTCCTGCCCTAGCGTGGTCAGCATGACCATGAGTTATAATTGCTTTTTTTACAGGATAAATTGGGTCCACAAAAAACGAACCATCTTTGACTTGGATACCTTCTTTTGTCTTTTTTATCCAATCAACTTTCATCGCCTAACGCTTCTTGTATTGATTTTTTCCAAATAGATTTGAATATTCATCATCAGTTAAAACTTGATTATTTTTTCTCATTTCCTGTCCAACAGACATACCTTTAGCAACTGCAGATCTTTTTTTCATTTGTTCTCTCCATCTTATTACATTATCAAATTGAGATAATTCCACCCCTTGTCTATCAGGCGTCATTGTCCATGGATAAACTGCGATATCTGCTATAGAATACTCTCCTGTAATCCATTCATGATCTTTTAATTTATTATCTAAAACTCCATAAAGTCTATTTGCTTCACTAGAATATCTTTCCTGTGCATAATTTATTTTTTCTTTTGCATAAAAATTAAAGTGGTGTGCCTGACCAAGCATTGGTCCAAATCCAGCCATTTGCCATGTTAACCACTGAATAATTTCAAATCTCTTTAATTTATCATTTGAATAAAATTTATTATATTTTTCTGCAAAAAATAGTAATATTACCCCTGATTCAAAAAGAGTTATTTTTTTACCATTCTCTTCAAATTCAATTGCTGGTATTTTATTATTTGGAGAAATTTTTAAAAATTTTTCAAAAAATTGTTCACCTTTGTTTATATCAACTTTAATGAGGTTATATTTCAATTTGAGTTCCTCAAAAAGAATTGAAACTTTTCGAGCGTTAGGTGTTGGCCAGTAATAAAGATTTATCATTATAAATTCCAATAAATGTTTAATTTAAATTTAAGCATTAAACGTATATAACTATTATTCAAATTTTTATTAACTATTTATTAATTATGTTAAATCCAAAAATTTATGACTGGTTTAAAATCAAAGGGTGGGAACCACATAATTATCAAATAGAACTAAATAGTAGGTTGTCTAATCTAAATTCGGCCTTAGTAATCGCTCCTACAGGTGGAGGAAAAACCCTAGCAGGATTTATACCTCCCATAGCTGATATAATTAAAGAAACACCTAAAGGACTTCACACATTATATATTTCACCTTTAAAAGCCTTGGCTAACGATATAGAGAGAAATTTGGAATCCCCAATTAAAGAAATGGAATTAGATATTACTTTAGAAACAAGAACAGGAGACACTAAACAAAGCAAAAGAAATTCTCAAAAACATAACCCTCCTAATTTTTTAATGACTACACCAGAAAGTTTTATTCTTATGATTTCTTGGGAAACATCAAAAAAGTTTTTTAGTAATTTGAAATTTTTAATAATTGATGAAATTCATACTCTTTATAATGACAAAAGAGGTGACCTTTTGTCATTAGGAATTTCCAAACTTAGAAATATTAATAGTCATTTCAAAAAAATAGGTCTATCTGCAACAGTCTCTGATCCTAAAACAATTTTGCTTTGGTTAAATTCTGGTGACAATCCAAATCATAACTCAACTATCATACAACAACCTAAATTTTTAAATCCTAACATAGATATACCAAAAACAAAAAGAAACATACCATGGTCTGGGCATAGCGGCATATATGCACTGGGTGACATATTAAATATAATTTCTCAAAACAAAACGACAATTATATTTGTAAATACAAGGGCGCAATCAGAAATTTTGTTTCAAGAAATTTGGAAAATCAACGAAGAGAATTTCACGATAGCCTTGCATCATGGTTCTTTATCAAAAGAGCAAAGATTAAGAGTAGAAAGTGAAATGTCCAAAGGACATTTAAAGGCAGTAATTGCAACATCATCTCTTGATTTGGGAATTGATTGGAACAGTGTTGATCATATAATAAACCTTGGAGCACCAAAAGGTGTCAATAGGCTTATACAACGCATTGGTAGATCAGGACATAGTTATAATAGAGTGAGTAGAGCTTCTCTAATTCCTACAAATAAATTTGAATTACTCGAGTGTCACGCAGCTGTAAATCTTTTGAATAAAGAGCACTTAGACAAGATAGATTATTCAGATGGCGCCCTAGAAGTTTTGGCTCAATTCTTGGTTGGTTTATCTTTATCAGCGCCATTAGACCCAAGCTTAACATATAGAATAGTCAAAAAAGCTTTTCCTTATAAAAATTTAACAAAAGAGGAATTTGATGAAACGCTGGATTTTGTTTCTACTGGTGGTTACTCACTGAGTGAATATGGAAAATTCCATCAAATTGTAAAAGGCATTGATGGCAAATATAGACCGTCAAACAAAATTCTCAAGACACTATGGAGAATGAATGTCGGTACTATTGTTGAAGCAGTAAATATAAAAGTAAAATTAAAAGGAGGAAAATTACTTGGCAATGTAGAAGAATACTTTGCTCAATCTCTTTCAAAAGGTGATACATTCATTTTTTCTGGGAGGATGCTTGAATTTTTAAAATTAGAAAAAAATTCTCTTATAGTGACTGCAAGTAATAAAAGTGAACCAAAAGTACCATCCTTTATTGGAGGAAGGCTTCCAATTTCAAGCACCCTTGCTGAAGAAGTCAGAATAATTTTAGAAAATAAAAACAGCTGGAATATACTAGGTTCTGAAGCATGTTTTTGGCTTAATAAGCAACTAAATGATTCTGTCATACCTCAAAAGGATAAATTATTAATTGAAATTTTTAAAAGAGGGAATCGCTATTACACAGTTGCCTATTGTTTTGAGGGCAGAAAAGCCCATCAAACACTGGGCATGTTATTAACTAAAAGAATGGAAAGACAAAAATCAAAGCCAATTGGATTTGTAGCTAATGATTACGCTATTGCAATTTGGAGTAAAAACTGCCCAGAAGATATAAATAATTTATTTAATTTAGACATCTTAGGTGATGATTTAGAAGAGTGGCTTGAGGAGACCTCCATACTAAAAAGAAGTTTTAGATCTATTGCAGTAATTGCTGGATTAATTAATCAAAATATAATTGGAGCAGATATAAATCAGAGGCAAATGACAATTAATTCAGATCTTATTTATGATGTGCTCAAAAGACACCAACCTGATCATTTTCTTTTAAAAGCAACAAGAATTGATGCTGCGAAGGGTTTAACTGATATATCGAGATTAAATAATATGTTGAAAAAGTTTGAAGGCAAAATTGAGGTTAAATTTAATAATAAAGCTACCCCTCTTGCAGTCCCTATTCTTTTGGAAATTGGCAAAGAAACAATTCATGGTGAGGTTGAGGATTTTTTATTAGAAGAGCTTGAGGCTGAATTGGAGAAAAATTTTACTAATGCATAAAAAAAATAACATTATTGTAGCTTATTTAAATAATCAAGAATGCTTTCTTCACTACTCAGGTGTGATTTTTATACCTAAAATAAAAGCTGTAATAATATCTGATATTCATTTTGAAAAAGCCTCTGCTCTCAATATAAAAAAAATATCAACAATACCTTTACCTTCATTTGATACTCATGAAATTTTAATAACTTTAAATAAAATTTTTAAAATATTTGATCCAAAAAAAATTATATTTTTAGGAGATACTTTTCATAATTTGATATCAGCTGAATATATTTCTGAAAAATATAAAAAAAATATTAAAGATATAATTAATGAATTTGAATGCATATGGATTAAGGGCAATCATGACGTAAACAAACCTTCTTGGCTTAATGTTACTCCAATTGATGAACATGAAGAAATTGGAATAGTATTTAGGCATATTACCAAATTTGAAGACAATGAAGTTAGTGGCCATTATCACTTAAAAACAAAAATAAAAACTAGAGATAAATCAATTACAGGTAAGTGTTTTATTTTTAACAATAAAACTATAATTATGCCATCTTTTGGAATCTTTACAGGCGGCCTATATTTATCAGAGTTTTTAAATCAATTTAGTTATCAAAGTAAAATAAATATTGGTTTTATCTATAGGAATAAAATTTATAATTATAACTTGAAAGCTGTTTTAAAATAATTAATTGAAGTTATTAAATAGATTATTCCTATGAAACAACAAACAATATTATGGTTTAGAGTTGATCTAAGACTATCAGATAATCCAGCTTTAAAAAAAGCTATAGATCTAAATTTACCAGTACTACCAATCTTTATTTTTGATGAAGAAGATGCTCAAAGTCGATCACTAGGAGCAGCCTCTAAATGGTGGTTACATAAAAGTCTTGAAAACTTATCAAGTGAACTTGAATTAGTTGGTAGCAAGCTACTGATTTTCAGAGGAAGAGCTGAAGAAGTTTTGCAAAAATTAATTCATGATACAAAAGCAACAAATGTTTTATGGAATAGAAGATATGAACCTTGGGCTGTCAAAAGAGATAGATTAATAAAAGAAAAACTCTCAGCCCAATCAATAAATATTATGAGCTTTAATGGGAGTCTTCTCTATGAACCTTGGGAAATAAAAAGCAAAATTGGTAACCCACTAAAGGTTTTTACTCCGTATAAAAGAGCACTTTTAAGTAAGGGCATCCCAGAACCTGTAAATTCAAAACCTTCAAAATTATTGTCTCCTACTAAATGGCCTGTAAGTCAAAGTATTGATAAACTGAAATTGATTGAAAATAAATCATGGCCAATTAAGTTTCATAATTATTGGGAACCTGGTTCAAATAAAGCAAAAGAGAAACTAGAAATTTTCAAATCAGATGCACTACACGACTACAATATAAATAGAGACATTCCTAGTATTGAAGGCACATCTAAACTTTCACCACATTTGAGGTTTGGTGAAATTAGCCCAAAAGAAGTTCTTAACTCAATTAACCATATTGAGGAAAATGATGGTATTAATGTCTATAAGTCTGAAATCATTTGGCGTGAATTTTCACATAACTTACTTTGGTATTTTCCAAATATTCATAACACTCCTATCAAAAATGAGTTTGAAAAATTTGAATGGGATAATAATGAAGCTAATCTAATTGCATGGAAAAAGGGGCTGACAGGTTACCCAATTGTAGATGCCGGTATGAGAGAATTATGGGCTACTGGATGGATGCATAACAGAGTAAGAATGATAGTAGCTTCTTTTTTAACTAAACATTTACTTTTACCTTGGCAACTTGGTGAAGAATGGTTTTGGGACACACTTTTGGATGCAGATCCAGCAAGTAACACCTCTGGATGGCAATGGGTATCTGGCTGTGGTGCAGATGCAGCACCCTACTTCAGAATTTTTAATCCTATTATTCAAGGTGAAAAATTTGATCCAGATGGTAATTATATTAAAAAGTTTATTCCAGAATTAAATAAACTACCAAAAAAATTTATCCATGAACCTTGGAAAGCAGATAGTGCAATTTTAAAAAATTCTGATATAAAACTCGGAGACACATATCCCAACCCAATTGTGGATCATAAATTTGCTAGAGAAAGAGCACTAAATAAATATGCTGAACTTAGAAAATAAATTATTTTACTGGAATATTGTATGAAAATTGGGGTAATAGGTTCAGGTGTTTCTGGATTGGTTTCTGCTCTAACCCTCCAAGAAAGGTTTGAAGTAAGTCTATTTGAGAAAAATAGTAAACTAGGTGGTCATTCTAATACAGTAACAATAGAACAAGAGAATAAAAAATACTCTGTAGAAACTGGTTTTATAGTATTAAATGATAAAAATTATCCAATATTTACTAGCCTATTAAAACATTTAAATATTGGAGTAAAAAATTCTTCAATGTCATTTAGTGTATCTGTTGATAAAGGACAATTTGAATATAGTAGTTCATATATAGGCCTTTTAGGGCAAACAAAAAATATCATTGATCCAAAATATTGGGGCATGTTGAGAGATATAAATTATTTTTATACTAACGCTCTTAAAGATGTTAAAGATTGCCCAGATAATGAGACATTAGGACAATTTCTTAAAAGATTTAATTATTCAAATAAATTTATTGATTACCACTTAGTGCCAATGACTGCATCAATTTGGTCATGCCCGACAAAAAGCATACTAAATTTTCCTATAAAAAGCTTATTAGTTTTTTTTGAAAATCATAAATTACTAAATATATATAACCGTCCAAAATGGAGTACGGTCAATAAAGGAAGTAGAGAATACGTTAAAAAGATAAAATCACTATTGAAAGGAAAAATATATACAAATGCGAAGGTTAATAAAATTTCCAAATCAAAAGAAGGTATAAGGGTTCATTATCAAGATGGAATTAAAACTTTTGATAAAGTTATATTAGCTTGTCATGCTGATCAATCCTCAGAAATTTTAATTGAAAACTTTTCTGAAGAGGCAAATTTACTGAAAGATTTTAAATACCAAAAAAATACTTCAATACTTCACTCTGACATAAATTTTATGCCAAAGAGAAAATCAGTTTGGTCTAGCTGGAATTATATTACTGAAACTGGAAACTCAGGAAATCTCTCTATTACTTATTGGATGAACGAACTACAAGGCATTAATTCTTCAAAGCCTATTCTACTTTCTCTAAACCCTAAAATCCTTCCAAACCCTGATCTTATATATGGTCAATATTCCTATTCACATCCAATTTTAGATAACAACGCTATTAACATTCAAAAAAAATTAAGTTCTATCCAAGGTAAAAACAATCTTTGGTTTTGTGGAGCTTGGACAGGCTTCGGTTTTCATGAAGATGGAGTTAAATCTGCAGTTGAAATAGCTAATTCTCATAATATTCATCTCCCTTGGTTCCAATCTAAAGAGGTTCTACACGCAGCTCAGTAATTTTATTATGAATAGTCCTTATGATATCAAAACTATAAAGTTAATAGATGGCAAAATAAGTCATAAGAGAAACGTTCATCCATTTAATGAATTTAATTACAATTGCATTTCGATTTTAATAAATTTAAATAATATTAAAAATAAGAAAAAATTTAATTCAATTTTCTCCATAAACAAAAATAATATGTTTTCATGGTGTGAAAAAGACCATGGCAATAGTAAAGATCATCCTCTTGATTGGGCCAGAGAACAAGTAAGCAAAAATGGCGGTGATGCATCTGGTAAAATTTTACTTCATTGTTTTCCAAAAATTTTCGGCCATGTTTTTAATCCTCTGTCAGTTTATTTTTGTTTTAATAAAAAACAAAAATTAACAGCCTTAATATATGAAGTGAGAAATGTTGTAGGAGGAATTCACTCTTATGTCGCGCTTATAAGCATTCCTGAAGAAACTCATTTTACTGATAAACTTTTTGAGGTTTCACCTTTTCTCCCCTTAGAAGGAGATTACCGTTTGAAAACTAAATTAACAAAAAATAATATTAGTGTTTCTGTTAATTATTTTATAAATAATAAAATAATCTTAAATGCTATACAAACTGGAAAAATTAAGCACTTAACTGTAGGTGCTTTATTAATGAGTATTATTAAGGGGTCTGCTTTGCCTGGCAAGCCCATGATAAAAATTCTTATACAAGCCTTAAAGTTGTTGATAAAAGGAGCAAAATATAAGAAGATTTTTGTGTTTAACACACATAAAACAAATTTAACAAAAAGAGTTTAAATAATTTCATGTCTGTTTGGCAAAAAACACTAGAAAAAATGCTACAAAGCTTAACTTTGGGTGAAATAAAAGTTACATTTCCAGATGGCTCATCTAAATTATTTAAAGGACCAAGAAAAGGACCAACCACTGACGTTTGCTTTTTGACTGAACAATCAATCAAAGATACTATTTTAGGAGGATCACTTGGATTTTGCGAAGGTGTAATTGATGGCAATATAAATAGTTCATCAATGAGTAATTTAATTGAAATAGGTGGATATCAGGAAAGTGGATTAAACACTTCAGGAAAAGGTTACTATTTATTTAAATTAATTAATAAAGTTTTTCATTTTTTTAATGGAAACTCAATTAAGAGAGCTAGAAAAAATATTTCAGCCCACTACGATCTAGGGAATGATTTTTATAAACTATGGCTTGATGAAAGCATGACATATTCAAGTGCTTACTTTGGTGAAAAAAAAATAGGTTTGAAAGAAGCTCAAGAAAATAAATATAAACAAATATCTAAAATTGTTGATTTAGCAAAAGATGATAATGTACTCGAAATTGGCTGTGGTTGGGGTGGTTTTGCTGAATATGCAGCGAAAAATTATAAATCAATTATTACTGCAATCACTATAAGTAAAGAGCAATTTGAATTTACAAAACAAAGAATTAACAATGCTAAATTAAGTAAATTAGTTAATACAAGACTTATTGATTATAGAAAAGTCAAAGGTTCATTTGACAGAATTATTTCCATTGAAATGATTGAAGCTGTTGGTGAACAATATTGGCCAATATACTTTAAACAAATAAAGAATTTATTAAAACCTAAAGGCACAGCAGCCATTCAAGTTATAACTATTGATGATAAATTTTTTGATAATTACAGAAAATTTCCAGACTTTATTCAAAAATATATTTTTCCAGGAGGTATGCTGCCATCAATGAAAGCTCTGGAGGATCCAATTAATAACTCTGGTCTAAAAATTGATAAAGTTAATAGTTTCGGAATAGACTATGCATCAACACTTTCCATATGGAGAAATCAATTCAATAAGTCGTGGCCTAGGATTAAAAAATTAGGTTTTGACGAAAGGTTCTATAGAATGTGGAACCTGTATTTTTCCTATTGTGAAGGAGGTTTCAGATCAGGCTGCATTGATGTTAAGCAAGTCAAACTATCTTCTATAAATTAAATATTATTAAATTTGAAAATACTTTTCAAAAAAGCTTTTACAAGACTTCCCACATAAGGCAAGTGGATAATTAATTGTGTCATTGAATCCCAATAATCAATATGCTTCACAACTTTGCCTTGTTCATTAAATTTTACTTCACTAACTCCTTTAATAGCAAAACTCTTCTTATTTCGTTTAAACTTTCCATTTAAAATCCACTTTAGATAAACAGTTAATTTTTTATCAAAATTTTGAGCGTATGAAAGCTCCAAAATTTGAAATTTGGGATTGTCTATTTTTTCGAACATCTCTGAAAAAATTTTTATAACTGCCTCTTTGCCATTAACTTTGTTGAAAGGATCTTCAAATTCAATGTCATTGGTAAATGTGTTTTTAAGAGTATCCAAATTATTAATTGATAAACTTTCATAAGCAGAAATATATTTTTTTACAAATTCTTTATTATTTTCTTCCATTAGTTTATCAATATCCTGTTTTCCATTTAATCAGTCTGTGGGCCAAACTATCAGGTAAAAACTTCAATAAATATAAACCCCAAATTAGTATATTATTGGGAATGAAAACTTCAAATTTTTTGGATGATAATGAATTATATATTAAAGAAGCTGCTTTTTCAGCAGTTATAATGCCAGGTAAAGAATGTTCGCCGACAGGTGTAGCTTCAGTTGAAACAAATCCAGGACAGAATAATTGAACCTTTATTCCATAAGCATCAAGTTCATATCTCAGTGATTCAGCTAAATTTTTAAGAGCTGATTTGGTTGGCCCATAAGCAGCAGCTTTTGGAAGACCCCTCCAACCTGTGGGCGAAGTAATTATAGCAATATGACCAGATTTTTGGGAAATCATTTTTGGAATTATTTGTTCAAGAGAATTAATAACTCCCATATAATTAATTTCCATATGTTTCTGAAATACATTTGAGTCAAAGTTATTTATAGATACAGATGAATACATACCTGCATTCAAAATCGCTAAATCTATATTTTCATATTCTTTTTCCAGTATTTTAAATGCTTTTTTTATATCTGACTTTAGAGATACATCTGCCTGACAAATTAGATTTTGATTTCCTGTTTGTTTATTAATTTTTTCTAATTTATCTTTTCTTCTTGCAGTAAGAGCAATTTTCCAGCCTTTTTGTGCAAATTTATAAGAGAGTTCTTTTCCTATTCCAGAACTTGCTCCAGTAATCCAAACTATTTTTTTATTTTTCATCTCAATATTATTCAAAAATAATTTCTTTAACAAAAGTAAATATTTTGAAACCTTTGAATAAAACAATCATAATATAAAATATTAATTTTTATTTATAAATTATCAACATAATGCTAATATTATATATTATATAAAAATTTTAATAAGGCACAGAAATGGATATATATTCTTCAAATAACTCTCTAGTTTCATCTCTATTAGGTAAAAAAACAAATGACTTCGTTTATGTTTTATTAACTTCTATAATAGGTTCATTTCTTTTAGCTATTTCATCTAAAGTGCAAATACCCCTAACACCAGTTCCAGTAACGTTACAGACATTAGTTTTACTCGTAATGAGTATGTTTCTAGGCTGGAGAGGTGCACTTGGAGCCACTAGTATTTATTTGTTCCAAGGTGCAATTGGATTGCCTGTTTTTGCTCACGGAGGAGGCTTTGTTATTTTATTTGGTCCAACAGGTGGGTACTTGTTTGGATTTTTAATAGCTTCTTTGGTTGTTGGCTATTTAGCTGAAAAAGGATGGGATAAGTCGGTTGTATTAACATTTACTTCCATGACTATTGGAACATTAATTATTTACTTATTTGGTGTAATTTGGCTTTCTTATTTGAAAGACTTGAATACTGCTCTAGTGTTTGGATTATTACCTTTTATTACCCCTGATATTTTAAAAATTTGCCTAGGTACTTGCTTAGTTTCAGCAGGATGGGAAATAGGTGAAAAATTTATAAATAGGAAAATCTAAGTACATATTTTAATACTTGAGTATATACTTCCTCTTATTTCAGAATTTTCAAAATTAATAACTGCTACATTATTTTCAAACTGAAGTTTTACAGAGAATGGTAAAATGCCTTCATGCCATTCTTCAATTCCAAAATACCTTAAACGTACTTTTATTTTTTGATTTGGATCAAACCATGGATTTACATTATTAGACTCAATATTTGCTTTACCTTCAGCTAGTATTGATAAACCTCTATCAAAAAAATTAATTTCCTGACTATCTGTTGAATAAATTGGTGTTATTACATTAAGTTCTTTTCGTTTTGGTTTTTCACATTTTGAGGGCTTGTTCAGAGACTTTATTGATGTTGTAATTTGCTCAATCGATACTCCATTAGCGAGAGAGTTTGAAGATAATTTAATAATTTCGTTTAAATTACTATCAGGTTTTTTGGATACTTCAATATTGAGTTTTTCTATTAGTGTTTTATCTACTTCAGACTGAAGTTTTAAATCTCCTAATTCTTTATTAAGCTCTTTAAATTCATTAGCTATTCTTATTAATTCAGATGAATGAACTGCAATAATATTATTTCTATCTCTTACGCCAATTTGCCAGGCTATAAATGCAACAATAAGAAGAATTAAGATATTTATTAATATAGAAATTAATTTTTTTATTCTTTTATTTCTATATTTTTTTGCAGTATCAAAATAATCCATATTTAAACCAATTAATTAATAACTTAAATACTAGAAATTAAATATTTTTCCAAGTATTTCTAAATATTGTAATTAATTGTTTATAGTGTATTGGTTAGTTTAATTATGCAAAAAAAACCACGTTCTTGGCAGAGAATGCTATCAGGAAGGAGATTAGATTTATTAAACCCATCTCCTTTAGATATAGAAATTGAAGACATTGCTCGAGGTATCTCACGGGTTGCTAGGTGGAATGGACAAACTTCTGGGGAGTATCCTTTATCTGTGGCGCAGCATAGCGTAATTGTAGCTGAATTATTAAAAAGTTATAATGAAAATATTGAAATCAAATGGCAATTAGCTGCCCTACTTCACGATGCTGCAGAATACATTATTAGTGATATGATTACACCATTGAAATCATTTTTAGGAGAGGAATACATCCAATTAGAAGAAAAAATTCAATCCGCTATTAATATAAGATTTTCTTTGCCAAGTGAAATCCCAAAAAAAATTTATAAATTAATAAAGAATTGTGATAGGCAAACGGCATTTATAGAAGCGATTCAATTAGCTGGTTTTACTTTAAAAGAAGCAAAAAAAACTCTTAAAATACCAAAATTTATACCTGACTATAAAATTATACCAATTTCTGCAAATAAAGCAGAAAAACTATTTTTAAAAAAATTTAAGGAACTTTATTAGCTTATGCAGCAAAAGACAGATTCTGTGAAAAGAGTCGAAGAATTTCTTCAACGAGAAGGTGCTGATGTACAATTGATAAGATTATCAGATACTGCAAGAAGTGCAAAAGATGCTGCACTAGCTCTGAATACCGATGAAGGATCAATTATTAAGTCCTTGCTTTTCAGAGTGGATAATGAAGAAGTTAGTCATCCTGTTATGGCATTAATTTCAGGAGACAGAAAGGGCAATGAGGATCAAATTTTAATATCAAGTCGTTTAATTGGTAAAATTAAAAGGCCAGATGCTGAATACGTAAAAAAAATTACAGGTTTCAGCATTGGTGGAGTTAGTCCACTTACAATTTCAAAAAATATACCTATTTTAATTGATTATAAATTGAATAGGTTTGATTTACTTTGGGCTTCAGCAGGACATACACATTGGGTGTTTCCTATAAAATTTAATGATCTTATTAAATTAACCAATGGAATTGTTATTACTAATTTATCTCAGGTTTAATTATGACAAAAAAAATTAATGTTTATTTTTTATTATTTTTTTTAGCTTCCTTTGTATTTTTATTTTCAAAATCAAGTGGCGCTGAAATTGATAATTTATTTATTAGTTTAAAAAATGCTAGTGATGTATCGACAGCAAAAAAATATGAAGAGAAAATTTGGGAATATTGGCTTACATCTGGTTCAAATCAAAATAATAATACTTTGATGACAAAAGGCGTTAAACTTATGAAAAGTGGAAAGTTAGATGAAGCTCTCAACTTGTTTATAGATTTATCAAAAAGTGATCCAAATTGGGCTGAACCAATTAATAAGATAGCAACCATAAGATACCTTCAAGGTGATTTTTACGGGTCTATTAGAGATATTCAGTCTACACTAAAAATAGAACCAAGGCATTTTGGTGCTATTGCTGGATTGGCACAAATTAATCTTGCTCTTGGAAGATACAATGAGTCACTTAAAAATTTAGATTTTGCTATAAATATTCATCCTTTTATTGGTATTAAAAATCTACGACCAATTTTGATGGATTTAATTGAAAAATCAGAGATATAAATTAATTCCTTAATGCTGCTATATTTTTTGAATAATTAGCATTTCTGTTTGAGGCAAATATAGAACTTCCTGCAACCAATACATTCGCTCCAGCATTAATTACATCTTTTGAGTTTAATGGACTTATTCCTCCATCTACTTCTAATAAAATATCCCTATTATCTATCAATGTTTTTGTTAAAGCAATTTTTTTGAGCATACTTTGAATAAACTTTTGACCACCAAAACCCGGATTAACTGTCATAATTAGTATTAAGTCTATCTCATCTAAAACATTTTCAAGAAATTTAATATCTGAATGAGGATTTATAGCAACTCCTGCCTTACATCCTTTTGATTTAATATAATTCAAAGTTCTATCCAAATGATTACAAGCTTCAATATGAACTGTAATAATATCACTGCCTGCATCAATGTATTCATCTAACAAAAAATCTGGATTACTAACCATTAAATGAACATCGAAGACTAATTTTGTTAATCCTCGGATAGATTTTATTAATGGGGGGCCAAAAGTTAAATTTGGTACGAAGTGGCCATCCATTACATCTAAATGAATGAAGTCTGCACCAGCTTTTTCAATATCTATTATTTCATTTTTAAGATTAGAAAAGTCACTTGCTAAAATTGAAGGAGCTATTTTAATATCATTATTCATAAAAACAATTCAAAATAAATTTTTTTTAACTATATAAAATAATACTTTTTAAATTCCTACTAAATTCATGATTATGCGCTGGCGACACTTACTAATAACGATCTTTATCATACCTTACTTAATAATTTACGCAATTATTGCAATTTTTTTTATAGATTTAATTTCTGGGATTAATTGGATACTCGATTTATTGGTATATGCAATATTTGGTTTTATATGGATAATTCCTACTATCCCTTTTGTAAATTGGTTAGCTAAGAACGAAAGTTAAATAATATTAGTTTTTGTTCCTATTTTAGGATCATCTGCAGTTGGAAGGAACCCGCCCGATTGTAGTGACCATAATTTTGAATAATGACCTTTATTTTTTATGAGTTCATTATGTGTTCCAACTTCTATAATTTTTCCTTGATCCATAACTATTAATCGATCAAGTTTGTTAATAGTTGATAGTCTGTGTGCAATCACGAGAGAGGTTCTGTTTTCAAGAATATTTGTCAGTTGAGTTTGAATTGCAGACTCTACTTCGCTGTCAAGGGCACTTGTTGCTTCGTCTAAAACAAGAATTGGAGCATTCTTTAATATAACTCTTGCTATAGCTATTCTCTGTCTTTGCCCACCTGATAAACGAACACCTCTTTCACCAACGTAAGCATCAAAGCCTTTTCTTCCATCTTTATCTTCTAGATCCAAGATAAAGTCATATGCTTCAGCTTGTTTAGCTGCTTTGAAGAGTTCCTCATCATCAGCATTGGGATTTCCATATAAAATATTATCTTTTATTGATCTATGGAGAAGAGCTGTATCTTGTGTAACCACAGCTATATTTGACCTTAATGAATCTTGTGTAACTTGAGAAATATCATTGTCATCAATTAAAATTTGTCCTTCATCTAGATCATACAAACGGAGTAATAAATTAACAATTGAACTTTTACCTGACCCTGAACGACCAACTAAACCAACTTTTTCACCAGGTTTAATTTTAAAATTTAAAGCTTCAAATAGTCCGCCTGGCATACCGTAATTAAACTTTACATTTTTAAACTCTATTTGGCCCTTATACACTGATAGGTTTTCAGCATTTTTAGCATCAATTACAGTTGGTTTTTTTGATATAGTCTCCTTGCCCTCATCTATAGTTCCAATGTTTTCAAAAAGGAAACTTATTTCCCACATTATCCAGTGTGACATATCTCCTATTCTGTATGAGAGGGGGAAAGCCGCAGCTACTATAGTTACTGTGACAATATCTTTTGTGAGTAAAAATAAACCAAAACCTACTGTTCCAACAATAAGCATTGCATTTGAAATGGACATTAAAAATTCCATTAAAAATGAAATTCTCATAACTCTTGCCCAGCCAAAATTAAAATCATCAATTGCTTCAGCGGCTCCATCTATTTCGTGATTCTTTCTTGCAAATAACTTTACAATCCCAATGTTTGCATAAGAATCTACAATTCTTCCTGTCATTTTACTTCTCAGAAGTGAGTGTTTATGGCTTAAGTCTCTTACTTTTGGCATCAGGAAAACTAATACGTATAAGAATACAAGTGACCATAGAAAGCTTGGTATTGCTAAAATCAAACTTGATTGAGCTAATATAAATATTGCTCCACCAAAATATAAAATCATATATAGAATGACCTCAAAAAATTTAAGTACTACACCCCTTACAGCTTGCCCCGTCTCTATGACTCTATTTGCTAATCTTCCTGCTAATTCATTTGTAAAATAACTTAAATCTAGCCCAAGGACATTTAAATGACTTTGCCATCTTACAATATTAGCAAAACCTGTCATTAGAGACATATCTACTAAAGCTGCAGTTAAAATTTGCACTAAAGGCCTTAGAATAAGAAAAAGACACGCGTAACCTAACATATAATAAAAGTTGTCTTTAATCATCGCGCCAATATCATTAGTTTCCAGAATTTGATTTATGATAATTCCAAAAACCAAAGGAAGAGAAAGATCAATCAAGACTGTTAATAGCTGCAAAACAAATAGGCAAAATATCGTTAATTTAATTTGTTTTGAAAAATGAATAATAAAACTGAATAGCTTTTCTGGAGGCGCAATGTTATTGCCAAACCTCATTGGATCTGTAATTCTTTCAAAAAAATTAAGTTTATGTCTGGAAAAAGTTTTCATTGATTATAATAAAATAACTACTAATGAATTTAATTTCAACTTTATAGAAAATTATATGAACGATAGAAAAAAAAGTATTTTAATTACGGGTTGCTCTTCAGGAATTGGCCTTGAAACTGCAAAATATTTATCAGAAAATGGTTGGCAAGTATTCGCTACCTGCAGAAAAAAGGAAGATGTTAAAAAGATTAGTTCCTTAGACATAAACTGTTTTCATCTCGATTATAATTCAGAAAAAAGTATAGATCTCGCATTAGATGAAATATTAAAAATTACTAACGGTAAATTATATGCAGTTTTTAATAATGGTGCTTTTGCTCTTCCAGGTGCATTAGAAGATATTCCCTCTGATGGAATGAAAGAAATTTTTCAAACAAATTTTTTTGGGTGGCATTATCTTACTCGAAAAATTATCCCTGTCATGCGTAAACAAGGCTATGGAAGAATTATTCAATGTTCGTCAATTTTAGGTTTTATTACTTTATCATATAGAGGCCCTTATAACGCTACAAAGTGGGCTTTGGAAGGATACACTGATACTCTTAGACTAGAGTTACAAGGCACTGGAATAAATGTAATTTCTGTGAGACCTGGACCCATTAAAACACTTATTAGAGAAAATTCATTTCTGCACTTTAAAAAGTGGGTTGATTGGGAAAAAAGCTATCTAAAAAGAATTTATCAAAAATTTCTAATCCCTAAATTAAAAAAAGAAAGTAATTCATTTTTCAATAAATTATTTGAATTAAAGGCAATTGATGTAGCTAAAATTATTCACCATTCATTGCATGTTAAAAATCCAAAATTTATTTATAACGTAACCATACCAACAAAATTTATGTATTTTATGGTAAGAATTTTATCGAAGAAAAATCTTCACAAATTATTATTAAGAAATTCCGAGCCTAATCAAATGCCAAGAGAAATATAAGATTGTGCTATTCTTTCAATAGCTATAACCATTGAAGCCATTCTCAAGCTTTTTATTCTTTTATCTGAATGGAACCTATCACTCATTGCCTTATAGCCAGTTCTCATTGTGTCGTCCAAACCAGATCTCACTAAAGATAATTCGGTTGGGCCTTGCATTACACTAGTCTTTAAATTATCTGGAAATTCTTTCCCAATCATTTTTTCAACAGCTTTTATAATTGACAAATTTTGATTTTCAACTTCTCTTCTTTGCATACGGCCAAATCTTATATGTGTAAGGTTTTTCACCCACTCAAAATATGAGACTGTAACACCACCAGCGTTGGCATACATATCAGGAATAATAACAACATCATTTTGTTCTAAAATTTTGTCCGCTTCATATGTAATAGGGCCATTAGCTGCCTCTATAATTAAATTAGCTTTAACTAAATTTGCATTTTCTTTGGTTATTACACCTTCCATTGCTGCAGGAATTAAAATTTCACAATCATTAAACAAAAATTTAGTATTAGGTTTGTTGTATCCTTCAAAGCCTAGTGTTCCCCCTGTATCAATCATGTGATTTTTTAAATCTCTTATATTAATTCCGTTCTCATTGTAAATAACACCATCTCTCTCAATAACAGTAGTTATCTTTGCATTATCTTCTTCGGACAGAAATAACGCTGCATGGTAACCTACATTTCCAAATCCTTGTATAATTACTCGTTTGCCCTCAAGAGAACCATCAAGTTTAGCTAATTTAACATCATTTTTATTACGAAAAAATTCTCGTAGTCCAAATTGCACACCTCTTCCCGTTGCTTCGACTCTTCCTGAAATACCACCTTTATTTACAGGTTTTCCGGTAACACAAGCCCTTGCTGTAATTTCAGATGGGTTTAAGCGTCTGTATTCATCTGCGATCCATGCCATTTCTTTTTCACCACTGCCCATGTCTGGCGCAGGCACATTTTGTGAAGGGTGAATTAAATCTCTTTTGGCTAATTCTTGCGTGAATCTCCTTGTTATTTTTTCTAATTCACTTTCACCCCATTCGTAGGGATTTATTACTAAAGCACCTTTCGATCCGCCAAATGGTATTTCCATCAAAGCACATTTATACGACATTAGCGCTGCAAGAGCCTCAACTTCATCTTGATCAGCATAAGATGCATATCTAATACCCCCTTTTACAGGTTCCATATGCTCTGAATGAACAGATCTGTAACCTGTAAATGTATAGATTTTTCCTTTTAACCTTACACCAAATCGAACAGTATATGTTGAATTTGCTAGTTTTATCTTGTTAGCAAGCCCGTAAGGTAATTTTAATAACTTGGCAGCATCATCAAAGATTGTATCTACTGATTTTAAAAATTCTTTAGTAGACATAATTTATCACCGAAAATTTTACAGTTTTAAAATGACAATATCATACAGCCCAACAATTTGGTAATTTAATTTTTTACATTTATAATTGTGAGCAGCTTCACTTGACAGAGTTGAAG
Source organism: uncultured SAR116 cluster alpha proteobacterium (assembly GCA_902612965.1). GTDB lineage: Bacteria > Pseudomonadota > Alphaproteobacteria > Puniceispirillales. The sequence continues at coordinate 121,355 of CACMFN010000003.1, read as the reverse complement.
CGTAAAATACAATTTTAATATCTAACTTATTTTGTAAATTTTATGTGTGCTAAGATATATTTAGCTATTAAGAAAGTGAAAAAAATATGTTTTACAATTATTGGCTTTTTTTCTTTCTATTAATATCAAATGGATTGATCTCATCTGCTTTAGCTGAAACAAGAGATGGTTCTGACCTAAAGTATAAATCATGGAATGAAATTGTTGAAATAGCTGAAGGCAGTGAAGTTAATTTTTTTTTGTGGGGAGGAGCAGATCACATTAATAGGTATGTAAGTGATTATATTGCCGGAGTTATGAAGGAAAAATACAATATTAAGCTTAATATTGTGCCCATAGCCGATACAGTAATAGCTGTAAATACTGTATTATCTGAAAAGGAGTCAGGCGTTAATAATAAAGGCTCTATTGATATGATCTGGATAAATGGTGAAAATTTCAAAACCATGAAACAAGCTGACTTGGCTTGGTGTGGATATATAAATAATCTGCCAAATAATAAACTCGTGAACTGGAATAATCCAGCTATAGCAAATGACTTTGGAGTTCCAGTAGATGAATGTGAGTCCCCCTGGAATAGAGCTCACTCAGTTTTTGCTTATGATAGTAATATTATTGAAAAACCTCCCATGAATGTTGGAGAATTAATTAAATGGATAAAAACTAATCCAAGCATGTTTACTTATACTGCGCCACCTGACTTTACTGGATCAGCGTTTGTAAGACATGTGTTTTATTATGCAGCTGGGGGTGTAGAAAATTTAATTGGCCCATTTGACCAGAGGAAATATGATAAAGTAGCAACAAAAGCTTGGAAAATTTTGAATGACCTTGAACCAAGTTTGTGGAGGAAAGGCAAAACATATCCAACTAATCAAGGTACTTTAATTCAATTATTTGCTAATAAAGAGATAAATATCTATTATGATTACGACCCAGCAAATATTGCAAAAGAAATTTCTAATGGAATTTTTCCAGATACGGTTAGAACTTACAGATTGAACGATGGTAATATTGGAAATACAAACTATACAATTATTCCATATAACTCTTCAAATAAAGCCGCAGCTCTTGTTTTGCAAAATGTTCTTTTGTCAGGTGAGGCCCAACTTGAAAAAGCAAAGCCTGAAGTATGGGGAGCAATGCCTGGAATAGAAATGGATAGAACTAGCCCAGAAATATTTAGAGAGTTCATAGAGATTAAAAAACACCCAGCAAACAATCCAATTGACAATACTGAAAGCGCCCTCCCAGAACTTCAAGGTGCCTGGATAAGAGCCATCGAAAAGGGATGGATTGAAAACGTAGGTAAAAATTAATTGACCTTTTCATATTTGATAAGGTTGCAACTTATTATCAGTTTTTTTAAATTACAAAATGTCTGATCGAACAAAAATCTTTCTTTTGCTAGCACCTACGTTGACTATAATTATTTTATTATTTCTAGGTGGGTTAATTTCTGGTTTTATGAGAAGCCTAAATTACATGCCCATAATCGGATTAACAGAACCAAATTTAAATTCCTATATTTCAGTTTTTAAATCTATTGAATTTTATTATTCCTTTATTTTAAGTTTTTATATTGCTTTTACCTCAACACTAATTTCACTAATTTTAGCAATAGGAGCAGTTCTTCTTCTTAGAAGAAATTTTATTGGAAAATCTTTAATTAATTTTTTATTTCAAATTAATCTAACAGTACCTCACCTTATTGGTGCAATTGGAATTCTTTATCTATTTTCACAATCTGGAAGTTTTGCTAGATTAGCATTTCAATGGGGAATTATAACTAGACCTTCTGAATTTCCCGAATTGGTTTTTGATCCTTATGCAATTGGTATAATTTTACAATATGTGTGGAAAGAAACCCCTTTCATGGGTGTCATTATATTGGCAAATATTAATTCATTAATAGAAGACTATGAGAGTGTTGCTAGATCTTTGGGAGCTAGTAAATGGCAGTCCTTTAGATATGTTTTTCTTCCATTTATTTTCCCAAGTGCTTTATTTGCATCTGTAATTGTATTTGCTTTTACTTTTGGGGCTTTTGAAATACCTTTAATGTTGGGAGCAAATTACCCTTCAGCTTTACCTGTATTAGCATATAGAAAGTATACTGACGTAGATTTAGGAGCTATGCCAGATGCTATGGCAATAGCCATAACTATAGCAATATTCAGTTCTTTGATAGTTTTTTTATATATAAAATTTGCTAGAAAAAAGATTAGAAATTGAAATGTTAAAAAAAACAAACTTTATCTTAAATAGCTTTAAATTTATTACTATCATAATACTTATTACATGGTTAATAATGCCATTAATTCCACTTGTTTTTTTTTCCTTTTCTAAAGGTTGGGTTTTTCCTCTCTTACTTCCAAAATATTGGTCTCTTAACGCTTGGAATTATGCTTTGTCAGATACTGCAGGGATCCTTGAAAGTCTTTGGCTAACAATATTTATTTCATTATCTGTAACGATATTGTCAATTTTAATTGGGGTGCCAGCCGGGAGAGCTTTAGGCATATATAAATTTAAAGGAAAAGTGTTTGTTGAGTTGTTAATACTGGCTCCAATTATTATTCCAAGCATAGCAGTAGTATTAGGTATTCATAGCGTATTTATTTCAATCGGTCTGACAAATACAATTTTTGGTGTAATTCTTGTACATTTAATTCCAACTGTACCTTACATGACTCTAGTAATGTCAGCTATTTTTTCAAATTTCGATACTGATTTTGAATATCAAGCAAGAAGTCTAGGAGCTTCTTCACTGAAAGCATTTTATTATATAACATTACCAGCAATCTTACCTGGTGTTGTTATTGGTGGATTATTTGCTTTTTTAGTTTCATGGAGCCAGTATATTCTTACTTTAATAATAGGTGGAGGTAAAATACTTACCCTCCCCCTTCTCTTGTTTAGCTTTGCCACTTCTGGAAGAAATGACATAACTGGAGCAATTGGAATAATATATATTCTACCTGGTATCATTATATTAATTTTTACAACTAAATATCTCTCTAGAAGGAATATTATTGGAGTTTTTGGAAAGATATGACTAATGTATCAATTAAAAACCTTACTAAAATCTACCAAGGATCAACCGTCCCATCACTTAAAAGTTTATCTTTGGAGATTAATAGTGGTACCCTTACTTCTATTCTTGGCCCATCAGGATGCGGGAAGACAACAACTTTAAAAATAATTGCAGGCTTAATTAATCAAACCTCTGGTGATGTAGCCTTTGACGGCAAATCAGTTTTAAAAGTAAAACCTGAAAAAAGAGGTGCAGTAATGGTTTTTCAAAATCATTTATTGTTTCCTTACATGAACATTTATGAAAATGTTGGGTTTGGTTTAAGGATGAGAAATTTAAATAAAGCTGAAATAAATAAAAAAATTTATGAAATGCTTAAACTTGTGCAATTACCAAACATAGAAAATAGAATGCCAAAAGAATTGTCTGGAGGTGAGCAGCAAAGAGTCGCATTAGCAAGAGCTCTCATCGTTCAACCTAAAGTTCTATTATTAGATGAACCTTTATCTAATTTAGATAATCATTTGAGAATTGAAATGCGGAACTTGATTAAAGATTTACAAAAAAAATTTGCAATTACCACAATTTTTGTTACGCATGATCAAGAGGAGGCAGTAGAAATTTCAGATCAAATAGCTCTTGTTCTGAATGGAAAATTAGAGCAATTTGATAAGCCAGAAAACTTTTTTAAAAGACCTGCTAACATGAAAACAGCAAGATTTTTTGGCTGTAAAAATTTTATAAGTGGAACTTTAAAAAATAATAAATTTATATCAAGTATTGGAGAATTTTATTTACCTAAGGATTTACCAATTAATGGTGGTTTTCTTATTTTTAGACCTGAAAATATTCAAATTGGTAAAGATGATAAAAACATGAACACTATGAAAGTAAAGGTTATAGAAAGGATTTTTTTAGGCAAACAAACAAGATTAAAATTAGCTATAAAGGACGAAATTTTTGAAGCAACATTTAATCCCTATGAGGTGAAGAATTTAATTGAGGGCAATGATATTTATATAAACATACCGCCTTCTTGTTTATGGACAATCAAAAATTAGTAATATCAAAATTTTTCAAGCCATGGCCTAATTTCAATTTCCCATGACCATGAACTTCTATCTTGTTTAAAGAAGTTTAGATATGTTTTAGCTATCTCGTCTGGGTCCAATAATGCATCATTTTCATTATTGTTATTACCAAAATACTTAGACTTAGAAATTCCACCATCAATAACAAAATGTCCAATGTGAATATTTTTCGGATGAAGCTCTCTCGCTAAAGATTGTGCTAGTCCCCGCAATGCAAATTTTCCCATCGCAAATACAGAGGAATTTGGAAAACCTTTAACTCCAGCTGTTGCGCCAGTAAAAAAAATACTGCCGCTTCCTCTTTTCATCATTCTTTTTGCAGCTTCTTGGGCAACTAAAAAACCTCCAAAACTAGTTATTTCAAGCGCCTTTTTAACTTCATTAGGATTAAGTTTGCCAATAGGCCCCCTCACCCTAGCGGAAGGATTATAAACTACTAAGTCTGGTGTTCCTGTATTCTTATCAATATTTTCAAATAATTTATTTACATCTTCAATAATACTTGCATCACAATTATATAAATTAAATTTTATATCAGTATCTAAATTTGCATACTTTTCGCTATTTCTCGAGGCAATAGATACATTCATTCCTTCATTTGCAAAAAGCCTAGCTATTGACAAACTTAAACCAAAACCTCCACCGATGATAAGAATGCTTCTCTTCATAGTTTAAATTTCAAAATTATATTTATTTAAAAAAAAAATAAAAATTTATACGCAAAATTATATTAAATTATTTTTAGCTTGTTATTAAAAAAAATCTAGTTTTTAGTTAATTATTAATATTTCAAGTTTTTACTTTAAAGGAGGATTTATGTTTTTTAATTTACGTCGAATTTTTTTGGCTTCGACATTATTTTTTAGTTTAGGTATTGCATCAAATGTATCTGCCGCAGAAGTTGACTCTATTCACTTCCTTATTCCTGGTGGTGCTGGTGGTGGCTGGGATGGTACTGCAAGAGGTACTGGAGAAGCTCTTACTAAAGCAGGTTTAGTTGGATCAGCATCTTATGAAAATATGTCAGGTGGCGGCGGAGGCAAAGCCATTGGATATTTAATTGAAAATGCGTCAAGCAATCATGGAACGTTAATGGTTAACTCCACACCTATTGTTATTAGATCACTAGTTGGGCGGTTCCCTCATAATTTTAGAGATTTAACAATGATTGCTGGAACTATTGGTGATTATGCAGCTATTATTGCTGGAAAAGACAGCCCATATAATAATTTTGCTGATTTAGTAGCGGCATACAAAGCAGATCCTTCTTCAGTCTCAATCGGCGGCGGTTCTGTCCCTGGTGGCATGGATCACCTTGTAGCTGCTATGGCTATGGAAGCAGCAGGCGCAGATCCAACAAAGGTTAAGTACATACCTTTTGACGCAGGTGGAAAATTAAATGCAGCAATTCTAGCTGGAGAAGTGTCAGCCGGGTCAACAGGCTTTTCAGAAGCTGTTGCTTTAGCTAAAGCAGGCGAAATGAAAATACTTGCTGTCACATCATCAAAAAGAGTTCCAGCATTTGAAGACGCTCCAACTCTGGTTGAACAAGGCTATGATGCTACATTTGTCAATTGGAGAGGTTTCTTTGCTGCACCTGGACTTCCAAAGGATAAAGCTGACGCATACAGAAGTGTTATTGCAAAAATGTATGATACTAGCGAATGGGAAGAAGTCAGAGCTAGAAATGGATGGGTAAACATCCATAATCCTGGTGATGAATTTGTCTCATTTCTTGAAAATCAAGAAGATGTTATAAAAAGCTTGATGACAAAGCTTGGTTTTCTTTAAAAATCAACCTTGGGGGTGTAAGCCCCCAAGTTTTTTTAGTGCTTAATTTAGAAAAAATTATTGCTCTTATAATTTTAATTATATGCATAGTTTATGCATATACTTCGTTTGTTATCATGCAAGCAAATCTACTACCTTTTGAACTAAATATGACTGTGCTGCCTAACAGTCTTCCAAAGGTCATTTCAATTTTTGGAATAGTTATTTCATTATTTTTAATACTAAAAAAAGATGAAGATATTGAAAAAGATGAGGATCAGTCAAAAATAGACTTAAATAATGTACTGAATTTTTATTATGGCAAAGCATTAGGCATAATATTTTTAATGATTTTATATACTTTATGTTTAAGACCTGTAGGCTTTATTCTTTCTTCTATTTTATTTTTATTTTTTAGTAGTTTCATCTTAGGTGAAAGAAAATTTATAAAGTTAATAATCATATGTTTTATTGGTACAACTATTATTTGGTTATTGCTTGAAAAAGTTTTAGGGATTTACATGAAGCCATTCCCATACTTAATTCAAACATTGGTTAGCTAGAATGTTAGAGGGATTGTATTTAGGCATTACTGCTGCATTCACATTCTTTAACTTGGTCATGGTTGTTTCTGGATGCATAATTGGGACTGTTATAGGTATGCTTCCAGGCTTAGGACCAATGTCAATAATAGCTATTATGATACCTATTGCAATTTCTATTGGAGACCCTGCTTCAGCATTAATATTACTGGCTGGTGTTTACTATGGAGCTATTTTTGGTGGGTCAACTTCTTCAATACTTATAAACGCACCAGGCGTTGCGGGCACAGTTGCAACTAGTTTTGATGGATACCCTCTTGCAAGAGCTGGGAAGGCTGGTAAAGCACTTACAATAGCTGCAATAAGTTCATTTATTGGAGGAACATTTGGAGCAATACTTTTATTTGGTTTTGCTCCCTTTCTATCAAAAGTAGCCTTAAGTTTCCATTCGTCAGAATACTTTGCTTTAATGGTACTGGGCCTATCAGCAATTGCCGCTTTTGCTGGCAAAGGTCAGGTGGCCAAGGCATTAATGATGGCTATTTTAGGAATAATGTTAGCAACTGTTGGTGAAACAGCATTATTTAATGCACCAAGATTTACTGCAGGTATAATGAATTTTCAGTCTGGAGTTGGTTTTATTACTCTAGCCATGGCTATGTTTGCATTACCTGAAGCAATTTACCTTATTTTAGATCCGCTTAGATCAAAAACAAAAAGTGGCTCAAAGATTAATAATTTAAGAATTACATTAAAAGAAGCTAAAATCATATTTCCAGTGATCACAAGGCAATCATTCCAAGGATTTTTTATTGGGGTCTTGCCTGGTGCAGGAGCTACAATTGCCTCTTTCCTATCGTATGCAGTAGAAAGAAATTTAGCTTCAACTGAAGAACAAAAAGAATTTGGAAAAGGTTCAATTAAAGGTTTAGCGGCGCCAGAAACAGCAAATAATGCAGCATGCACTGGATCTTTTGTTCCTCTTCTAACTTTAGGTATTCCAGGGTCTGGAACAACTGCTATATTATTAGGAGCACTAATTGCTCTCAATGTTCAACCAGGTCCAAGACTAATGGTTGATAACCCTGAAATTTTCTGGGGTGTTATTATTTCTATGTATTTAGGTAATATTGTATTGTTGATACTCAATTTGCCTTTAATTCCATACATTGCAAAACTATTAACAATTCCAAGAAACTATTTAATCCCATTTATTTTATTTTTTACATTAATGGGGTCTTATATAGGTCAAAACAATGAAACCGAACTTCTGCTTCTCATATTTCTTGGCTTTTCAGCTACCATTCTAAAGTTTGCAAATTACCCTCTTCCACCTTTATTAATTGGATTTATTCTAGGTTCTATGCTTGAAAATAATTTTGCCAGAGCAATGAATATTTACGATGGGTTTGGATTTATTTGGGAACGACCTATGACTGCAATATTACTATTACTATCTGTTTTATTGATTTTTTTACCAGCAATAAGATCACGTCTGGCATTAAGAAGACAAAAAATTCACTAGAGGTATGTTGTCTGGAATAAAAGTTTTGGATTTAACTAATGTGCTTGCTGGACCATTTTGTTGTCATCAATTGGCGCATATGGGAGCAGAAGTTATTAAGATTGAAACTGTTGGCCGTGGAGACTTAGCTCGTCAATTAGGAGCTAGCAAGAATTTAAACTCTCAACTAATGGGTATCTCTTTTTTAGCTCAAAATGCTGGGAAAAAATCACTGACAATAAATCTAAAATCCCAAAAAGGAAAAGAAATTTTCCTTAAACTAGTTAAAGTTTCTGATGTTGTTGTAGAAAACTTTAGACCTGGTGTCATGAAACGATTAGGGCTCGAGTATGATTACTTAAAAAAAATAAACTCCAAATTAATATACTGCTCTATTTCTGGTTTTGGCCAGACTGGACCAATGAGCAAACGTCCAGCTTATGATCAAATTATACAGGGATTATCAGGATTGATGAGTATCACAGGAAGGGATGGTGATGGTCCTTTAAGAGTAGGCTCACCACTTGCAGATACAGTTGGAGGATTGACTGCAGCAATGGCAATTTCAGCTGCTTTAAACAAACGGCCAAGAGGTCAGGCGATAGATGTGGCAATGCTGGACTCTTTACTTACAACTATGGGCTGGGTAGTTTCGAACTATCTTATAGGAGGTGTCATACCAACACAACAGGGCAATGAAAACATGACTTCTGCTCCATCAGGAACATTTCAAACAGGAGATGGTTTATTAAACATTTCTGCTAATGAAGAGAAACAATGGAAAGCTCTGGTTCATCATCTAGGATGTGAACATCTAAGTAATGACAAACGTTTTATAACAAGAGACAATCGTAAAAAATACAGAAAAGAATTAAAAATTGAATTAGAAAAATTTCTTTCAAATAAAACAGCAATAAAATGGGAAAAGGAACTTATAGAAATTGGAGTGCCTACTGGTATAGTAATGAGCGTCCCAAATATACTAGCTCATCCTCAGATTATTCATCGAGATTTACTAGAAACATTTCATACTAAAAATCACCATAATGAGAAGATTACTGTCATGAGAACTGGTTTCAGAGTAAATAATGAACCAACAAATGTGAATTCCCCTCCCCCTTCAATTGGTGAACACAATAATGAAATACTAAGAGAGTTGGGCTACACTGAATATGAAATTTCAGAATTTAAGAAAACTAAAGTAATATAAGTTAATTTAGTATTTATTTTATATTCCATGCTATTTGAGACATGATTTCGAATGCAACAGACGCCGCAACCATAGACGTTATGTTATTTGGATTATCTTTTGTTGGCATCAAGCAAACAATGTCACCACCAATTACATTTAATCCTTTTACCGCTTGAATAAGAGAAATTGCCTCATCGATTGAAAAACCATTACAACCTGGCTCGAGATTTGATACAGCAGGAGCAATTGTTGGATCTAAGCAATCCAGATCAAAAGTAATATAAACAGGCTTGCTTCCAAGTGTTGATTTAATTTTCTCAACTGTTTGGTCTAAACCCAGTTTTTTATATTCATCCATAGTAACAACTTTATATCCTAAATCATAACTAGGTTTAAGCCAGTCCAATGTTCTAGTATTGCCCCTTAAACCAACTTGAATTGACGTTTCAGCATTAATAAGACCTTCTCTAACACAAAAACTAGCCCAATGAGCTGCACTGTCTCTAGCTCCTAAAAAATGATCTAGATTATCAAAAGTATCTGTGTGGGCATCAATATGCAAAAGTGATACTGATTGTCCGTCAGTGAGTTTTGAACCTTTTCCAGATATCCCTCTTAGTATGCCACCTGTTATGGAGTGGTCTCCTCCTATTGAAACTGGTTTAACTTGACTGTCTGATAGTTTCTTATAGAAATTTGAAATATCTCTTATACAAGCTTCATTGTTATTTGCTTCTGGCAATGGAACATCACCAAGGTCATTTATTCTTGCTACTTCCCACGGAGAAAATTCATACTTCATGTGAACTCTGCGCAAACTACCTGAAACATGTCTCACAGCCCTTGGCCCCAAATGCTGGTCTCTCTCGGTGGTACCATTCCCTGTAGAATGTGGCACTCCAACGAATGCAATATCAGTATTTTCAATATTTTCCTGAAAATTACATTTGAAGAATGACGGGATACCCCACCAATACATTGTATTCATCATTAATTTATCTTGTTCTTCATGATTTTTGCTCATGTTTTTGGCTCCCATCCTTTTTTAGCCATTTCAAATCCATCAAAAGAAAAAGCCGGAGCCACCACACAGCTTACTAAAGACCATGCTCCGTTTGATTTTGCCTTTTGCCATATAGATTTAGGAATGACTGCTTGAAGTTTTTCATTATTATTTAAATCTGGACCAAGAGTAATTGCGTTTGTAGATCGTTCATCAGAATAGGAAAGCAATAAAGGGTCTCCTAAATGCCAGAGCCATATTTCATCAGCGTCTGTAACTCTGTGCCAGTGTGAATTTTCATTTTCCTTTAAAAAGTAGTAAATCATTGAAAGATTCGATCTACCATTTGAAGTCTCTTTTGATTGGAAAGTTTCTTTAAACCACCCGCCCTCAGGGTGCTCTGTTAATTTTAAATAATTTATAATATAGTCAGCATCCATTGTAATTATCCACTTTATTTCAAAAACAACTGTCCGAGATTAGGTAATGTATTCTTTACTCCTCCTAATCGCATGCAATGCCAAGCCATGGCATGGTTGGATGTTGTGACTGGTATTCCTATCAATTTTTCTAACTGGGGGACAAAATCTATAAATTTTATGCTTGTGCACGAAATAAAAACCATATCAATTTTTTTATCTTTAATTGTTTCTTTTACTCCATTAACAATACTATTGCTATCGATAGATGCCACAACTGGGTCCCGTTTCTCATTAAACGAACCAAATGCTGAAATACTATAACCAGATTTTTTAATGTATTCTGAAATATAAATATTAACATTCTTAGTGTATGGTGTAATTACAGCTATATTCTTAGCATCAAAGATTTCAAAAGCTTTTAAAGCAGCTGATATTGGTGTTGTGCACTTTGCATTAGGATGTACGGACTTGATAGAACTAAAAATTTCTTCTTCTCCTAAAACTACAGTAGCAGATGTGCATCCATACCCAACTATATCTAGTTTATCGCCAGGCAAAATCAGTTTCAGTGTAGAGCTAATTTTTAATTTCATCGCGCTCAAAGTCTCTGGTGTGATTATGGGAGAATTCTCAATTCTTGCCTGATAGTAATCTAAATTAGCAATTGGAAATAACTTTCTAAACTCTTCATCAATTGTATAGTCAGAAGCAAGTACAATTAGTCCAATTTTTTTCTGATTATTTAAAGATACATCGACTGTAAAATTAAGATTTCTTATCAAATTCTTCTCCTAATCAACATTCTAATCGAAAATATCTTACTCTCAAATATTTTTTCTGATAAACCTAATCATAATAGTTACAGGAGTTATTATGAGCATATTTACTGGAAGTTGTCTTTGTGGTTCAGTTAATTATAAATCAAATTCTGACCCTCTTGTTATACAAAATTGTCATTGTGATCAATGCAGGAAAGCAACTGGAAGTGTTTACTTAACAAATTTATTTATAAAAGAAGAAAATTTTGAAATTACCGGAGAAGTAAATAACTATACGCATTTATCAGATGCAGGAAATAATATGACAAAATATTTTTGTCCAAAGTGTGGTTCACAAGTTTTTGGGAAAAATTCAGGAAGGCCAGGAATAATAACTATACGAGCAGGGACTGTTAACGAAAAAGATATAATTAAACCAATTAGAAATTTATTTTTGAAAAGTAAAGTTCCTTCAACTCCAATAAACAGTAATTTAGAAGCATGTGAAGGAATGCCTTTAAATTAATTATTTAATAAATTTGTAAAGGAATTTTAAATGAGAAAAATTTGTGTTTTTGCAGGATCTTCTTCAGGAAAAAATCAAAATTATAAATTAATTTCTAATGAACTTGGACAACTGATTGCAAAACAGAATTTTCATTTATTCTACGGTGGAGGCAACACTGGTTTAATGGGCGTAGTCGCAGATAGTTGTCTTGAAGCTGGAGGAAAAGTTACAGGTGTTATTCCAAAATTCTTATGTGACATCGAAGTTGATCACAAAGGCTTAACAGATATCATTATGACAAACACAATGCATGAAAGAAAAAATATCATGTATGAGCAAGCATCAATTTTTATTGCTTTGCCTGGTGGCATTGGAACACTAGAAGAATTGATGGAAGTGCTAACATGGAAACAATTAGGGCAAATAAAATCAAAAATTTTAATAGTAAATGTTGATAATTACTGGGAAAATTTATTCAAATTATTTGATAATCTAGTTTATAATGAGTTTATGAAAAAATTTAATCTTAGTAATTACGTTGAGGTAAGAAGCGTCCTTGACATTGAAAAAGAAATCAAAAGTATCTAGAAAAGAAAGACAGTCTTAAATCTTGTGAAACTTCATGAATCATCAAACCTGAAGGCACTTATCATAGACAAAAAATCTTATGAATTGTTAAAATTTTTTAGATGAAATTTGGTCATAATTAAATAAATATAAACGTTATTAAATTATAAAGGAGATATTTTAAAATGTTTGATTGGAAAAAGCCGACAGTGCAAATGTTAGGTAGGTGGCAACCATGGCATGATGGGCACCAGGCTCTTTTTAAAAGATGTGTTGCAAAAACAGGACAAGTAATTATTCAAGTCAGAGATGTACAAGGTGCATCAGGTGGGGATGGTCAAAGTGATAATCCATTTGATTGGGATGCAGTTTGTTCAAATATTGAAGAAGGTTTACTGCAAGATGATTTTAAAAGAGGCGTTGAATATGAAATTATGTTGGTTCCAAATATTGTAAATATTACTTATGGAAGAGGAGTTGGCTATTCTTTTGAAGAAGAAACTTTTGATAAGTCTATAACTGAAATAAGTGCAACCAAGATAAGACAAAAATTAAGAGATGAAGGTAAGCTGTAGAACTTTTTAAAATTAGGAACTTCATACTAATCATATTAATTATTTCAGATTGACAAATAATCTAAATCAATTATTTAAATTAATATAAATATATTCATAGGACGTCTTAATGTTTTCACTAAATCCATTTGTTGAATTATCAAACTTAATACCTGTAATTGCGATGCAAAGCTTTGTAATTTTAATGTTTGTTCTCGTTTTAGGGGGAACAGTTTACGATATGATTGAAAAACAAAATGCTACTTACTTTTTCAGAAATTGGAGAAAATCAAAACTAAGTAAAGTTAAGGATATTTCTTTCAACCAAATGATAGTTATAATCTTCAAAACAATAACTGTAGATGTTTTTTCCGCAGCAGAATTTTGTAGTTTCAAAAGGAGACTAGCCCATCTTTTTACGTTTTATGGTTTTATTGGTTATGTGATTACAACTGTTATAATGGTTTTCAGTTATCTGCCAGAAACTTCTAAAACACCTGAAATAATTCCAATTGTTTGGTATTTAAGTGCTCTTTTAATTAGTGTAGGTTGCTATTGGTTTTGGTTTTTTATTAGAGTTGATGTAGCTGCTGAAGGCAATGCAAGACTTAGATTTATTCAAGCCGATATTTTTGTTCTTTCTTTAGCTATAAGTTCTACTTTAGCAATATTGTGGGGGGTAACACAAATATCTAACCCATTTTATTCAAACATATTACTGGTATTATACCTTGTTTCTAATTTAATCTTATTTGGTTCCATTCCCTGGTCTAAGTTTGCTCATATGTTTTACAAGCCAGGAGCATCCCTGCAAAAAAGAGTTGCTCAAGCTGATGGCTCAAATAGAAATTTACCTGAACCTGCAGACAAACCTGCAATTTATGGCACTGTAAAAAGGGTGCCCCGAAATTATTAATTAATAGGAGAATTTAATGTCAACTTTTGTATATATGACAAGCTGTGATGGTTGTGGTCACTGTGTAGATATTTGCCCTTCAGATATTATGCATATCGATCCAACAACAAGAAGAGCATATAATATTGAACCAAACTTTTGCTGGGAATGTTACTCATGTGTTAAAGCTTGTCCTCAAAATGCAATAGACGCTAGAGGATATGCAGATTTTGCTCCGATGGGTCACAGTGTTCGTGTTCTTCGAGAGGAAGAAAAAGGAACTATATCATGGAAAATTAAATTTAGGGATGGAAGAGAAAAGAATTTTGTATCACCTATTAGAACAACACCATGGGGTTCAATAAAAGGACCAGCTGAATATGAAGACCCTAATACACAAGAATACTCTACTCAACAACTAGCGCACGAACCAGATGCTTTAAAGGTAGAATCATTACCTACTATATCGCGTAATCAGTTTGTGGAAGGACCTTTATAATGGCTTCAAGAAAGACAGTTTATGTTGACTCAGACGTCTTGGTAATTGGAGGCGGTTTTGGTGGTTGTGGTGCTGCTTACGAGTCCAGATATTGGGGTAGAGATAAAAAAATAGTTGTAGTTGAAAAAGCGAATATTGAAAGAAGTGGTGCTGTCGCTCAAGGTTTATACGCCATAAATTGTTACATGGGGATGCACTGGAATGAGAACCAGCCAGAAGATCATGTTAGGTACGCGAGAAATGATTTGATGGGTTTAGTAAGAGAAGATCTGGGCTACGATATTGCTCGTCATGTTGATTCTACTGTTCATAAGTTTGAAGAATGGGGCTTACCAATTATGAGAGACCCAGAAAATGGACGTTACCAAAGAGAAGGTAAATGGCAGATAATGATCCATGGTGAAAGTTATAAGCCTATTATAGCTGAAGCTGCAAGGAAAGCAGCAACTGAAGTTTACAACCGCATCATGGTTACCCATCTTCTTATGGATAAAAACAAACCAAACAGGGTTGCAGGAGCTGTTGGTTTTAATGTTAGAACTGGTGATTTTTATGTTTTTCGTTCAAAAGCAGTTGTCGTTTCTGCTGGAGGTGCTTCTCATATATTTAAACCGCATGCAGTTGGTGAAGGTATGGGGCGAACTTGGTATGCGCCATGGAGTAGCGCTTCTGCATACGCTCTTCCAATTAGAGTTGGAGCAAAAATGACTCAAATGGAAAATAGAATTGTGCTTACTAGATTTAAAGATGGTTACGGACCTGTCGGTGCTTATTTTTTACATTTGAAGACCACTACTGAAAATGGATATGGAAAAAGTTACGAAAACACTTGGTATGACTCAATTAAGGAAATGGTTGGAGATTACGTAGATCAACAACCAGTCCCAACTTGCTTAAGAAATCATGCGTTCTTAAAAGAAGTCCAGGCTGGCAGAGGCCCTATTAGAATGGTAACAAAAGAAGCATTTAAAGATCCACATAAAGAGACTGTTGGGTGGGAAAACTTTCTCGGAATGACTATTGGACAAGCTGTTGTTTGGGCTTCACAAAATATTGATCCAAAAGAGATTAACCCTGAATTAGTAATGTCTGAGCCTTATGTAATGGGATCGCATGCGACATGCTCTGGAGCTTGGGCTAGTGGCCCTAGTGATTACGCTCCAGATGATTATCAGTGGGGTTATAATAGAATGATGACTGTTGAAGGCCTTTTTGGATCAGGTGATACAATTGGTGGTACTGCACATAAATTTTCTTCAGGTTCTTTTACAGAAGGTCGTATTGCAGGCAAATCTGCAATAAATTATGTTAATGACCTTGGAAATGACCACCCTGAAGTTAATGAAGAAGAATATTCAAGTCTGAAAGAATTAGTTTACAAACCTCTTGAGAATTATACAGTTGGCAGAAATGAAATCACAAGTGGTACTGTTTCACCTAGTTATATTCTTCCAATTCAAGGCTTGCAAAGACTTGAAAAGATAATGGATGAATATGTTGGTGGCACAAGTACCGATTATCTAACTAATGAACCTATGCTCTTAAGAGGAATAGAACTCCTTACTATGTTAAAAGAAGATCTTAGTAATATTGGTGCTGATAGTTTACACCAGCTTCAAAGAGCTTGGGAACTTAATCACAGAGTATTAGCTTCAGAGTGTGTAACTCAGCATACTTTATACAGGAAAGAAACTCGATGGCCTGGCTACTACTATAGAGGTGATCATCCAAAATTAGATGATAAGGATTGGCACTGCTTTACTCTGTCTCAGTTTAATGAGAAAGAAAATTCATGGTCTATGGAAAAAGCACCAGTTCATCATATTATTGACAAGTAAAATTCAAACTTTTGATATCTATAGCTCAGATTTCTGACACGCATTTAATGTGCCCTGTAAAGGTGGGCGAAACAGATATTGTGAAACAAAGGATAAATAATCTAAAAAGATGTGTTGACAGCATTAATAATTTAGATCCACAGCCTGATTTTATTATTCATACCGGAGGTGTAACTCAAAATGGTACAGTCGAAGAATACACAATTGCAGATTCTATTCTTAAAAAGTTAAAACAAAGTATATTTTTCACTCCTGGAAATAGAGACAATAAGCCTAATCTCAGAAAAATATTTACACAAAGTTTATCTGAAAAAACTGATAAAGAATTTTATATCTATTCTATAGAATTTAAAGGTTTTAAATTAATTTCGATGGATACTTTCTGTTCCAACAGTAACAAAGGTGAATTAACTTCTTCAAAAATAAAATTACTATCAAACGAAATATCTCGCTCAAAGAGTTTGCCTACTGCCATCTTTATGCACCACCCACCTTATAATGTTAGTGATAATGAGTTTGAGAGAATTGAATATGTAGATATAGAAGAAGTAAAAAAATTTCACTACTTTTTAAAAAACAAATCAAATATTGTTGCTTTATTTTGTGGTCACATTCATAAATATTTTGAAAGTAATATTGGCCATATTAAAACTTTTACAATGCCTTCTATTGCAACTGACTTAAGCTGGGATAAAGTAATTTCTAAAAAGTCTAAAAAGATACAATATTTACTTCATTCCTTTTCCAAAAAAACTGGAATTTATACAAAAAAAATATTAGTTCAGTAATAAGAAAATTAAAAAAATTAGTTAATCATGACAAAAAATAAATTAATATTTAAAAAAAATATAAATAACCAGGGCATACCAATTACAAATTGCTTCTTTAATGACGATCCTGAAAACATTCTTGCTACAATGGTTGAGGATGTCCCAGAAAATTTTCAAGAACCATTATATCTACAAAAATCTGTTGTTGTATCTGTTCCATATAATGATGATGGCACAAGAATTGAAATCTCTATTTGGTTTTCACCAAATGAAAGTAACGAGAAAATGTCAGAAGTTATACAATCATATTTTGATTGGCGGTTTAAAGATTTAAAGGATAAAAATACCTCTATGTCATTTGATGATAATGGAAAACTTGTTTTAAATTTCAATTAGTATTATTAATCTTAAAAATTTATATTATTTCATTTTAAATCTATTAAAAGTTGGAATATAAATGCATTTAAAGAATGAGACCTTCATTTATAAGATGAAAGTAAAAAGGGCAAATCGCTCTTTTATAAAGAAACACAGATCATGTATTATATGGCTCACAGGCCTTTCTGGTGCAGGGAAATCTACAGTTGCAGATCTTTTAGAACAAAAACTTAATAAACAAAATAAACATACATTTTTATTAGATGGAGACAACCTAAGGCATACTCTTAATCAAGATTTAGGTTTTTCAGATGATGATAGGAATGAAAATATTCGTAGAATTGGTCATGTAGGAAAACTTATGGTGGATGCAGGTCTAATTGTAATAGCCTCATTTATTTCCCCTTTCGAAAAACAAAGAGAATTTACAAGGAATCTCTTTGAAAAAAATGAATATATAGAAGTTTTTTTAAATACGCCTCTAGAGGTTTGTGAAAAAAGGGATACTAAGGGCCTTTATAAAAAGGCACGTTCAGGACAACTCAAAGACTTTACGGGCATTGATTCAGCTTATGAAATACCTAAAAATCCAGAAATTACTTTGGATAGTGAAAAGTATACTGCCGATGAATTGTCAGACAAAATCATTAATTATTTGTCTGAGAAAAAAATTTTGAAATTATGAGTAAGATTTCGAATAGAAAATTTGGTTTTTTTAAAAATAGGCAAGTTATTTTAACTACTCTTAGTAGCGAGCAAAATGCTAAAGTCTCATTTATGAATTGGGGGGCGTCAATTCAAAATTGGATTATCAACCATCCTCAAGATGGGATAGTTTCAGCAGTTTTAGGGTTTGAAGATTTTGAATTTTACCCTAAATTTAGTCCTTACTTTGGGTCTATTGTAGGAAGAGTAATTAATAGAATTGATAAGGGTAGATTTAAATTAAATAACATAGAATATCAACTAGATATTAATCGGCCTCCCAATCATTTGCATGGGGGTGAAATGGGGTTTGGAAAACAAATCTGGGATTTTGAAACTAATGAAGAGGATAACTCTGTTACCTACTCTATTAATAGCTTCAATGGTGAAGGAGGATACCCTGGCGAGGTTAACGCAAAAGTAAAATATATTCTGAAAGGAAAAACACTTACTATAGAAATGAGCGCTACTGTTGATAGGGAAACACCAATTAACATGGGGCAACATAATTATTTTAACTTGTGCTCTTCATTTGAAGAAAATTATAATATTTGTAATCACTTGTTATATTTAGATTCAAAATCCTACACTGAAACAGATGAAGATTTAATACCAACAGGAAAAATTATTTCAACCCAAAACACGGAAATGGATTTTTTTAATAAAAAGAAAATTGGTAAAATTAAATTAGATGACAACTATGTATTAGAAAAAAATAACCATTTAATTAAGCCTGCTGCAAGACTATTTAATCCTGTAAGTAATTTGAATTTAACTCTATGGACAGACCAACCTGGAATACAAGTTTACAATGCGCCAAGTTTAAATCTAGCACCTAAGGGGTTAAATGATGTAAGCTATGGCAATTTTTCCGGGATTTGTTTAGAGGATCAAAAATTTCCTAATAGTGTAAATATATCTGATTTCCCATCAATAATTTCCTCTCCTGAAAAACCATATTTCCATAAAACAATTATTGAGATATCATAAAATTAAATTTAAACAGAGGATTAGAATTTTGAGAAAATTTGTATTACTATTTATATTGATTACTTTGCCAGTTTCTGGGTCTGAAATAATTGATAAAAGAAAGCAATTATACCAGAAAAATAACGATAATATGAAATTAATTTATAGTGCCATAAGTTCAGAAAACTTTGAGCAGGTCATCAAAAGTGCCGGTGAAATTGAAGCATTTGCAAATAAAATGACAGATTATTTTCCTGTTGGTAGTGTATCACGAGGTTCAAGCGAAAATATTTGGTCTGATTTTGAAGGTTTTACTAAAGCTGCGAAACTTAACTCAAATGCAGCAAAGACACTTAGCATTGCTGCTCAAGATAATAAATTAGATAAACTAAATAGTTTATTTAGTGAGTTAAGCAGCACTTGCAAATCTTGCCATAGATCTTATAAAAATTAATTGTATGGCCTATAGTCCTCTTCAAAAGGCAGTATTACAACTCTCAAAGCAAGACAATAAAATAAATGAAATTATAGTCAATTATGGTCTTCCAAATGACAAAATGTCTAAAGGAGGTTTTGAGACGTTACTGAGGATGATAGTAGGACAACAAATATCAGTCAAAGCTGCTGATGCTGTTTGGGCTAAGCTAAAAAAAATAAAAGCTGATATTCCTAAAAATTTCTTATTATTTTCGGATAATAAACTTAAGGAAGCAGGCCTATCAAGACAAAAAATATCGTATGGCAGAGACCTTGCAGAAAATATCAATTCAGGCTCTCTTTTACTTAATAAACTTGGGAAACTACCTTCCAAAGAAGCACATTCAAATTTAACTAAAATCAAAGGAATTGGAGATTGGACTGCTGATATTTACCAACTTTTTGTTCTAGGTGACATGGATGCATTTCCACAAGATGACTTGGCTGTTCAAGAAGGCGCAAAGAGGTTTTTTAAATTAAATCATAGACCAAAAGGAAAAGAGCTACTTAAATTAGCTGAAAAGTGGAAGCCCCTCAGAGGTGCTGCTGCACTTGTAATGTGGCAAATATATAGAATTGAAATTCATGAAGGATCAAAATTCAATTAGAAAATA
Organism: uncultured SAR116 cluster alpha proteobacterium; assembly: GCA_902612965.1. Classification (GTDB taxonomy): domain Bacteria; phylum Pseudomonadota; class Alphaproteobacteria; order Puniceispirillales. The sequence continues at coordinate 101,262 of CACMFN010000003.1, read as the reverse complement.
AATTTAGTTGACTTTCTTTTTCATGATATTGTTCAGTGACTGATATATTATCATTAGATATTTTTCCTACTTTTGGTGAAACTGGATAAAATGTATACTCATTTGCGTTTATAGGTTTCAAAAAATTACAAGCTTTTTCATAATCATTTCCCAACCAAAATAGAAAATTCTCTTTATTGATAACTAGTGGTGTTCTATTATGAATTTTTTTTAAATCTTTTCCTGCATCTGCAGTAATTATAACAAAACTACTTTCTTCATTTTTTTCAATCCTCTGCAAACCAGCAAATGCAATTATATCATTTTTTTTATGTTTAATAAGATAGGGTTTTTTTTCATTATCCCACTCAAACCAGCTATTTGCCGGAATTAGGCATCTATTTTGAAGTAACAAATTTTTGAATAAAGGTTTTTCAGTTATAGTTTCTGATCTAGCATTTATAACCAGTTTTCCAAGTTTAGGGACTTTAAAACCCCAATGTATTTTGTTTAGATAAAAATTATTTTTTTTTAATGATATTACAACAGGACTCTGTCCAGGCGATATATTGTATTTTGCAGGAAAATTACCAAATATTTCATTAGAAAATTCTTTTTGTAATTCTTCTAGGTTTGATGAAAGTGAAAATCTTCCACACATATAAATTCCCTAATATTTAATTTTGAACTATTATTTATACAAATTAATTTTTTATAAAACTTTTAAATGACAACTAACATTAAAAAATATAGTGGTAAAGTAATACAGCAAGCCTATGAAATAATGTCAAATGGTGAACTATTAGCTATACCATCTGAAACAGTGTATGGTTTAGGTGCTGATGCAACTTCTGATAGTGCAATTTCTAAAATATATAAATTAAAAAAGAGACCTCATATCAATCCCTTAATTTTGCATGTGTCAAACATCAAAATGGTGGAACAACTTGCAGAAACAAATACATTATTTTATTCATTATCAAAATATTTTTGGCCAGGTCCTTTAACAATGATACTTAATCAAAAAAAAAATAACAATATTTCTGAACTTGCAACATCTAATTTGTCAAGTGTAGCTGTTAGACTTCCAGATAATAAAATCTTTCAAAACATTATTGAAAAATTCAATAATCCAATTGCAGCTCCAAGTGCTAATATTTCAGGTAATATTAGTCCAACCAACCCTTATCATGTTTATGAAGATTTTGGGGAGGAAATAAAATTAATTATCGATGGAGGCCAATCAGAAAAAGGTGTTGAATCAACCGTTGTAGACATAAGAAGTCATGATATAATAATTCTTCGACACGGTCCAATTACTCAAAAAATGTTAGAGAATAGAATAGATTGCAAAATAAAGAAAAAAGGTAGTAATAAAAAAATTTTAAGTCCTGGACAAATGTTTAAACATTACTCACCTTCAAAAAAATTAATAATAAATTCAATTAAGCCTACAAAAAATTGTTCATTTTTGGGCTTTAGTAATATTATGCCTGACGAGAAATTTGATGGAATTGCGCTTAACTTAAGTAATAGTGGTGACTTAAATGAAGCAGCATCAAATCTCTTTAAAATGTTAAGATTTCTTGATAAAACTGACACTCATGAAATAGTTGTAGCTCCCATTCCAAATAAAGATATAGGATTTGCAATTAACGATAAACTTAAAAGGGCTTCATCATAACTATGGATGATAACAATAATATATTTAAAGAATTTCAATCCGTTCTTAAAAACCCAATTATGATTGAAGGCATTGAACAGTATTTAAGTGATTGGAGAGGAGTATTCGAAGGAAGAGTCAAGTTTGTAGTATTCCCCTCGACAACTGAAGAAGTTAGCAAAATATTAAAACTTGCTAATAAAAATAATATACCAATAGTCCCACAAGGTGGTAATACAGGGCTTTGTGGTGGTGCCACACCAGACAATTCTGGAAATTCTATTCTCATTAATTTTACAAAGTTAAATAATATAAGAAATATAGATTTGCTTGGAAATACAGTAACTGTAGAAGCTGGATGTATTTTAGAAAACATACTTAACGTTGTTCAAGAAAAAGATAGAATTTTTCCAATAAATCTAGCAGCTAAGGGCAGTTGCACCATTGGTGGGAATTTAGCTACAAATGCAGGTGGTATTAATGTTTTGAAATATGGTTCAACAAGAGATTTGGTGTTAGGTATTGAAGCTGTCCTGCCTAATGGTGAAGTAATAAATAATCTAAATTCTTTACATAAAGATAATACTGGCTACGCTTTGCATAAACTATTAGTTGGTTCTGAAGGGACATTAGCGCTTATAACAGCTGCAACTATCAAAATATTTAAAAAACCAAAAGCAAGTATTTCATGTTTTATTAAAGTAAAGGATATTGATAAATCTATTGAAACTCTTCATATGTTACAGTCTTTGGTTGGAAACAATATTGAAGCATTCGAAATAATGTCAAAACCAATTTTAGAAATTGTTCATAAACAATTTCCTAAAATTAGTAAGCCCTTCCCGGCAATACCAGAACTTTCATTACTTGTAGAATTTACAACTACTTCAGAGTTAGATTTAAATATTGATGAAACAGGAGAGACTATTTTCCAAAAAAAAGTTATAAATGTAATGTCTCATTTAATTGAAAATCATTTAATAGAAGATGCTGTTATTTCTCAGTCAGATTATCAGAATAAAGAATTATGGGAAATAAGAGAGAATGCAAATATTGCTCAAATGCAGGAAGGATTTCAACTCAAATTAGATTTGTCCATACCTATTGAAAATATGTCTAAATTTTGGATTGAAACTTCAGAAGAGTTAAAAAGTAGGCATAAACACGTAAAAATTTGCTCTTTTGGGCATTTAGGGGATGGTAATTTACATTACAATTTAATGGATGAGGACAAAAATAAAGAATATGTTTACAAAAATCAGACTGCCTTAAAAGAATTAGTTTATAAAAAAATAAAAACATTCAATGGTTCTTTCAGTGCTGAACATGGTATTGGCCAATTAAAAATTGAAGAATTGGAAAAATATAAAGATCAAAATTTATTAAATTTAATGCGAACAATCAAAAATTCTGTAGATCCTAAGAATATTTTAAATCCAGGAAAATTATTTAGCTAATTTAGCAATTTATAAGTTTCTTTTCAAAACAAGCAAGAGACAACTCTTGACCTCTTTGAACATCCTTAGTTGATAAAATTTTAAGTAATTCATCTCGTTTTTTAATAGACTGTTCATGATTTCTTGAAGCAGCAATATTTACCCACATAAAAGCTTTAATTTTGTCTGTATCAGTGCCCCAACCATTCAGAAACATCAATGAAAGTTTATATTGAGACATTTCAAAACCATTTTCAGCAGACAATAGAAAATTTGAAAATGCTTTACTAAAGTTTTGTACAATACCCAATCCATCAAGGTAAATACTGCCTAAATTATACTGTGCTTCAGGCACACCTTGCTCTGCAGATTTAGTGAACCATTTTATAGCTGTATAATAATTATCATTTAATGATTTATTTTTTAAATAAATTAATCCTAAATTAAATTGGGCTTGTTTATGATTTTGTTCAGCAGCTAATTTATACCATTTTATTGCTTCATCTTGATTTTTTGAAACGGCAATACCATTTTCATAAAGCCAACCTAATCCATTTTGACAGTCAGAGAAATTTTTCTTAGCACCTACTAAAAAGTATTTGTATGCTTCACCATAATTTTGAGGCACCCCAAGTCCTTCCAAATAAATATAGCCTAAGTTGCAATTAGCTAAATCAATGCCATTTTCAGAGGCTAATCGAAAAAACCTTTCAGCTTTTAAATAGTCTATTTCAACACCCCTAGGCTCACTATAAATAACTCCTAAATAATAATAAGATTCAACGATTTTATCTTTTGCTATATTAAAATTAATAAAAGCCTTATTATAATTTTTTTCTGTGCCTAGACCGTTATAATAAAGCAACCCAAGATTGTAATATCCTTCAACTAAACCCTTACCAGATACAATTTCAAACAGATCAAATGCTTTTGTGTAATCTCTATTAATGCCAAGGCCATTTTTGTATAATAATCCTAAATAAAATTGAGACAATGTATCATTTTGATTAGCCCCTTCTTGCCAATGCTTAAAAGCCAATTGATAATTTTTCTTTTCATACTCTTTAAAGCCATCCAAATAGTTTGCATAGAGATTGTTTGAAAATAACAAAATCTTTGAAAGAAAAAGTAAATGTACAATTACAAGCTTCATTTTTAGAAATTTGAATTTAATATTATTAGAAACTAATATAATATAGTTAAAATAAATTGTTATATAATTAGTTAAATTAAAAGCCATTGAAATTTATAACTGTAATTTTTTTCTTGCTTCTTTTGTCATCAACGGCATATAGCAAATCAAAAAATAATCAATCTCAAATTAATAAAAATTTGTTTGAAGATGAAGGAATATTATCATTTATTAAAAGTTTTGATAATAGTAATTCAGCCATAATAGATTTAGTAATCAAACAAGATAATGATACCTTAAGCAGCAATCAATATATAAAAGGCTCTCAATCATTTTTTGAAGATTCAGACAATATATCTGATATTGATGATAATAAAATTACAAAGCATTCTAAAGATACATTTAAAACAAAATCAACAAAAGTAGATATAAATAATCAGAATAATTTTGAAAATATAAATCAACAAAATTATAAAATTAACGCCAACAGTTCTAATGAAATAGGTTTAATAAAGGGAACAAAAAATTCAAATTTAGATAATTATCAAATCCAAAAAATTAAGCAAGAAAAGAAAGGTATGATTTTTTCGGCTCAGAAGGTTTCAATTGACAATGAATTACAAACGCTGATTGCAACTGGTAATGTAAAGTTAGAATTAGATAATATCAAACTTTCAAGCAGAGAAATAATATACTATAAAAATAAAGATGAAATACACGCAAAAGGCGATGTATTTCTCCAAGATGAAAATGGTAATTTTCATAATGGGAAAGATTTAATTTTAAAAAATCAAACTTCAAACTTTTATCTTTCAAATATTTACGCACAATTGGCTGATGGCAGTCAAATGACAGCACGTAATGTAGTTTCTGAAAATAAAAATGAAATTAAATATAAGGGAACAAAATTTACTCCCTGTAATTGTAAATTAAATGAAGGTGAAACTCCATTATGGCATTTTAGTGCAAGGGAAACAAGGGTCAATAATGATACACACACTATTCATCATGATGGTGTGACCATGCACTTACTAAACTTTCCTATTCTTTATACACCTACGTTTGCACATCCAGATTGGACTGTAAAAAGAAAAAGCGGATTTCTTACTCCTAGCATTAGTGTTGGTAAAGAGACTGGGATAACATGGAAGCAACCATATTTTTTAAATATATCAAATAGCCAAGACTATACTATTACACCAATAATCTTTTCAAAGTCAGGTTATCTAACTGACCTTGAGTATAGAAGTATTAGTGAGAACTCAAATCTAAAGGCTAATATAATTGGCGGAATTGTAGATACATTCAAAGAACAAGATGAAGAAGTTATTTCAGGTTTTTTGACATTTGACTCAGTAAGTGAAAATAACTGGAGAACTAAAATTATACTTCAGGACTCCAGTGAAGATAGTTTTTTAAGAAAATATAAATTGACGAACGAAACAATTTTAAAGTCAAGCTTATCAACACAAAAACTTAATGATAACAGTTTTTCATCTGTAGAACTTTATAAAATAGGAAGCCTTTCGAGAGAAACAGAAAATGACAACTCGCCTTTAGTATTACCTTCAATTAAATATGAAAGAATTTTTGACATACCGCTTAGAAACACATTTGGCAAATTGGAAATGAGTGCGCTTGAACTTGACGATGATGAAGGACATGATTTATTAAGATATTCAAATAAACTGACCGCACATAGAAAATTAAAATTAAAAAAAGGAATAAGTTTTTTTGAGGCATCAATATCTGGTAATTTTTATGATGTCTCAAAAAATAAAAGCAATCCTAATAATGTAGGTAACATTAATTCTGTAAATAGTTTTATTTCATTTGGATGGGAGGATTACTTACCTACAAAAGTATTTCAAAATCAGTCAATCCTAAAACCTCAAATACAAGCTGTTTTAATAAATGGTTCTGATAATGTTAACCACATTCCAAATAGAGATGCATTAGATTATAGATTAGATGAAACAAACTTATTTATCCCACATAGACCGCTTGGAAACGACCTTACTCTGCCTGGAGGTAGAATAGACTATGGAATAACTAACTTTATTAGTAATGAAAATTCAGTTAATTTTACAAGTTTTTTTGGGCAAAGCCTAAAATTATGGGGAGATAATGAAAATGAATTTCAGTCATTAAATTCCAAAAAAACAGTCGTATCTGAATCTGATTATATTGCACGTTTAGCCTTCCAAAATACTAATAACTTTTCAACTGACTGGTCTGCAAGGCTAGATCCTCATAATTTCAAAATTTATGAATCTATTACAACAATTTCTCAAAGTTTAGGAAGATTTGATTTATCTGCTAGTCATGCCTCTATAAGTGATGGTTTTATTAAGGACACAAGTGGAGCTGAAAACTTAAATTTCAAATTTAATTCAAAAATCACAAATGATTGGGGATTTTCAGGACTCCAAAATTATAATCTTCATAATAGCGATATTAAATTACTTAAAACAGAATATTCAATTAATTACTCAGGTTCATTGCAAAACTGCATGGTTATTGAGTTAAAGTATGAGAGAGAGACGAAGACAGATCCATCTATTGCTCCTGTTACTGAAGTTGGTTTGATATTCCAATTTAAATATTTAGGAGATGTAATTGAAAATTTATAATGGAGGAGTTTATGCCAAGTTTTGATATTGTTAGTAAAGCTGATTTGCCATCTGTTAAAAATGCCATTGATGGAGTTCAAAGAGAAATTAATACTCGTTATGATTTTAAAGGTAGTCAATCTAAAGTTGATTTTATTGAAAGTACTATTTCAATCGTTGCAGATGACGAATTAAAAAGAAAGCAAGTTGAAGAATTAATTATATCACATGTTACAAGACAAAAAGTAAATTCAAAATTTCTTAGTTTTAAAAAAATAGAAACTGGAAGTGGTAATACTATTAGACAAAATGTTGAAGTATTATCAGGAATACAAAAAGAAAATGCACAAAAAATTATAAAAGAAATTAAGCAACTAAAAAATAAAGTGCAAGTTCAAGTACAAGGTGATGAATTGCGTGTAATTAGCAAAAAAAGAGATGTCTTGCAAAATACAATTTCATACATTAAGGAAAAATTTACAGATTTGCCTTTGCAGTTTGTTAATTTCAGAGAGTAAAGATAACAAATTTTTACATTTTAATTGAAATTTTTATGATTTTCATATTATACTTTTACTAAGTGATTAGAGAGGAAAAATTATGTCAAATATTATCGAAACAAGTTTTGGCACTCTTATAAGCCCAGAAAGAATGGCAAATGGAAGTGCTTCAAATATTGAAAAAGTTGGTGCGTTTTATAATTTTTCAATCAAAATATGTAATGATGATGTCAGAGAGTATTCATTTACTAATTTTGAAAGAGCTGAGTATATGAGAAGAGTTATGATTGGCCATTTAAAAGCTAAGATAGAAAAAGATAGAGCAGCAATTTAATTAGCAAAAATATATTTATCCAAATTAGTTCATTGTAAAAATATAAAATGTAATTATTTAAGTTAAAATACTTTTATAATTCACATTGATAAATACATTTTTTACAAAATCTAAAGACGTTCATAAATACTTGAACTTTTTTATAGCTAATAATCTTCCAGATTACTCAGCAAATAGAAATTATGATCTCGGCCCACCCCATCATAATGTTAGTAAGCTATCGCCATATATAAGACGAAGGTTTATTTCTGAAACCGAGATTATCGATTTAATATCTAAAAAATTTAAATTAAGTAAAGTAGATAAATTTGTACAAGAAATATTTTGGAGAACCTACTGGAGAGGATGGCTAGAACTTCACCCAAAAGTCTTTGATGAGTATGAAAAAAAAATTGGTAAATATGAAATTATAAATAAAACTGGCATTAAATGTTTTGATAACTGGACAGATGAGCTTATAGAAACTGGTTATCTTCATAACCATGCTAGAATGTGGTATGCTAGTATTTGGATTTTTACATTAAAGAGACCATGGGAAGAAGGAGCACATTTCTTTAGTGATCACCTACTCGATTTTTGTCCAGCTTCAAACACACTCGGATGGAGATGGGTTGCAGGACTTCAAACAATCGGGAAAAATTATTTAGCAAACTCTGAAAATATAAAAAAATTTACGAATAATAGGTTCTATCCTAAAGATCAATTAAATGAATATGAGTTACCCATTGAAGATAATAGTAACTTAAATAGTACAGTAAAACCAAAACTATCCTATGAAGAAATTTTTATAGATAAACTTAAAGATAAAAGTCTAGGATTAGTTATAACTAATAATGATTTGTCTTTACATAAAATAATCAATAATTTCAATATCACTAATTATGAAATATGTGTTTTTTATAATAAAATTAATAAAAATAAAGTAATACAGAATTTTGAAGAAAATCTTTTACACGAAGTTGTAAACACTACTCCAAAAGCTGAATTGATTTCTTCTTTTCAAGGATTAATAGATTGGATAAAAAATAACAAAATAAAAGAATTGATAATACCCTACGAAACTGTTGGTTCACAGATAGTCAGTACAAGAGAATTTTTAAATAATTTAGGATCGATAGGTGTGAAATATCATTTCTATTTACGTGACTGGGATAGAGTTTCATTTCCATTTGCAAATAAAGGATTTTTTCCATTTAAGAAGAAAATACCCGAATTGTTATTAAAAAATGGCTTGGGTAAAATATTATGAAATGTCGTTTAATTTTTTAAAATTTTCAATCTTGAATATTTATTTCTTTTGATTGTCTAGTTTGAGAATTATATATAACAATTCCTCCACTTGGGGGTGCTATTCCAGTAATATCTGAAATTATAACTTGATGGGTTACCATTAGAATCAATTCATCATTTGAAGTTATAGATAATTTTTTATTTAACTTTTTTAATACTTTATTTTTATTTGAATAACCCTGAAAAAAGGAATTTAATCCTGAGAATGTTTTCCATTTGCCAATTTTCATTTCTTTTACTGTATCTTTACACCTACACCATTCGCTGGAAAGAACTTCAGAAAATTTTATGTTATAACTTTTAAAATATGTACCTATATTTTTGGATTGTAAAATTCCTTCTTCATTAAGGTTTCTTTGAGTATTACAATTATTTAAATTAAAATAATCAGGGTCACCAAAACCTGGAGCAAAAGAATGCCTTAAAAAAATAATATTTGCGTTGATTTCTTTAATTTCTTTATTGATATCAGAGCTTGCAGTAAATGGGTATAGAAAAAAAAATATTAAAAAATAATATTTAACATTGTTTCCTTTCATCAATTCTCCTCTTTTTTTTTTATAAAGTTTTAATCAAGATTTAACTTTAAAATAAAGCATAAGTGAATTTGTAAAATGATATCATTTATATTACTTATAAAAATCTAAAATTATTCAAAATTTATAATATATTTTAATACATACATTTTTGAAAAAAAAATTTATACTTCAAACAATTTTGAAACTTCAGAAATTACTGTACACGTTTTTTTAATATCTTTTTTTGTTAAGTTGGGATTACATAGAAACATTAAGCTTGTTTCACCTAATTTTTTGGCTATTGGCAAACGTTTCTTGGGTTTGAAGTTGGTATCTTTGAATGCATTTTCAAGATAGACCTCTGAACATGATCCTGAAAAACAAGGTATACCTCGTTTATTTATAGCATCGATCATTTTGTCTCGTAATGATGAGTTACCTTTAACAAAAATATAGCATTTATATGCAGCATGTTTACAATTTAAAGAACAATTAATACCAGACAATTGATCACAATTATCACAAGGAAAGAAGTTAGGAACCCTGATTATTTTGGATTTACGAGCTGCATCCCAAATTGCTGTTGCATTTTTTAGTCTTTTAACATTCCACTTTTCAATACGTTTTAATTGAATACGACCAATTACTGCTTGCATTTCAGTCATCCGCAAATTTGTACCAAATGAGTCGTGTAGCCAACGAAAACCAGGGGCATGTTTTTTTTTATATACAGCTTCCCAACTCTTACCATGATCCTTATATGACCATATTTTTGACCAAATTTCCTTATTATTAGTAGTAATCATGCCCCCCTCTCCACCAGTAGTTATAATTTTATCCTGACAAAAAGACCATGCACCAACGTCCCCTATAGAGCCAACTGGCTGACCTTTATATTTGGCTCCATGTGCCTGTGCACAATCTTCTATCACAAATAGTCTGTGTTCATCTGCTAACCTCATAATAGGATCCATATCACAAGGCCATCCAGCTAAATGAACACACATAATTGCTTTTGTTTTTTTGGATAAAACAGGTTTAATTGTTTGAGCATCTATATTTTGACTATAATAATTTACATCCGCAAATACAGGTTTTGCTCCGGAGTTAATAATGGATGAAACGGAAGCCAAAAATGTTCGAGATGTAACTATAACCTCATCACCTATGCCAATATCTAATGACTTTAACGCTGCTTCAATAGCTAGAGTTCCATTAGCTAATGCAATTGCGTAATCAGTATTGGCAAATAAAGCAAATTCTTTTTCAAATTTTCGACATTCATCTCCTGTCCAATAATTAACTTTATTAGATAATAAAACTTTTTTAACAGCATTAATTTCTTCAACAGAATAAGAGGGCCAAGATGGAAAATTAGTTTTTTTCATATACTAACCAATAATTGTTAAATATATATACCGAAGATCACTTGAAAAACTCCAATTTTTAATATAATCAATGTTTATACGAACTTTATCTGGAAAAATTACTTCCTTATTATACGTAAAAGGATCCTTTTGATCTTTCAAAAGAATTTCTTCATTTCGATACTCAATAGTAGCAGGTCCAGTGATACCTGGTCGGACGGATAAGAAAATTTCTTTTTCACTTTCAATAAGTTTGTCAGCATAACCAGGTACGTCTGGTCTTGGACCTACAAAACTCATATCACCAAATAAAACATTAAATAATTGTGGTAATTCATCTAACTTGTATTTTCTAAAAAATGAACCTAATTTTGTAATTCGTGGATCATTTAAGGTGGTTATAGTTGTTGATAATTCATTATCCATCTTCATTGTACGAATTTTAATTAGCCAAAAGATTTTACCGTTTTTTCCAACGCGTTTTTGAAAAAAAAAACCATTTAATTTTGTGTCTAAAGATGATACTCCCCATAAAAAAATAATTGGCAATAAAAAAATTACAATACCAACAGACGAAAGAAAAATATCAAAGGATCTTTTAATAAATTTATCAAAAGTAGACATAAGATAAATACTCATCAGTAAAAGTTTAACAAATCATAATTAAAATAAAAATTAGCTTATAACATATAAAATTAACAATAATATTTTCATTTTTTCATAAAACTACAGCCTCACTATTGTTCACAAACAAATTTATTAAATTTGTCTCCTAATGAACCAGATTTAAAGATCATCCAATCACTCTTCTTATCTAAATTAATATACTCTCCCATGCCCATATTATCTTTAAAATAAACATCTTTTAAAAAACGACTTTGTTTCAACAAAAATTAAACTTGAATTTTCTCCATTTTCTTCAGTTTTTCCATAATCTCTCAACCTAATATAAAATCTTTTATTATTATCTTTTTCTATTGATGACAAATCTATATAATATTTATCAGCATTTTTTGTTTCTCCCATAAGTTTCCAATTAAAGTCTGAGAAAGCTGAACTTGAAAACAAAATCAAAAATGAAGCGATGAGATATTTTTTCATAAATTTACTTTAAGACAAAGTTTCATCATAGACAATTATCAATAATTATTCGAATATTAAGCAAGTATATTGGGAGCAATCGAATGAAATACTTTTATACATTCATACTTACTTTAATTCTTATCTCTTGTAATGAGAAGAAAGGATAATTCAGCAATTATGGTTGAATATGGAGAAGCAATAAAAGTTACAAGTAAAAGTGAATGTAGAAATGTTGTTGAAAAAGGAAAAATAATTTCAAGTTTTTTTTATAAAGATACACTAGAAATGGATTCTTCTCATTCAGAAGTAAGAGTCCTTTACAAAGACTATGTTTATAATGTCAATATGCATTTTACACATCATACATGTTATTATAAAAGAAAATTCCACAATAAATGAAAAAATTTCTATTTTCTCAGCTTCACTAAAAATTAAATGCTTTTAATCTTTAAGCCATTCAAGTTTCATCTTACTGAACTTTATTTCAGAAGTGTAAGTCTGTCGTTCAAGTCGTGCTTGTCGTTCTGCATATCTTTTGAGAACTGAATAGACATTTGTATTCTTCCATTCTTTGCCATTAGCAGTTTTTAAGTTCTCTGCATTCAATAACTTAGCAATCGTTCTATAACCTTTCCCATAGTCATGAAGCGATTTAATACGTTTATGTGTGTGTTCTTGCTCATCACTCCAACGATTTTCGCCATAGCTATTGAGTAATGTATTTGTTGTTATTTCAACAGAAAATGTAATATATTGTTTGTATTTTTCACCAAAAAAGAAGCGATTCTGACTTATTCCACAGTGAACGATTTGTGGGGTTGTGTGGGTTTTTCTTAGCATGGTATTCCCTCATCAACTCTCCTCTTTTTTATTTGATTTTCATCAAGGTTTAACTTTTTCACTACAGGGTGTTTTTCATTAACAACTCTCCAGTAAGGGAAAGTTACATCATCTTTATGCTGTTCAATTGCCATCCTCAGAAATATCCCCGTTGTTACTGGACAAGTATTATCTGCTCCTGCTTTTAATGCTAGTCCACGCCTAAGTTCTTTAATGCTTAAATAAGAACCCTTGGGTATGTTAAAAATAAAATCTGAAATTTTTTCTGGCGAAGAAATCAGCATTTTCTCGCCAGCAGAGATATCGGAAAACCCTTTATCTAGAATTTTTACAATATTTCTACTCAATGATTATCTCCTAAAATCCACACAACCCCATCATTCAACCGTAGATAAAGATGGTTGTAGGTTAGTAAGATTAAATGCTGACTTTTTCTTTTGTTTCACTATCACCTTTAGTTCCCCATCGTTAAATAGAAGTTTCTATTCACAATACCAATTCTTTCTATATGAGACAATCACTGAACAAAGAGAAAAAAGAAAGACCTTTGACCAAATCGCAGAGTGGTTAAACAAGAAAGGTTATCTATCTGTTCGTGGAAAGAAGTTCAAAGGTAATCATGTTCATTCAATTGTGAAGAAGAAAAGACTAAAAGATGAGAAGTTAGAGAAAGAATACCCTGAGGTTCGGTCTGATTTTAGTTTGGAGGTGGTTGATAAAACTTTGGTTAATAATCTCAATAACAGAGGACGCTATCCGATTTAATTGACTCTTCAACAAGTTTATCAGGCATGGCAAACTCTGCTTTATATCCATCAAGAAGTGTCTCATCGTAACCGCGTGCCTTAGCGGACATTCCTGAGACAAATATGGTTGCATTTGTATTCTTTAAACTTTCCAAATGTTCATATAAATCTCCAGTACCCTGACCTACTATTTCACCAGCACTTTTGCAATTTAGAATGTGAACGCCGTCTGCCGCGAGAAAAAGAGTTACTTCGTGCCCACTTTTTTCTGCGGCAAGAGCAACCATTAAACCTAATGTTACTTTATTTTTGAATTCCAAATCGCTATGTATATGAACGAGTACTTTAGACATTTATTTCTCCTTAAAATTTATTTATAAAATTATAGTGTTTTTTGAAACTGAGGTTCCACTACACTAAAAACTCATTAATTCCATCTAAAACATATTGTACACTCAATCCCGCCAAAATAATCGCAATAATACTTGAGAATACACTTATTAATTTTTCATTAACTATTTTCTCAAATCTTGAAACTATAAAAAAGGCAACAAAGGTAATGACCATTACAAGAAGTAATGAGGAAATTCCAATGATTTGGTTGATATAATTACCACCAATATTGCTTACAGAAACTACTACTGAAATTATGGCAGCAGGTCCCGCTAATAAGGGAATCGCAAGTGGGAATACACTTATATTATCAGAGTCAAAATTAGCATCTTTCTTCTTCCGTTCTCTTCTCTTGTTAAATAGCATTTCTAAGGAGACTAAAAACAGGATAATACCGCCTGCTATTTTTAGAGCAGGAAAAGTTATACTCAAATGATTAAAAATGTAATTACCTAAAACAGCAAAAAATATTAGAACCAAAAATGCTATTATAGTTGAGTTGAATGCGGTTTTAACTTTTCCATTTAAATTTAAGTTCTTCGTGACTACAAAAAAGATAGGCGCACTTCCTATGGGGTCAATAACAACGAAGTATAAAACAAAAGATTGAATGAATATTTCTACCATAGCAAGACCGACTGAAACTTTCTTATTACGAATGTAAAACAATTGAAAATTTGCGAAATTCTTAATTAAAATTTCTAAAAATTTGGTTACGTATTATCAAACAAAAACTCTGAAATAAAGAGATTTTTAACTAAAAAAAATATCAGAAACGCACCCCTACAGAAACACTTACCCTATCACTCTGTAGGGTCAAAAAACCCAATAAAATCAATGATTTATTCTACAGTAACTGATTTAGCCAGATTCTTAGGCTGGTCAACGTCCGTTCCCTTAGAAACAGCCGTATGATAAGCAAGCATCTGAATAGGTATAGAACAGATTATTGGAGTAATTGCTTTATGCAAAAAAGGTATTCTCAAAATTTCATGAGCAAAATCAATATTATTTTCAGATCCTTCATCTGCAATTATTATCAACTTAGCTCCTCGAGCGAGAGCTTCTCTTAGATTGCTAATAGTTTTGGTACTATGATGATCATTACCAAGTAAAGATATAACGGGAAGTTCTTCTTCTATTAAAGCTATAGGACCATGCTTCATTTCACCCGCAGAGAAACCTTCAGCATGAATATAGCTAATCTCTTTAAGCTTAAGCGCACCTTCCAATGACAAAGGGTAAAGTGGCCCCCTACCTAAATAAAGACAACTTTTACACTTAGTAATTGTGTTTGCAACTTCAGTAATTTTACTTTCCAAATTTAAAACCTTTGCAACTGCTCCAGGTATTTTAAATAAATTTGATTTAATTTGTTTTATTTCACTAATACTTAATTTATTCTTTTCTGCTAATGCAATGGCTATTGATAAAAGAACAATTAGTTGAGCAGTAAATGCTTTTGTACTCGCAACCGCTATTTCTGCCCCTGCTCTAGTATATAGTGAGAAATCTGCTTCTCTGTCAATTGTACTTCCAATATTATTAACAATTGCAACAGACCTAACTCTAAACTGCTTGGCATATCTCATTGCCATTAAGGTATCTATACTTTCTCCTGATTGACTAATAGAAATTATTAATCCTTTAGGATCTACAAATGGCTCTCTATATCTATACTCACTTGCAATTTCAACATTTACAGGGATTTTACACAAACTTTCAATCCAATATTTTGCTATCAATCCAGCATAATACGATGTTCCTGCAGCTAAAAATGTTATAGAATTTGGATTGTTTTTTGTGATTTCATTTAGCTTTTCCGACATTTCACCATTAGCATTATACATCTCAGAAATTGTATGAGATATTGTCTCTGGTTGCTCATGAATTTCCTTTTCCATAAAATGTCTATAATTACCCTTACTAATTATAGCAGGATCCATAGAATTTAATTTTGTCTCTCTAGTAACTTTTTCGCCTGAAAAATCATATATTTGAACACTTGAGTTTTTCACAATAGCAAAGTCACCATCATCTAAAAAAGTTATTCTTGATGAAATTCCTGCTAAAGCTATTGCATCAGAACCAATAGAGAAAAGTCCATCACCCTCTCCAACAGCTAAAGGCGATGCATTCCTTGCAGCAATCAATGTATCTGGATAGTTTAATAACAATACTACAAAAGCATAAGCTCCCTCTAATTCATTTAAAACATTTAAAGTTATCTGTTCTAATGGAATATGATCATCACGCAGATATGTATCAAATAAATGTGCTATGACTTCACTATCTGTTTGCGATAGAAACTTCCTGCCTTTAGCTTCAAGTCTATTTCTTATTTCTTGAAAATTTTCAATAATTCCATTATGAACAATTGCAACATTACCAGCAATGTGGGGATGGGCGTTAACTTCAGAAACACTTCCATGAGTTGCCCATCTTGTGTGGCCTATACCTATTGATCCTCTGATAGGGCTATTGATTAATTTATCAGAAAGGTTTTTAATTTTACCTTTTGACTTACAAAAAATAAGTTTATTGTTTGAGATGGTGGCTATGCCTGAACTGTCATAACCTCTATACTCAAGTCTTTTTAAACTACTTAAAATGTGATCTTGAATATCACTTAACGATGTAACTCCGATTATGCCACACATAAAAACAACATTTTTGCGATGAATTAACATATCTTGACTGATTTAGCAATCATATTACTAGTCTAAATATCAAGTATGCTATAGAATATTTATCATGGAAGTTGTCGCAATAATATTAGCTGCTGGAAAAGGTAAAAGGATGAATTCTGATTTGCCAAAGCCATTGCATAGAATTGCAGGCAAGACATTGATGAATTGGTTAGAGGTTTCATTAGATGAAGTAAAGATAACTAATAAAATATACGTTCTTGGGCATCAAAGTGAAAAATTAATAAAAGCAATTGGGACAACTGATTATGTCATTCAAGAGCCTCAACTTGGAACTGGACATGCAGTCAACTTAACAAAAGATAAGATTAAAAATCATGAGTCAATAATAATTATTGCTTATGCTGACACACCTTTTGTGCCTTCAGATAAAATAAAAAAAATGATATCACAAATCAAAAATGGTTATGATATTTCAATTTTAGGGTTTCTTGCTTCAAATCCTAAAGGTTATGGAAGAATAGTTAAAAATGGAAATGAAGTTATAAAAATAGTTGAAGAAGTTGACACAGATGACAAAACAAAAAAAATTAATTTGTGTAATTCAGGTATTTTAGCAGGTAGAGCTTGTGATATTTATAACTACCTAAATAAAGTTAAGAAATCTAGTAATGGAGAGTTTTTTTTAACTGATATTATTTCTATATGTGTAAAAGATGGTTCCAAAGTTGGCTTAGTATCAAGTTCTGAAGAAGATTTAATAGGCATTAATGATAGAGAAGATTTATCACAAGCTGAATTAATTATTCAAAACAGATTAAGAACACAACACATGAAAAATGGTGTTACGATGCTTGACCCCAAATCAGTATATATTGATGCCTCATCTAAAATCCAAAAAGACGTCACAATAGAACCGAATGTTTTTATAGGAGCAAATGTAGAAATACAGAGTAAAACAATTATTAAATCTTTTTCTTATCTTGAAGATTGCTTTATTGGCAGAAAATGCTCAATTGGACCGTTCGCCAGAGTAAGACCTGAAACTGAAATTTTGGAAAATGTAAAAATTGGGAATTTTGTTGAAATTAAAAAATCTAAAATCAATGATAACTCAAAGGTCAATCATTTAACTTATATTGGAGACACTACAATAGGCACAAGTAGTAATATTGGGGCCGGAACTATTACATGTAACTATGACGGAGAACAAAAACATAAAACAAATATTGGAAACCACGTTTTCATAGGATCTAATGTGGCTTTAGTTGCACCAATTAATATTAAAGATAATTCTATAGTTGGAGCAGGAAGCACTTTAACAAAAGACGTAGAAGAAAATTTAATAGCAGTTGAACGATCGAAACAAAAAGAATTTAAAAGAAGAAAAAAAAATTAATTTGAAAAAAATTTAATCTTCTCTTTGAGTTATAATAAATTCTTGATCAATTTTAGGTAATTCGCGATCATAAATTGATGCTTCAAATGCTTGCAATCTTTTATAAACTGAAATCAAATCAATAATTGTTGTCCATGAGTTTACCAAGAATTGAAATGAACTTGCAACTTGACCAAAAGCCCTAAGTATTTGGTTCATAATTCCTAGTGTTATCTTACCACTTACGATAGTGGGTATTAGAAACATATAAACGATTATATTATCAGCTTGCAAATATAAATATCTCGCCAAATTAAAATAAGCATAATGAAAGTAAATTCTAAAATAATTTCGTCTTACATTATTAAATAGTTCAACTAATGTTGGAGGATCGGCTTTTGTGTTTGTGTCCTCTCCAAGGACGAGTTCCTTTCTGAACGCAGCCTCAACTCGCTGGTTTTTAAATTCTAAACCTGGTAATTTAATACCAGCAAAAATTAATACAAAAGTTCCAAAAATAGACCAGAAAATAGCTAAAGAAACGAGTGGGAATGGGATACTTCCTAAAATTGGGACATCTTGAACATGAACAGATAATGCTAACAAAACTGGTAAAAAAGAAATTAATGTCATTACTGAATCTATCATTGACACACCAAGGCCTTGCATAATTGCAGAAAATCTCATTGTGTCTTCCTGTACTCGCTGAGAAGCACCTTCAATACCTCTAACTTTTTCCCATTTTGAGGTATAGAAATCATTCATTGCATTCCGCCACCTAAAAATATAATGAGATGTGAAAAAAAACTTAAACGGAACAAAAATTATGTAAGGGAATACAATTATACAAAATACAAGAATATGCCCATATAAATCAGATGCAGAAATTTCACCATTACCACCGAGAGCAGTTTGAACATCATTATAGAAAGGGCCATACCAAGCATTGATTACAACTGAAACTTGGACTGTCATATAAGCCATAAGTATAAGAAGTGATGATCCAAGTATGGACCATACCTGCCATTTATGAGGTGAATACCTAGCCCAAAAAATATAAAAAATTAGAGTAGATAAAATATAATATAAATCAAACCATAAAAATTCAGGTGTTATAAAATAGCCTAATCCAATAACTGTTTCTGCATCGTCTGGTGAAAAATTGAAGCCCAATAGCTCAGCAATATTTCTACCTATCAAGTAATAAACAGCTATTACAAATGCAACCCATATAATTAAGGTAAATAAAAAAAGCTTCGGTTTAGGAAAAAAGGATTCAAACATTTAAAAATCATATCATTAAATAATAATTATTATATAGTATTGATAGATTAATACTCAATAGAAATTTTATGAAAATAACTAAAGTTTCAAACTTTAAAAATCAGCTCGGAGAGGGTGTTTGGTGGGATGATGATAATATGCTCCTCCACTGGACTGACATTTTAGAGGGTAAATTATTTAGCTTTAATCTTAAAACCCAAAAAGAAACATATAAAAAGTTTAATGGAAAATTAGGATGTTTTGCACCATGCAAAAATGGTGATTTTTTAATTGGATTAGATCTTAGTTTTTATATGTATAACCCATTGACCCAAAATCTGAGTAAGTTTGTTGATTTAAAAGACGAACCATTAGAAAATAGGATTAATGATGGTACAACTGATCCCAAAGGAAGATTTTGGGTAGGCACAATGACAAGTGAAGGAAATACAAAAAAACAGAACGGTTCTATTTACTGTATTTCTCCAGATAGACAAGTTAAAAAATTTTTTAATAAAATCTATACCTCTAATGGTATAGCATTTAATAAATTAGGAACAAGAATGTATTATGCTGATACCGGAAAAGACATTCAAACAATATGGTGTCTAGACTATGATTTAGAAAATGGTATACCATCTAATAAGAAAGTTTTTTCAACAACATTTAATCTAAAAGGACGCCCTGACGGAGCTACTGTGGATGCAAATGATTATTATTGGGTTGCAGGTATTGAGGGGTCTGAAATCTACCGGTTTACTTCAAATGGTGAAATTGATACTGTTATTCCAGTACCTGTCGAAAAGCCAACTAAAATTGTTTTTGGTGGCAATAAACTTCAAAGTATATATGTAACCTCAATAGGAAAAGGCTTTGATAAGAAATCAAGTTTAGATGGCTTCACATTGGAAATTTCTACTAGTAAATATAAAGGATATAAAACAACAAAATTTGATTATTAAATTTTTTAGTAATTTTTGATTTCAATTTTATCAAATCTATGAATGGACGCTGACAGAATAATACCAAATGAAATGAATATAGTAAGCATACTTGACCCACCATATGATATTAATGGTAATGGTGCGCCAACAACAGGTAACAACCCTGATACCATACCTACATTTACAAAAACATAACTAAAAAGCATGAAAACAATTCCACTGCATAGCAATCTAGAAAATTGTGAAGATTGAAGAAAAGAGATAATCGTACTATACAACATAATTAAAACAAAGATCATTAAAACAAATAAAGTTCCAGCAAGGCCAAATTCTTCGCCAATCATGGTAAAAATAAAATCTGTCTGTTTCTCTGGTAAAAAGTCAAGATGGCTTTGGCTACCGTGCAAGAAACCCTTTCCAAAAACACCTCCTGAACCAAGGGCAATTTTTGACTGATTAATGTGATATCCTGCACCTAAACTATCTAAAGATGGATCAAGATGGGTTAAAATTCTTTGCTTTTGGTAATCGTGCAGGTTAAACCAGATCAATGGCATGGATGCAATAAATGCACCTAATGATAGAATTAATAACCAAATTCTCAATCCAGCTAGAAAAATAATAACAGCTACAATAAGCATTTGCATAACTGCAGTCCCAAGATCTGGTTGAATTACTGTCAAAATAATTATGGGCATTGCAATTAAGAGAGCAAAAATTGAATACAACACCTTTCCGTAATCTCTAATATTAATATCATGAAAGTACCTAGCTAAAGCTAAAATAATAGATATCTTAGCTATTTCTGAGGGTTGGATTTTGATTGCACCTAAATCAAGCCATCGGTTTACACCCTGATTTGAAGTAATGTATAAAATTAAAAGTAAAATAATTGAAATTATAAAAGGAAACCAAGCATACTTATAAATTATTTTTATATCTGTAATTGCTATTACAAAAGCTAGAGAAAACCCGATAATTGATCTTTGAAAATGTCTGCTTGCCCACGGGTTCCAATCTCCTCCAGCAGCAGAATATAATGAAAGACAGCCAATACAAACCAATAAAATAATCATAAATATAAACAACCAATCAAATTTTAAGATTTTTCTAAGTATTGATAAGTTTTCCATTAATTTAATTTATATAAGTGGTTTTTTTATGGGATTTTTTGGAATAAATTTCGTAGGATCATCTGTTAGTGTGGCTTCCATAATATCTCTTGCAATAGGCCCAGCTTTGCTAGAACCGCTCCCACCATGTTCAACTATAACTGAAATTGCATATCTTGGTTTATCCATTGGAGCATATCCAACATACAGTGCATGATCTCTCCACTCCCAAATTCTATCTTCATTTTTTATTACACCTTCTTCACTTTCTCTTTCTTTAGTAGAAATCCTTCTAACTTGAACTGTGCCTGTTTTTCCAGCCATTTCAACACCTTTAATACCAAGACGAAAATTCCTTCCAGTTCCAAACTCGTCTAAAGAGACCTTTTCCATAGCCCTTTTAATTATATTTAGGTTCTTTTCAGAAACTTTAACAGAGTTGGCGTTTGATGCTTGTAATATTGGTGATTTCAACAATGTTGGCTTTATTTTTTTCCCTCCATTAGCAATTCTGGCTGTCATTAATGCTAATTGTATTGGAGTTGCAAGAACATATCCTTGGCCAATACCTGCAATAATTGTCTCGCCAGGTCTCCAAACCTGCTTTTTAACGTCAAGTTTCCATTTTCTATCAGGTATCAATCCCGATTTCTCACCTGGTAGATTTATACCTGTGGGCAAACCTAATCCAAACTCTCTACTTATTTTTGCAATATTGTTTATACCTGTCTTAAGAGCAATCTCATAAAAGAAAACATCACAAGATTGTGCAATTGCATCCAATAAGTCAACAGCACCATGACCGTGTTTATGCCAGCAATGAAATTTCATATCCCCAATCTCAATATGACCAGAACAAAAAGATTTTGTTTTCGAGGAAATTACTCCTGTTTCAAGAGCAGCTAATCCAACCATCATTTTAAAAGTTGACCCAGGTGGGTATTGTCCAGAGATTGTTTTATTAATTAAAGGATTTCTTGGATGATTAGATAACATTTGCCAGTCCGCTGTTGAAATACCAGGGTCAAATTTGTTTGGATCATAAGTTGGAGCAGATACTGAAACTACTACTTCTCCAGTATTTATATCCATAACAACAACAGATCCTGATTCTGGCAAAACATAATCACCATTGTGGTTCTGATTTATATGATTTCTGTCGTCTTTAAGCTGCCATGCAAGTGATTTACTTTTATCTAGAACTTTTTTTGCTTTAGTTTCGTTAATACTTATTAATTTATCATTACCAGCTTGAAGTCTTCTGAGGGCAAAAGTTTGTAAATGAATATCTAAACTGAGATTTATATTTTTTCCTTTGATTGTGTCTTTCTCAATAGAGGATTTTATAACTTTTCCCAAAGAGTTTACCTCAACTCTTTTAGTTCCAGGTAACCCTCTCATATCAATATCATATTGTAATTCAATACCTGATTTACCTATTCTGAAGCCTGGTAAAAATAATTCAGGAGAATTTTTATTTTGTTCTGACTTTGAAACCCGGCCAACATAGCCTGTAACATGTACAGCGAGACTTCCTTGAGGAAAGATTCTTCTTTCATTTCTTTCTATGCTTACTCCAGGAAGATAAGGCACATTGACAGCAATTCTCGATACTGTTTGTCTATCAATATTACTTTTTACTGTTATTGGAATAAATGATTTTTGCTTTTTGGCAAGATTTAAAATCGTTTTAATTTCATCTTCATCTATAGAAATATATTTTGTTAAATTATAAAGTGTTGCTTGTATGTCTCGAGACCATTCAGGCACAATTTCTATATCGAATGATCCTGTATTAGTTGCTAATATTCTCCCTTTTCTATCAAAAATTGACCCCCTTGATGATGGAATTAATGAAAAATTAAACCGATTGCTATCTGATAAAGATAAGTATTTCTGTGAGTCAATTACCTGAATTTCATATAAATGTTTAACTATTAACCCTAATGCTCCAATTTGTAGTCCTCCAATTAATAAAGCCCTTCTCGAAAAGGAAAGCATTTGTTCTTCAATTAATATTTTTTTTTTCTTCATTACACTCTTACAATTAAATTTATAAGTTTACTAACTGGATTAAAAAAAAGAAATAATAATGGATAAAAAATTAATGTTATAAAAATTTGAAAAATTATAAATTCAATTTCAGGCATTTTAAAAAATAATATAAAAAAGACAGTAGTTTTTAAACTCAATAATAAAGTCATAAAAATTGTAAAAGAAAGGAACCTTTTTGTGTAATCAAAATTTTTGACATGTGGGTGTGTCAAAGTCAAAATTGGTACTAATAATAGTATACAAATTGTTGATAAGCCTAAATTATTTCCAAATATCAAGTCGTAAAATAGTCCAATAAAAAAATAAACCCAATAACTCATTAACCCTATTTCTAAAAACCAAAAATAAATGAATGTATACAAAATATATGGTGTTTTTTGATATAAAAAATGAATTTGACTTAAGGAAATTTCAAAAATAATTATTAATATAGATAATATTAATTTTATAAAAATTAATTGATATTTAGATGGGAAAGTTCTTTCAATGTTATCTAACATCAATTGATATTGCCTCTACTAGTAACCCCCTCAAAAAGCTTTAAGTCTTTTTCAGGACTAACTGGTTTATATATTATTTCTGAATTTCTTTTTTTAAGATTTATCCCTTCTGCTTGCCATAATAAAATCTGAACATAATCTATTAAGTTTAAATCAATTGAAGGTTTCACAAAATATCTATCTGAAGCATTTTTTACTACCGTACCTATAGGCAGTCCCGAAGGTAGCAAACCACCATGACCAGAAGTTTGTACTACAGATCCATCTGTTAATTTAACATTATTAGGCAAAAATTTCAATGAAGGTAAAATTAAATTCTCACCTGTTAAAATTGAAGGAATACGATTATTAGAAACAACAACAGGTATCATTGAATTTACGTCTGAAATAAGCAAAACTCTAGATGAGTTTTCACCAACTCTAATAACTTGCCCAATGAAAACCCCATTAAACAAAACTGCATTGCCTTTTTCTACACCATCTTTTCGTCCAGCATTTAATAATAAAGAATGAGAAAATATATTACCAGGTGCGTTTATAGCCTTTACAGTAATAAAGTTATTGTAATTTTGTGGAATTAAATTTAATTGGTTTTTAAGAAGTATATTTTCATTTTCATAGATTTTTGATAAAATTTCAAATTTCTTTAATCTTATATTCTCTGTAAATAAATTTTTATTTTCTTCCCTAATTGAAGTTGTGTTTTTTAAGTAATTAAATGAGTTGCCTATAATTTTAGTTTGCTTTGAAATAGAAGAGATTGCAGGTGCTGATAAATCAGAAATAATAATACTTACACGATTTACAAAAGCTAAATCTGCTTTTCCAATTAATAAAATAAGGAAAGTTAAAACTAAAAGTCCAATATATAATGATTTTTGGCCAGCATTATTTATTAAAAAAACTTTTTTATTTTCAAATTTTCTTTTTTGATTCATATTTACAAATCAATAAATAATTGTCTATTATGCTCCAATTAAAACATTTTTTAATGTTTTCATCTCATCCAAACATCTTCCGGTGCCTCTAACAACACATGTTAAAGGATCTTCAGGCACTGCAACTGGTAATCCTGTTGCCTGTTGTAGAATAAAGTCCATTTTGCTCAATAATGCACCACCACCAGTTAAAACAATGCCTTTGTCAACAATATCAGCAGCTAATTCAGGAGGGGTCTTTTCTAAAGCTACTTTTACAGCTTCAACAATTTGGGATACTGGTTCAGTTAAAGCTTCTGAGATTTGCGCTTGATTAAGTGTAAGTTCTTTTGGCACTCCGTTAACTAGATCTCGCCCTCTAACTTCCATTGTCTCACCCATCCCATCTTCGGGCGGAAAGGCTATTCCGATATGTTTTTTTATTCTTTCAGCACTAGTTTCACCAATTAATAAATTATTTGCTCTTCTTACATAACTTATAATAGCTTCATCTAGTTTATCACCACCAACTCTAACTGACCTTGCATAAACAATGCTTCCAAGAGAAAGAACTGCAACCTCTGTAGTTCCACCTCCAATATCTACAACCATGCTGCCCGTTGGTTCAGTTACTGGTAAATCAGCTCCTATTGCAGCAGCCATTGGTTCTTCAATAAGAAAAACTCTTCTAGCACCGGCTGCCTCAGCACTTTCTTGAATAGCACGCCTTTCTACTGCAGTTGCACCTGAAGGAACACAAATTACCACTTGCGGGCTTGCAAGACCTGATCCTGAATTAACTTTTTTAATGAAGTGTTTTATCATTTCCTCAGCAACCTCAAAATCAGCTATAACCCCATCTGACATTGGTCTAATTGCTTTTATATTACCGGGGGTTTTTCCTAACATTTGTTTAGCATCATCACCAACAGCTAACACCTGCATTTTACCTCTGATTGTAGTCATAGCAACTACAGATGGCTCATTTACTACAATGCCTTTTCCTCTAACATATACAAGTGTATTGGCTGTTCCAAGATCGATTGCTAGATCTGATGAAAACATGCCGTATAACTTAGATAACATTAACAATACTCCTAATTCAAAATTTAATATTAATAAATTTTATGTTTTAAATTTTAATTTTTTCCCTTATCAACTAATTTATTTGACCCAATCCATGGCATCATAGATCTTAGCTTTTCACCAACTTCCTCTATTGGATGATTTGCATTTTTATTTCTTATTGCTTTGAAACTAGTTTGGTTGACCTTGTTTTCTAACATCCATTCTCTTGTAAATTTACCAGTTTGAATGTCATTGAGAATTTTTTTCATTGTTTCTTTAGTTTCATTTGTAATTAATCTTGGTCCTGAAACATATTCTCCATACTCAGCTGTATTGGAAATAGAATAATTCATATTTGATATTCCACCCTCGTAAATAAGGTCAACAATTAACTTTACCTCATGCAAGCACTCAAAATATGCCATTTCTGGTGCATAACCTGCTTCCACTAAAGTCTCATATCCAGCCTTAATTAACTCAACTAATCCTCCACATAATACGACCTGTTCACCAAACAGATCTGTTTCACATTCCTCTTTAAATGTAGTTTGAATTATCCCAGATCTACCTCCACCTACTGCACAAGCATATGAAAGGCCTATTTCATGTGTATTTCCTGAACTATCCAAATGAACTGCTAATAAACATGGAACTCCACCACCCTTTTGATATTCAGCCCTTACAGTATGTCCAGGACCTTTTGGGGCTACCATAAAAACATCAATATCATTTCTTGGCTCAATTAAGTTAAAGTGAATATTTAAGCCATGGGCAAAGGCAATTGCTGAACCAGATCTTATATTATTTTTAATTTCATTAGTATAAATTTCACCTT
This sequence comes from uncultured SAR116 cluster alpha proteobacterium, assembly GCA_902612965.1. Lineage (GTDB taxonomy): Bacteria > Pseudomonadota > Alphaproteobacteria > Puniceispirillales. The sequence goes on along the minus strand of CACMFN010000003.1, from coordinate 74,649 downwards.
GCAATTCATCAGGCGTTAATATCATCACTACGTCAGCCCATTTTGAACCTTCTGAAACAGTTTTTACTTCGAAACCGGCATTTTTTGCTTTAGGCACTGAATTGGAGTCTTCACGAAGAGCGATACAAACATTTTTAACACCACTATCTCTTAAATTTGCAGCATGAGCATGACCTTGACTACCATAACCAACAATCAAAACATTTTTACTTTTTATTAAATTTAAATCAGCATCTTGGTCATAATAAACTTTCATAAATGTTTCCTTCTAAAATAATATTAAATCAAAAATCAGTGCAAACTTCTGATGAGACCATTTATATATTCAGGCTCAACCTACGTAAAGATAAAATTTAAAGCATATCATCACGTTGCTTTAAATTAGAAATTTTTCCTCTAGACATTGCGCAAACACCAGATCTAGCAATCTCTACGTCACCTATTGCCTTCATCAAATTTATAAAGGCTGCTAATTTTGAAGAAGTGCCAGTAATTTCAAATACAAATGAATCAAGTGTGCTATCTACTGTGTGAGCTCTAAATGATTGAGCTATTCTAAGAGCCTCAATTCTATTTGAACCTGTATTAACTATCTTTACTAAAGCTAATTCACGTTCTACGTGTATTGAATTGTCTGAGAGATCATCTACATCATGAACAGGGACTAATCTCCTTAATTGAGCTTTAATTTGCTCAATTACCATCGGAGTTCCACACGTAACTATTGAAATCCTAGAAATAGAAACTTTTGTATCTATTTCAGCTACAGTTAAACTTTCAATATTATAACCACGCCCTGAAAAAAGGCCTATTACTCTTGCCAAAACCCCTGGTTCATTATCAACCAATACAGAAAGTGTACATCTAATTTCTTGATTTTGAGACATAAATGTCACCTATTAAACCAATGCCAAGCCATCTTTTGAAACTTTTTTGTTTTGTTTATCTTCTGGGCCTAAGAGCATATCATAATGGGCAGCACCTGAGGGTATCATAGGAAAGCAATTTTCTTCTTTGGCAACTTGTATGTCACATAAAACTGCAGATTTAGATTCCATCATTTGATCTATAACACCATCTAGTTGATCAACATTTTCTGCTCTCAACCCTTCAAGCCCAAAAGACTCTGCAAGAGACTTAAAGTCAGGCAAAGAATCTGTATAACTTTCTGAATATCTTCCTCCATGGATTAGTTGTTGCCATTGCCTAACCATACCCATCCATTGGTTATTTATTATAAAAACTTTGACAGGTAATTTATATTGCTTAAGTGTAGATAATTCTTGCATATTCATCAGAAAAGAAGCCTCACCTGAAATATCAATGACAAGTTTTTCTGGGTGTGCAATTTGAACACCCATAGCGGAAGGTAATCCATAACCCATAGTTCCTAATCCACCAGACGTCATCCATCTGTTAGGCTTTGAAAAACCATAATATTGGGCAGCCCACATCTGATGCTGACCAACTTCTGTTGTTATATATGTTTCAATGTTTTTGGTTTTTTCAAAAAGTCTTTTAATTGCGTATTGTGGCTTTATAATCTTTCCTGTTTGATTGAAATCTAGGCATTTTCTAGATCTCCATTCATTTATCTGCCTTAGCCAAACTCCTATTCTATTTTCAGAGTTTTTAAATTTTAATTTTTTTAATTCATATATTAATTCTTTTAATGCACTACCAGCATCTGAAATTATAGGAATATCAACAGGAACTGACTTATTAATAGAAGATGGATCTATATCAATATGAATTTTTTTTGAGTTAGGTGAAAATTCTTTAAGATTTCCTGTAATCCTGTCATCAAACCTGGCACCAATATTGAGCATAACATCACAATTATACATAGAAAGATTTGCTTCATAAGTGCCATGCATTCCAAGCATTCCTAAAAAAAACTTGTTATCATGAGGTAAAGCACCAAGACCCATTAATGTAAGAGTAGTAGGAATTTCAACTAATTCAACTAATTCTCTTAATAAATTTGAGGCTTCTGGTCCTGAATTAATAATTCCACCACCCCCATAAATTATTGGTTTCTTAGCATTTATAAGAAGTTTAGCTACCTCAATAATCTTATTTTTCTCAGGATTCATAATTGGCTTATACCTTCTTCCATGTCTGTCCTGTCTATTAATATATTCGCACTCTGATAATTGAATATCTTTTGGCAAATCAACTACCACAGGTCCAGGCCTTCCAGAGCGTGCCACATGGAAGGCTTCATGTAGTGTTGAACATAATTTTTCACTTTCCTTAACCAGATAGTTATGCTTAGTGCATGGTCTAGTTATCCCAGTTGTATCAGCTTCTTGGAAGGCATCATTTCCTATTAAATGAGTTGGGACTTGCCCTGACAAACAAACTATTGGAACAGAGTCCATTAAAGCGTCAGTTAAACCTGTGACTGCATTGGTGGCACCTGGGCCAGACGTAACTAATACAACTCCAACTTTTCCGGTTGATCTCGCATAACCTTCAGCTGCATGCACAGCAGCTTGTTCATGTCTAACAAGTATATGCTTTATACTGTTAGATTTAAACAATGAATCATAAATTGGCAAAATGGCTCCACCTGGATAACCAAAAATGACTTCAACACCTTGTTCTTCTAAAACCCTAAGTATTGCGTCTGCCCCACTCATGGTTAAGTTAGTTTCTGTATTACCTTCCATATCTTACTCTTTTTGTTGATATTTTATATATTTTTATCTTTAAGTATATAGCAAATTAAGTGCCTTAACAGCCTTATTAGTAAATTTAATATCCCCTGTATATATTTTATTATAAATTATATCGTAAGAAAATGAATTTCTAAACCAAGTGCTTTGTCTTTTAGCATATCTCCGACTATCTTTTTTAATTAAGTTTAGAGTATCATTAAGACTAATTTCTTTATTCAAGTATTGATTTAAATATTTAATTCCAATTGCCTTCATGGATGGATTATCAAAAGAAACAATATTTAACATTTCATTTTTTGCCTCATTTATTAGTCCCTTTTCAACCATCAAATCTACCCTTTTATCTATGAAAGAATACAGTGCATCTCTAGGAGGTGAAATTAATATTTTTAAACAATTCTTAATAATTGGCTCATTGACAGAATTATTTTGCCACCATTTAATTGATCTTCCTGTTTGCAAGAAAACTTCATATGCTCTAATTAACCTTTGTCTATCATTTTTTTCAATTTTAAAATCTTTATCGATTTTTATTAGTTTTTTTAATATAAAATCAAATCCTTTAATCTTATATGAATGTTCGGCCTTATGACGATAAACTTTCTTAATATCAGGAATTTCAGACAAACCATTTATAGCTGCATTTAAGTACATGCCCGAACCACCAACTAAAATAGGAACTTTTCCTTTTTCATGAATTTCAGATATTTTGTCTTTAGCAAGTTTAATCCAATCTGCAACCGTAAATTTTGTCTCTTTTTTTATGACACCAAATAAATAATGCTTAATTTCAAATTTTTCTTCTGTAGATGGCATTGCTTTTAAAATGTTAAACCCTTCATACATTTGCATAATGTCAGCATTTATAATTTCACCATTATTATTTTTTGCCAACTCTAAAGATAATTTGGTTTTACCGCTTGCTGTGGGGCCAGTAATGATTATAGTTGGTATATTTTTTGACATCATATTCATATAATCATGAAAAGATTTCTAATTGTTTCATCTTCAATTGATAAAAATTTATTAAACGAAAGTATATTAAAAAAAATTTCTTATTACACTGAAAGTAAAGAAAATGTGCTTTGGAATAAAGTAGCAGCAGAATTTCCGTTGAATGTAAATTTTGGTTCAAATCAATATATAGACTTAATTTCAACATTTAAAAATATAAAGATTGATTTTAATATAATTACCTTAAAGAGAAATGAGCCAAGAAAAAAGAAATTACTTATTGCCGATATGGACAGTACAATAATAACTTCAGAGACATTGGATGACTTTGCTAAATTAGTTGGAAAAGGAAAAGAAATAAAGAAAATAACTGATGATGCTATGAATGGTAAAATTGACTTTATTAATTCAGTTACAAAAAGAGTAGAGATTTTAAATGGGGTTAACATAAAATACTTAGATATAATAAAAAACAACATTAATTATAGCTTAGGCGCTAAAGAGTTAATCTCTACGATGAATAAAAATAAAAGTATATGTGCATTATGCACAGGTGGATTTCACTATATAGCAAACAAAGTAAAAACAGACTTGGGTTTTCAATACCTTCAAGCTAATACATTAGAAATTAAAAATGATATAATAACTGGAAAATTATTAAAGCCTATCTTTAACGAAAACTCAAAATTAGAATTTCTAAAATATCTTTCAAAAAAATACAACGTATCAAAAAATGAAACCTGTGCAATTGGAGATGGCGCAAATGATATTAAAGTTATTAAAAATGCATCTTTGGGCGCTAGTTACAGAGGTAAAGAAATTTTAAACAAACAAGCCAAAATCATAGTAAAGCACTCAGATTTGACTGCTTTATTATTTTTGCAAGGATTTACAAAAGATGAAATAATTAATTAATCTTTATCTTTTATATTAATAGCAACAAATCTTTCTCTTTTACCATCACTTAATAGTAGTAAAAGAGCTTTTGATCCTCTTTTATTGACAGATTCTAATGCGTCTAAGACATCGTTTACACTTTCAACATCTTGCCTGTCAGCTCTTTTTATAATAGTACCCGGGCGAATGTCTTTTATAAACGCTGGGCCGTTCTCCTCAACATCAATAATTACAACATTACCTATATTTTTATCGATTTTGAATTCAGTAGCAACTTCGGTACTCATTGGAGCGACAGTTATACCTAAACTACTAATTTTTTCAACAGTGCTTTGTGGTTCTTGTTCAGTTGCTGACATTGAGTTCTCAGCTACTTCAAGTTCTCCAAGAACAACTGTTAACTGTTTAATCTTTCCCTCTCTCCAAACCTCAACGTTAACCTTTGATCCCACTTCAGTTTCAGCAACTATTCTTGGTAACTCTTTCATCTTTTCAATTCTTTTACCATCAAAAGATAAAACAATATCACCAGCTTTTATTTTTGCAGCCTCAGCTGGACTATCAGGCCTAACTGAACTGACTAATGCACCTCTAGTTTCATTAAAATCAAGGGAAGCTGCTATTTCTTCGGTTACATCCTGTATGTATACTCCAAGCCAGCCACGTCGAGTTCTTCCAAATTCTACTAACTGCTTAACTACTGAGTTAGCCAGGTTTGATGAGATAGCAAACCCAATTCCTACTGAACCCCCAGATTGAGAAAAAATCGCTGTATTTACGCCAATAACTTTACCTGACATATTAAAAAGAGGGCCCCCTGAATTTCCTCTATTAATTGATGCGTCAGTTTGTATAAAATCATCATACTGTCCTTGACCTATTTCTCTACCTCTTGCAGATACTATTCCTGCTGTAACTGTTCCTCCTAAACCAAAAGGATTTCCTACGGCAAGGACCCAATCACCAACTCTTAGAATATCTGAGTCACCAAAATCAACAAAAGGTAGTTTTTCACCTTTTGTATCAACTTTTAAAACAGCTAAATCGGTCTTAGTATCTCTGCCAATTATCTCGGCAATAAATTCTCTATCATCAGGCAAGAATACGGATATTTCTTCAGCACCTTCAATTACATGATTATTTGTTACTATAAGTCCATCATCACTGATTATAAAACCCGAACCTAATGCAGTTGACGGTCTTCTAGATGGACCTCTCTCATTAAAATCTTTAAAGAATTCTTCAAATGGTGAACCAGGAGGAAAATTTGGTATTTCTCTGGGAGGTGAGTCTTTAACAGCAACGCTTGTAGCAATATTCACAACTGCAGGAGATACTTTATCTGATAGGTCTGCAAAACTTTCAGGTGGTGCTTTAGCGAAACTATCAAAACACAAACTAAAAATAAAAACAAAAATTGTTGTTTTTAAAAGAATAAAGTTTTTATTATATGAATTATTTTTTAGGATACCATATTCCATATTACAAATTACCTCTAAATAATAAAATTAAATAAATATTTAAGACAGAACAGTGTTACTTTTTTGACAATTTTAGGGCAATTAATTTGAAGGCAACTCAAAAAATTTAAAGAAATCACCAGTAGGATTAATTACCATAGTATCATCTTGGTTAAAAGATTTCTTATAGGCCTCCATAGACCTGTAAAAACTGAAAAATTCTGGATCTTGACCAAAAGATTCTGCATAAATACGTATAGCTTCTGCATCACCAGCACCTCTAATCTCCTGAGACTGTCTTGCACCGTCTGCTACGGTTACAACTCTTTGTTTCTCAGCAGAAGCTCTAATTTTTTGAGCCTCTTCTTCCCCTGTTGCCCTAAATTCACGAGCAATTCTCTCTCTTTCAGAAATCATTCTGGCAAAAATAGCTTGACTGGTTACTTCAGGGTAATCTGCTCTACGAATTTGGACATCAATAATTTCCATCCCCAAAGTTCTTGCTTTAATATTTACTTGATCTCTAATATTTTTAGTAATTGAATTTCTTTGTTCAGAAAGAATTTCCTTTAAACCCCTTAAACCCAATTCCTCTCGCAAGGCTGAATCAACTATGGTGTCTAACTGTTTTCTAGCTTCAATTTCATTTCTAACAGATTGATAAAATCTAAGTGGATCAACTATTTTAAACCTAGCGTAAGTATCAACTTTTAATCTTTTTTGATCTTTTAGAATTGCTTCTTCACCTTCATCTGGAATAAAACTTAAAACTCTTTTTTCAAAAAAGATAACATCTTGGATAAATGGTAATTTAAATTTAAGTCCAGGTTGATCAACTGTTCTTTTAGGCTCACCGAACTGAATAACCAAAGCTTGTTGCGTTTCATTAACTATAAACAAAGCACTAGACGCAGTAGCAGCAATTGCTGCAATTATTATTAACAGAATTATATTTAGTCTACTCATTAATTGCCTCCACTGCTTATACTGCGGTTTTTATTATTTAGTTCTGGAAGAGGAAGAAAAGGTAAAACACCTGATTGACTTACTTCAGTATCAATAATAACTTTGTTTACGTTTCCCAATATTTCCTCAAATGTTTCTAAGTAAATTCTTTTAACGGTAACATCCTTTGATGATAAATAGCTTTTGTAAATATCATTAAATCTTGATGCATCACCTTTAGCTCTATTAACAATCTCTTCAGAATAAGCTTCAGCTTGCGCAACTAGTTGCGCTGATTCACCCCTAGCTCTTGGGACAACATCATTAAAGAATGCCTCAGCTTCATTGATAAGCTTATCTCTTTCTTGCCTTGCCCTTTGGACATCGTTAAAGGCATCAATAACCTCCTCACTTGGAGGATTAACACTAAGCAATTGAACATCCCTTATTTCAATACCAGCTCCATATTCATCTACAAGTTCTTGTAATTTAGACCTAGCTTGAGATTGAATTAATTCTTTAGCATCAGTTAATGCACTTTCTATCTTTATCTGACCAATAATACCCCTCATTACAGATTCAGCAGCAACTTTCACTGTTTCTTCTGGATCCTGAAGATTAAAAAGAAAATTTTCTGCCATAGAGATTTTCCACATCACTCTAAAATCTATGTCAACAATATTTTCATCCCCGGTAATCATTTTTGATTCACTAGAGACATCTCTTCTAGCATTTGAATTACCATCCAAAGCCCTAAAACCAATATCTATTCTGTTTACACTAGTAACTCGGGGCAAAAGAACTCTTTCAATAGGACTTGGCAAATGATAATGAAGTCCGGGTTGTGTTGTTCTAGAATAATCACCAAATCTTAGAACAATACCTTGTTCTTGTGTGCCAACACTGTAAAATCCAGAGAGTAACCATATAACAAAAATAATAAATACAATGAGAAGTATAAATCTATTTCCACTAGGCCCAGATGGATAAAACTTTCCAAATCTTTTCCTTAAGCTATTCATTATTTCATCAAAGTCAGGGTTATTGTTTTGATTTGAACCGCCGCCCCAAGGATTATTATTGTTTCCTGATCCACCATTTTTTGAACCAGAGCCACTTCCCCAAGGTCCACCAGATTTATCGTTAAAAGTCATTTGTATTCCTATGTGTAAAAATATTGGTAATTATATTTGTTATGTATACAATTAATATTAATTATTTAGTAAATATGGATTTAATTAGAAATTTCAAGAGTACAAAGATTTAATTTTATGAGTGTAGATTTAAATGAAAAAATTATAGAGAGCTTAAAGCAGCTCTCCATAAAAGAGTTACCAGATTTCAAGATAACTTCTGAAATGATATCTGGTATTAATATTAAAGATGGCAATGTACAATTTTTATTAGAATTAAATGAAGATTATAAAAATCATTCAAAAATAATTACTAAAGCTGCAGAATTAAAGGTTTCTTATTTAGATAGTATTAATTCAGTAACGGCTATACCCACGTCTCACAAAAATCTTGAAGTTAAAAATAATTCAGATGAAAAGAAAATTAAAGGAATAGATAAAATTATTGCCGTTGCAAGTGGAAAAGGGGGGGTTGGTAAATCTACTACATCAATTAATCTTGCAATAAGTATTAAAAATTTAGGTTATAAAGTTGGCATATTAGATGCAGACATATACGGTCCTTCTCTTCCAAAATTAATAGGAAATTACGATAAACCTCAAAGTGATGGAAAACAATTAATACCCATAATGGCTTTTGGTCTGCAAGTTATGTCTATAGGTTTTTTGGTTGCTGAAGAAAGCCCTACTATATGGCGTGGTCCAATGGTTATAAGTGCACTCACTCAATTACTTACTCAAGTTGCCTGGAAAGATTTAGACTATCTAATCATAGACCTTCCTCCAGGTACAGGTGACATTCAATTGTCTTTAAGTCAAAAAGCTAACTTGAACGGTTCAGTAATTGTTTCTACGCCCCAAGACTTAGCTTTAATAGATGCTCGCAAGGGCTTAAATATGTTTCGAAAAGTTGATGTGCCAGTTTTAGGAATCATTGAAAATATGAGTTACTTTATATGCCCTTCATGTAATGAGCAAACCGATATCTTTGGGCATGGTGGAGCTATGAAAGAAGCTGAAAAACTAGGGATTGATTTCTTGGGAAGTATTCCGTTAGATACAGAAATAAGAAAAACAAGCGATGAAGGAAAACCAATAACAGAAATTAATAAAAGTTGTGAGCAATCAATTCAATACCAAAAAATTGCTGAAAAGGTTTTGTCTAGAGTTAATACCCAGAAAAAATCATCTCCGAAAATTATTTTTGAGTGATTTTTTTATAAGTTAAAAATTTAAATTTTATCCCTTCACTACTTTTCTTTATTTTTGATTCAAAAGTTACTTTCCATTTTATTGGATCAATTTTTGGAAATACGTATTTGCTGTCTGGGTACATATCTACTTCCGTCAAATATATATAGTCACAATAAACTAAGCCTAAATTATAAATATCCATTCCACCAAAAATAAATATTTCCTTCTTTAAACTACCATTGTTTTTAAGCCAATTTGTTCCAATAATAATGCCCTCTTCAATTGAAGAAGCTTTAATTGCTCCATTTTCTTGCCATTTTGGGTTTCGTGTTAGAACTATACTTGCTCTTCCAGGAAGCGGCTTTCCTATACTATCCCATGTTTTTCGTCCCATTATCAAAGGACAGCCCATAGTAATTTCTTTTAGTCTTCTAAAATCTTCTGATATCTTCCAAAAAAGTTGTTCACCATCTCCAATAACTCTATTTTTTGCAGACGCAACTATTGCACTAATTGTAATTTTTGACATTATTAAACTGCAACTTTTCCAGAAATATGCGGATGTGGATTATAATTTATTATCTCAAAATCATCATAAATGTAATTTTCAATGTTGTCTTTTTTATTAATTTTCAAAATAGGTAGATTTTTTAATTCTCTTTTAATTTGTAAATTTGCTTGTTCTTTATGATTGTCATACAAATGAGCGTCCCCAAGTGTAATGATGAATTCACTTGCTTCCAAACCACATGATTTCGCTATCATCTCCGTTAACAAGGAATATGATGCAATATTGAAGGGGACCCCAAGAAAAATATCAGCACTTCTCTGGTAGAGTTGGCAAGATAGTTTGTTATCAGCTACATAAAATTGGAAAAGACAATGGCAAGGGGGTAAAGCCATTTCCTCAACATATTCAGGGTTCCATGCAGAAACAATCATTCTCCTTGAATTAGGATTATTCTTTATATCTTTAACTACATTTAGCAACTGGTCAATCGAACCACCATCTCTCGTGGGCCATGAACGCCACTGACTTCCATATACTGGGCCTAAGTCCCCATTTTCATCTGCCCATTCATCCCAAATGCTCACACCATTTTTATTTAAATATTCTATATTTGTATCTCCTCTAATGAACCACAGAAGTTCATATGCAATTGACTTAAAATGAAGTTTTTTGGTAGTTAATAATGGGAACCCTTTAGACAGATCAAATCTCATTTGCCATCCAAAAATTGATCTTGTTCCTGTTCCTGTTCTGTCTTCTTTTTGAATACCATTTCTAATTACATTTTCGAGAAGGCTTATATATTGTTTCAAAAAAATTGCTCCATATATAAAATTATAAAATTTATTAATCTGTTTATTATTGCAGTATACCAATAAAGTGAACTATATTAAAGGTGTTGTTTTACAACTATAGCGATAAACGTTTTGTGAAATAGGCATTACGGACCCGGGGGCGGTACCCGGCGCCTCCACCAAACTTTATGGGGGCGAAATAGGATCGACGTGTGTAATAAAGACTTAACTTTCTCTCGGCATTGTACCACCGTTATCGGGCTAAATTAATAGTTGCAAATGACAACTATGCTCCGGTCGCAGTTGCTGCCTAAGCAGTTACTTGACCACTTTTAAAGTCCAAATTGATTGAGCTCAATTTGGCGGGGTTTGGAATGCACCTGGCAACAGAAGCATTCTTCTATTATGTCAAAAAATATTGATTTAATAGAAGCATTAGTTTTTAAAATAAATTAAATGGAGTTTTTATAATCCGTGTCAAAAGATAATATTAAACTTATAGATTATGATACCCTGGTAGACAATGCACTTAGAGGAGTGGTTAAAACAGTTCTTAAATCACTAGAAAGCAAAGAAAATATTGGCGATCATCATTTCTTTATAACTTTCATTACTAACCACAAAAATGTTGATATACCAAAAACTTTCCATGAAAATCATCCTAATACAATGACAATTGTATTACAGCACCAATTCTGGGATCTTAAAGTTGAGGATGATAGTTTTTCTGTCACTTTATCTTTTAATGGAAAACAGGAAAAACTTTCAATTGGATACAATGCAATAACCCAGTTCACTGATCCTTCAATAGATTTTGCTTTGCAATTTGCTTCCAATGAGATTGCTCCTGCAAATGAAAAAGCTTCAAAAGATGAAACAACAAAGGATAAATCAAATTTATCAGAAACTACTGAAGATCAGACTAGAAATAAAACTAAGACTGAGAGCGAAAGCACTGGTGAAGTTATTTCTTTTGATAAATTTAAAAAGAAAAAATAAATATGCCCAAGTTTGTTTATAATTCACTTTTTCAATTTGGAAAAGATGACACTAAATATGACTTAGTATCAAGAGAAGGCGTTTCGGAAAAAAACTTTGATGATAAAAAATTACTTTTTATTGAACCTCAAGTCATTAGTCAATTAACCGAAAGAGCATTTGCTGATGTTTCACATTTATTAAGGTCATCTCATCTGAAACAACTTAGTTTGATTTTAAATGATAATGAAGCCTCTGAAAATGACAAATTTGTTGCTTTAGAGATGATCAAAAATGCAAATATATCTTCTGCTGGAGTTTTGCCAATGTGCCAAGATACAGGTACAGCAATTGTTTTAGGTTACAAAGGAGAAAATATTTTTACTGGTGTGGATGACTCAAAATTAATTTCTCAAGGCATTTACGACACCTATCAAACAAAAAATTTAAGGTATAGCCAAGTTGCGCCTTTGAGTATGTTCGATGAAGTTAACACAAATAATAATCTTCCAGCACAAATTGAAATTTATTCCGCCACTGGAAATGAATACAAGTTTGCCTTTATTCAAAAAGGTGGTGGATCTGCAAATAAATCCTTTCTATACCAAAAAACGAAGTCTGTTCTTAATCCAGAATCTTTAAGATCTTTTCTATATGAGGCAATTATTAATATTGGAACATCAGCATGCCCACCATATCATTTAGCTATTGTTATTGGAGGCATGTCAGCTGAATTTAATATGAAAACTCTAAAGTTAGCTTCAATAAGATATCTAGATAAATTACCAAAAAAGGGTGATAAAACAGGTCGTGCCTGGAGAGACATTGAATGGGAAAAATTAGTGTTAGAAATGACTCAAAAAATGGGAATTGGTGCTCAATTCGGTGGCAAGTACTTCTGCCATGATGTAAGAGTTATTCGCCTACCTCGTCATGGGGCTTCTTGCCCTATAAGTGTTGGAGTTTCATGCTCAGCTGACAGGCAAATTTTAGGTAAAATCAATAAGGATGGCGCTTTTATTGAAAGATTAGAAAAGAACCCAGCAAAATTTTTACCTAATGTAAAAACTTCAAATCTGAAAAATAATATAAGTATAAACCTTAACAAACCAATGAAAGAGATCCTGAATTCCCTGTCTAAACATCCAGTTAAAACAAAAGTCTCTCTTTCAGGTAAATTAATTGTTGCCAGAGACACTGCTCATGCCAAACTTCTGGAACGATTAAATTCAGGAGGTGGGTTACCTGATTATTTTAAAGAAAATGCAGTATACTATGCAGGCCCCGCAAAAACTCCAGAAGGATATGCTTCTGGATCCTTTGGCCCTACAACTGCTGGACGGATGGATAATTACGTTGAGCAATTTCAAAGAGAGGGCGGGTCAATGGTAATGCTTGCTAAAGGGAACAGATCGAAACAGGTTAGAGAGTCGTGTAAAAAATATGGAGGTTTTTATCTTGGAAGCATTGGTGGAGCTGCAGCAAAACTTGCTTTAGATTCTATTAAAAAAATAAAAGTTTTAGAATTTCCTGAGTTAGGCATGGAAGCAGTATGGGAAATTGAAGTAGAAAAATTTCCAGCTTTTATAATCATTGATGATAAGGGAAATGATTTTTATAATATATAAAATACTTAATATTCATCGAATTCAACTGGATAGACATTTGGCCTTTTAACTAACTTGTTTTTATACATTGCAACATCACCATTTATAATAGTAACCACTGGCCATCCTGTTAATTTTTTCCCTGTAAAGGGAGACCATCCGCAAAGGCTCATAATATCTTTTGGATCTAATGATTGAGTAAGATTTAAATCTACAACAGTCAGTGAAGCTTTGTATCCTTCCTGAATTAAGCCTCTACTTTTCATTTTATAAATTTCTGCTGGTCTTCTGCAAAGCAAATCAACCAGTTTACTTAACTTTAGTTTTTTCTTTGATACTTCGTTTAACATTAATGGGAGCATAGTTTGTATACCAGGCATACCACTTGGACTATTTGGATAATCGCTATTTTTTTCCTCAAGCGTATGAGGCGCATGATCTGAACCTATAACATCTACTGTGCCGTTATAAATGCCATTCCATAATTCTTTTTGATGATATTTTGATCTAATTGGCGGGTTCATTTGAACTAAAGTACCATTTTCTTTATAGCAATATGGACTTGATAAAGTCAAATGCTGTGGTGTGACTTCTACTGTAATTAATTGACTTTTACTTTTGAGAAGTTTCATCTCTGAAGCTGTAGAAATATGTAGTAGGTGGAGTGGCCTTTTGACTTTGTTGGCTATTTCCATAATGCATTTAGTTGCTAGGAGTGCAGACTTAGGGTCTCTTATCTTTGGATGATCAACAGGCTCATTTGAATTCTTGAAAAGATTATATCTTTCCTTTAGCCTGACTTCATCTTCGGCATGAACTGCAATTCTTTTTTGACCATTGCTTAAGATTTCAAAAAGGTTATTTGTATCTTGTACTAATAATTCACCTGTGCTTGAACCCATAAAAATTTTGATTCCTACACATCCTGGTAATTTTTCATATTCACTCAATTTCAAAATATTATTTGGGGTAGCTCCAATAAAAAAAGAGTAGTCACACCATGACACATTTTTTGCTTTTAAAAGCTTCCAATTAAGCTCTTTTTTTGACGTTGTTAGAGGATTGGTATTTGGCATTTCGCAAAATGCAGTTACCCCACCCATGACAGCTGCCTTGCTTGCGCATTCTATATCTTCTTTGTGTGTTAACCCAGGCTCTCTAAAATGAACTTGAGTATCAATAACACCTGGTAAAACAATCAGATTTTTACAATTAATTTTTTTTGTGGAAGATTCATTTTTCAAATCTCCAACCGAAATTATTTTGTCATTTTTAATTCCGATATCAAAATTATGAGGAAACTCATCAACCCCATTCATAATTTTGCCATCATGAAGTATAAGGTCGAATTTCATAGGAGTAAATTTTATTTAATGAATTTCAACGAGTTTTGAAAGAAAAATAATATAATTTATTAACCTTGTCTTGCTTTAAAACGAGGGTTTCTTTTATTGATGACGTAAACACGACCACGTCTTCTAACGAGCTGGCAATTTCTCTCTCGAGATTTAAGTGTTTTTAAAGAATTTGCGACTTTCATAATTCAATCTCTTTTTCGAAATAATAGTTTCTTATAGATAATTGGTCAAGGTAAAATTTATTTTTGACATTCAATACCAGTGCCTTGAAGGCCACAGTATCCATTTGGATTTTTTGCAAGATACTGCTGATGATATTCTTCAGCTAAAAAATAATCTTTATACTCATTTATCTCTGTAGTTATACAATTAAAGCCATTTTTAGTTAAACTTTGGTTGTAATTATCTTTAATTTGATTTGCTTCAACCTTTTGCTGCTCATTTTTATAAAGAATTATTGATCTATATTGAGTGCCTCTATCGTTGCCCTGTCTCATTCCTTGTGTTGGGTTATGAGACTCAAAAAACAACTTAAGTAAATCTCTGTAATTACAATCTTGCTTATCAAAAACAACTTGTACGACTTCTGCGTGACCCGTTTTGCCAGAACAAACTTCCTCATAAGTTGGATTAGGAGTAAATCCACCAGCATACCCTACTGATGTTACGTATACACCTTTTAAATTCCAAAAAATTCTTTCAGCGCCCCAAAAGCAACCCATACCAAGAATACAAAAATCATAATCCTCCCAAGGACCATTCAAGGATCGTCCACTTATATAATGTTTCTGATTTAAAGATATTGGTTCTTGCCTCCCTTTGAGAGCATCAGTAGAATTAATTAAAGTAGATTCTTCAAAAAAGTTAAACATATGTGAGCCTCATTAAACTTTATTATTATTAAAATACTCTGAAATAATTACACCTAAAAGTATCAATGTACATCCAATCAATAAATTTGTTTTAAGTATTTGCCCAAGTATAATAAATGCCGCAATTGAAGCAAATACACTTTCCATTGATAAAAGAATAGCAACATTTGTTGGCGGTAAATGCTTTTGCGCAATTGTTTGCAAAGTAAAACCTAAACCAATGGATAATATACCAGTATAGATTAATTCGAAAGCACCATTCTTTACATCTATAAAATTAGGATTTTCTATTAAAAAAGCAAGCATCACACCTATCAGTCCAGCAAAAAAAATATGAAAAGCAGCTGTAATTACAGGATCTATATTTAATTCAGATGCTTTAAATATTAAAATTATATGGAAAGACCAAAAAAAGGCTCCAATTATTGAAAGCAAATCCCCGTAACTACCAAACTCTAATTCATTTTTTGATAGAAACCATACACCAGTTATACATAAAACAGAGGCAAAAATTATATACTTTGATACTGGCTTCTTTAAAATTACAAAATAAATAAATGGTACGATAGGAACATAAAGTGCAGTTAAAAATGCTACATTGGCGACATTTGTATAAATCAATGCTATTTGTTGAAACAATGCACCTATTAAAAGTGCAAAACTCATTAAAAATAATATTCTTATTTTTCTAAAATTTAGACTTTTATTATTAAAATAAAAATATGTAAATGGTAATAAAACAAGCCCGCCCAATAGCAGTCTAAATCCTGTAAATGTTACCGGGCCCATAGACTTCATGCCTGTAGTTTGAGCGACAAAAGCAGTACCCCATATAAAAGCTACCATCAACAGTAGTAAAGTCGATAAACTAATTTTCATTTAATTATTTATGATTAGCTAACCATTTTTCGGCATCCAACGCCGCCATACAGCCCATACCAGCCGCGGTCACAGCTTGTCTGTAAATTTTATCTACACAATCACCTGCAGCGAATATGCCTGGAACTGAAGTAGCAGTCTCACCTGACTTTGTAATAATGTAATTGTCTTGATCTAAATCTATTTTGTTTTTGAAAACTAATGTTGATGGATCATGCCCAATAGCTATAAATATCCCATCAATCTTTATTATTGTTTCTGATCCATCTTTAGTTGAAATTAGTTTAAGAGAATTAACACCAAAATCATCACCTAAAATTTCATCAACTTTGTTATTCCATAAAATATTAATATTTTTTTTATCAAACAGTCTATTCTGAAGAATTTTTTCAGCTCTTAACTCATCTCTTCTGTGTATCAAGGTAACATTTTGACATAAGTTTGATAAATACAAAGCTTCCTCTACAGCAGTATTCCCTCCACCGATTACTGCAACATTTTTGTTTTTGAAAAAAAACCCATCACAAGTTGCGCATGCTGAAACACCTTTTCCATTATATTTTTCTTCACTTTCAATTCCTAACCATCTTGCTTGTGCGCCAGTTGCAATGATTATTGTTTCAGCTCGTATTTCTTTTCCTGAATCTGTTTTTACTTTGAAGGGCCACACGTCTTTATCAAGATCAACGATTAGATCATATTCAATTCTAGCGCCTACGTTTTCTGCTTGTTTCTGCATTTGCTCCATTAACCACGGGCCTTGAACAACATCTTGAAAACCAGGGTAATTTTCTACATCAGTAGTTATAGTTAATTGGCCGCCAGGTTGAATGCCTGTTAAAACCAAAGGGCTAAATCCTGCTCTCGCTGCATAAATTGCTGCAGTTAGCCCAGCAGATCCTGAACCAACAATTAGAATATTTTCAATATTTGTACTCATAATGATAATTAAATATTAAATAATATTAATATTTTTAACCTTTTTAATCTATAATGCACCATAAACAGCACTGAAAACTAATAAAAACATAATTTCTGATATCTGTTCATTAGCACCCAAGATATTTCCTGATACACCACCAATTTTTTTATTGCAATAGGCCATAAAACAATAAGTTTGAATTACACATAAAGTATATCCTGAGATAGCGACCCAAAAGGGAGAAAAAATTATTGCAATCAAGAATGACAGCCCAAGAGATGACCATAGTATATTACCTTCTGTTTCATTAGCCCCATCATCTTCATCTGCTCTCAAGATAGAGTTTGAAATTGATCTTAGAAAAACAATCATCGACCTGCCAATCGTTCCAGATACAATTAAAGCTGCAAAAACATACCAGAAGTTTTCAATGCCCAATGATGTTAAAGCTGTAATTTTAATTGTGATTAGAATAATTAAAGACAAAGAACTGTATGTTCCTATATTTGAGCTTTTCATCAATTCAATTATTTCGTCTTTATCTTTTCCTTCAAAAAAAGCTCGAAATGTATTTGCAAGTCCTTCTTCATGAAGTCCACCTGTAATAAAAATACCAGCAAAAACAGCTAAAGAAACTGAAACAATTATTGGTAGACTTAATAAATAAAAAAACAAAAAAACTATTCCAGATATCAGTCCTAAAATACAGCCAGCTATTGGGAACGCCCAAAATGAACGATTAAATTCGGGGGGATCATCACTTATTTTTTCCCAAGGCACTGGTATTTTTGATAACACCATTACAGCAGACAAAACATCTTTCAGTAAATCAAATATATCTAGCTTTTCATTTTTCATTCATTGCTCTTTTGAACATAAAGAATTTATAATCTTAAAATTATTTAATTATAGCAATAAAAACTATAATATAAAATTTTGGTATTAATAAAGTCTAATTTGTCTGGCATTCAAAAATTTTCTGTCTTCTTTTTGATGGCTAACAATTATTAATGTTAGGTTATATTTTAAGGCAGTTTTTTTTATAACTTCAAGTGTTTCAAAACGTGTTCTTTCATCTAAAGAGCTTACAGGCTCATCTAGCAAGAGGATAGGTTTGTTTGCCAAAAGAGCCCTTACAATTGAAACTCTTGCCTGCTGGCCACCGGATATTTCACCTGGGAACCTACTTTGTAAATTACGTATGCCCATTTCAAGAAAATAATTATTGATTTGTTCAACTCTGCTATTAGAAATTTTCCCATCAGATGAAGAAGCTAAAGATACATTTTGAAAGCATGATAAGTGCTCAAAAAGATTATCAGTTTGAAATATTGTTGAAACTGGTCTTTCAACAGGATCAAGAAAGTCAATTCTTTCTTTATGCCAATAGATTTCTCCTTTTTCAGGTTGCAAAAATCCAGCAATCAAATTGACAAGTGTTGTTTTGCCAATGCCACTTGGACCTTCTAAAGTTACTATTTCACCCTCTTTTACGGAAAAATTAAATTGAAATTTTTCTTTTGTTGGCCAACTGAATTCAAGATTTTCAATTATTAACATGTTTGCTACCTAGCATTTTTGAAAAAAATATAAAAAACAAATAACAAGTAATAACTAGTAAGCACGAAACAGAAGCTGCCTCATTAATTCTGTATGTCGACATATATTGAAAAATTAGCCACGGGATAGTTTGAAAATTTTGACTTCCGAATAACGCAATAACGCTCAAATCTCCCAGAGACAAACATGCACATAGGCCGAGAGATAACCCAAAAACATTTTTCATAGCAGGGAAATCGATAATAATAAATCTATTCCACCCTCTTAAACCTAGTGAAGAACATAATTTATCGTGCTTTCTTCTCAGATAAATGGAGTGAGATTGAATTATATTTACACTAAAAGGCAAACAAAGCATTACATTTGAAAAAATCAATATCAAAATAGGAAAATAATTGTAACTCACAAAACCTTTTAACAATATAAATAATCCAGTACCTAAAACTATTGCAGGAACTGCAAGGTAAAGCATAATGCTCAGATTTATAAACTTTTTTATTAAAATATCTTTAAATGTATTGTCGTATTTCATAACAATGTTTGCCCTTGTTTCGGATATAAACCAAGAAATAGAAACAGTAATAAAGGACGAAATTATAGCTATTAAAATACTGTTTAAAAAAACAATATAGGTATTTTGATTTTTCAATATTTCAAAAATTTTTAAACTTAAACCAGAAACCACCAATGCAATTAAAGGTAGTATAATTATTAAAAAATAAGCTAAAAGTATTATAAATTTTTGAATATTATTTTTAAAAGTGTTTTTTTTGTATAAATTATAATTCAAATGATTTGTTTTAATTTGTAAATTTGAAATTTTATTACTGCTAAAAAGATCTAAAAATAAAATTACTATTAAACAAATAAATAGTTGAAATGAAGCTAGAACAGCAGCTGACTTAAGATCAAAGTCATACCTCACAGCTGTGTAAATGGCTACTTCAAGTGTAGTAGCAGATGGACCGCCTCCTAACATTAAAATTAGTGAAAATGAAGTAAAGCATTGTAAAAAGACAACACCACATAGCAAAGGAAGTGTTTCTTTTATAAATGGCCATTCTATTAGCTTAAAAAATCTTATTCCAGTAATATTAAACTGCTTTGCATTTTTTAAATAATTTACGGGAATTATTTGAAAACAATTGTAGAAGACTCTCAAAAACAATGGAGCATTAAAAAATACATGCGCTAGTAAAATACCAAATAGTCCGTAAAGCGTTAGTTCGTTTTTATTTAAATTAAGTGTAAGTCTAATTAGATGTAATATACCATCCCCACCCCATACTTTTATTAATCCTATGCAAGCTACAACTGTAGGAAGAACAAAAGCTATAGAAGTTAGAGAAATAACAATTTTTTTAAATAATACTGATTTTATATCAAAAAGAATTTTTGCACCTAAAAATCCTAATAATAGAGATAAAAAAACAGAAAAGAATGATTGAACAAAAGTAAACTTTATAATTTCAAAAATATCCTCATTTGTTAAAAAAGCATCCTCACTTCTAAAACCAGAATTCAAAAGGGAAAAAATTGATAGCCCAATAGTTGAAATTAAAAATATAGAAACAAAAAAACTTACTCTATCTATAAAATTTGTTTTATATTTGAAGGTTATTTCATTGAAGCTCTTCGCCACTCGCTAATCCATTTTTTTCTATTTTTCTCGATGACACTAGAATCCATTAGTAAAACCTTTTCTGGTTTTGGAATGTTTTCAAAAGTTTCTGGCACTTTAATATCAGTCACAGGAAACATCCAATTAGTTGTAGGAATTACAGATTGAAAATTTTCACTAAGAATGAAGTTCATAAAGTCTCTTGAAAGTTTATTTTTTTCACCTTTTGTAGTAATTGCCGCAACTTCAACCTGAAGATAATGACCCTCATTAAAAATTGCCGCTTTATATTTTTTCTCTTCTTCAGCCATAATATGGTAAGCAGGAGACGTAGTGTAAGATAATACCAAGTCAGCCTCACCCTCTAGAAACAATCCATACGCTTCTGACCAACCTTTTGTTACAGTTACAATTTTTGGACTAAGTCTTTCCCATATTTTATCTGAGTTTTCTTTAAAAATTGATTTAACCCATAAAAGCAAACCTAAACCAGGTGTTGATGTCCTTGGGTCTTGAATTATCAAGCTCAAAGAATTTTTATCATCTGATAATTCCTCAAAACTAGTTGGAGGTGATTTTAATTTATCTGAGTTATAGATAAAAGCAAAATGTCCCCAATCAAAGGGAAGAAAAATTTGATCATTCCATTTTATTGGCAAATCAATTTTTGATGTATCAATATTGTGTTTTGCAAGAAGTTTTGTATTTTTAGCAGCTGTTAAAAGATTAGTGTCTAGCCCTAATATTATATCAGCATTCGTTTCATCAGCTTCCAGTTTTAAACGACCTAGTATACCTATTGATGAATCTATTCCAATAAATTGCAAGTCGCAGTTACAAACTTTTTCAAACTCTTCTTCTATTTGTGGACCAGGACCCCAATCAGATATAAAACTTTCGTAGGTATGTACAACTAGTGTATTCTCATTCCCATACAATTTATTGATAGAGAATATTGCAATTATAACAGTTAAAATGAAGTATATTTTTTTCATTTGGTGCTCCAATTATATTGGTTAGCAACTAGAAAGGATTTATTGGAATAAATTCTGAATTCCTCTTTCCTACGCTAGCACTAACTAGTTCAGGTTCAATGGGTTTTTTCTCAGCTTAAAAAGCACCCCAAGAGTTATTTAAATTTAACTATAAATATTCTTTCATGACAAGTATAAATAATTATGAAAATATTTATGCATGATGAACCAATTATTTTAGTTGGCGGAAGTAAAATAAATTCCCACCTATTAAAAAAAATTTATAAGAAATACAAAATTTATGCTGCTGATAGTGGAGCTAATTTTTTATTAAGTAACGAAATGGATTTTGAGGCTGTTATTGGAGACATGGACTCGATTGACAGTCAAAAATTGTCATATGTAAAAAATGAAAAAAAAATTTTGATTTCAGATCAAAATACTACCGACCTACAAAAATGTCTTTCAAAAATAAATTCAAATATTTTTATTGGTTTTGGTTTTATTGATTTAAGACTAGACCATACTCTAGCGTCACTTACAGCGATAAATAGAAAGCATTCTGCAAGAGTAATTATTCTGGTTGGTGAAATTGACACAGTTGTTTGGGTTAAGGGTAAATGGTCCTGTGAAATTCCAGTAGGAACAAGGTTATCCCTTTGGCCACTAGGAGAACAATTTTTCCACAGTTCAACAGGATTGAAGTATTCGCTTAAAGATTTAACTTTGCATCCTTTAGATTTAATTGGGACATCAAATGAAACTATAGAAAGAAAATTTTCGTTACATCCATCTGAAAATTACTCCTCAAGATATGTAACAATTATACCAAGCAAATATTTTTTGAATCTTTATAATTCTTTAATCGGTGAATAATTTCTAAATATATTTACCAATTTCTACTGCAGTATCAGACATCCTATTAGAAAATCCCCACTCATTATCATACCAAGATAGAACTCTAACCAAATTACTACCTGTAACAAATGTTTGATCTGTATGGAATATAGAGGAATAAGGGTTATGATAAAAGTCAGACGAAACTAGTTTCTCGTCAGTGTAACTTAAAACTTTTCCCAACTGTTTATCTTTTGTGGCATTGCGTACTACATTATTTATATCTTCAGCATTAGTTTTTGTCTTAGATGAAAAAGTTAAATCAACCATTGATACATTTGCAGTTGGAACTCTTACTGCAACTCCACTTAATTTACCATTTAGCTCAGGCAATACCTGACCAACGGCTTGAGCTGCGCCTGTAGAAGTTGGTATCATATTAACTGCGGCTGCCCTCGCACGGTATACATCTTTATGGTCTCTATCAATCGTTGGCTGATCACCTGTGTAACTATGTACTGTTGTCATAAAGCCTTCTTCAATTCCAAAATTATCATTTAAAACTTTGGCTATAGGGGCTAGGCAGTTTGTTGTACAAGATGCATTTGAAATTATGCTGTGACTAGAATTAATATCTTGCTCATTGACACCATATACTACTGTTAAGTCTGCATCTTTTGCAGGTGCAGAAATTAAAACTTTTTTTGCACCAGCAGAAATATGTTTTTGGCATTCTTTTGCAGAGTTAAACTTTCCTGTACACTCCATGACTAGATCAACATCATTTTTATCCCATCGAATTTCATCAATAGTTAGTTCATTTGAAACATGAATATTATTATTGTCTACTGTTATAATATTTTTATTTGAACTCACATCAAATGGAAATCTTCCATGAATTGAGTCATACTTCAAAAGATGAGCGCAAACCTGAATTGATGATCTGTTGTTTATTGCAACAACCTTGATATCTTCTCTTTGAGATTCAATTATAGCCCTGAGAACATTCCTGCCGATGCGACCAAAGCCATTTATACCTACTCTTAACGTCATAATTTTAATCCAATTTTTTTTTATGATTTAATTATTTGAATTTTGTATTTTATTCAACAGTAATAAAGAGAAAAATTAAATTTACAACATAACAATATAAATTTTGATTTTCTTACTAAATAGTATTAACTATTCATAAAACTTATTCGATTACTGGATAATCAAATAACTTACAGATTTGAATTTTTGTATGGAAACTAAAAGTCCTGTTTTTACTCCAATACTGATTGGTGGAAGCATCATTTTAATGATAAGCTTTGCTATCCGATCATCTTTTGGATTATTTCAGATACCAATAGCTGATGAATTCTTATGGCCTAGAGCAGAATTTTCTATGGCTATTGCAATCCAAAACTTAGCTTGGGGCGTAGCAACACCTTTTTTTGGTGCTTTGGCAGAAAAGTTTGGAGACAGAAAGGCAATTTCTTTTGGCATAGTTTTATACACAGTTGGATTATTAATTAGCAGTAATGCTGTAACTCCAGAAGCTCATCAATTCTTGAATTTAATAATTGGGTGCGGCATTGCTGGCACTGGGTTTGGACCAATACTGGCAGTCGTTGGCAGGTCAACTTCACCAGAAAGAAGATCATTGGTTCTTGGTATTACAACTGCAGCTGGCTCTGCGGGACAGGTTATTGGCCCTCCTTTTACAAGCGCACTTTTAAATAGTATGTCATGGTCAACTGTTATGATGGTTCTTGCTATAATTGTTTTCGCAACACTTTTATGCCTATTAGCAATTAATCCAAGTAAAACAAACATCGATACTGGATCAAAAGAGAAACTGGGAGACGCTTTAGTAAATGCTGCGAAGGACCCTACATTTTCGATGCTCTTCTTAGGGTTTTTTTCTTGTGGCTTTCAACTTGGCTTCATAACTGCGCATTTTCCTGCTTTTATAACAGAAGCATGCGCTACCATACCGCCAAACAGTCTGATAAGATCTTTGGGCATCAATACAACCTCTTCTCTAGGAGCCTTTTCAATTGCAGTAATTGGTCTATTTAATATTATTGGCGCAATAACTGCTGGTTATCTTGGTAAAAACTTTACAAAAAAATATTTACTTTCTTTAATTTATACAGGCAGAACATTAGCCTCTATTTTCTTTATTATGACACCAATGACAGTTGAAACAGTGATACTATTTTCTATTGTTATGGGCGGTCTGTGGCTTGCAACTGTACCACTTACATCTGGGGTGATTGGATATATTTACGGGATGCAGTACATGGGCACTTTGTATGGAATAGTTTTCTTGTCTCACCAAATTGGATCTTTTGTAGGTATTTGGCTAGGTGGTTCACTTTACGATATGTTTGGAAATTATAATCTAGTATGGTGGGTTGGTATTGGAGTTGGAGCTTTTTCCGCAATCATTCATTTACCTGTAAATGAAAAGCCTCTCTCTGAAAGAACTTCAGTTGCAACAACTTGATTTTACTAATCTAAAACAGTTAAAATTTCTTTAATATCTTTTTTGATTTTTGCAACCTTAGGTACTGTAGCATCTTCTGAAGCATGACCTACTGTAAGTATCATGACAGGCTTATTACTTTTAGGTCTCTTGCAAAGGCCATTTAAAAAACTCATTGGATTAGGAGTATGTGTTAATACTGACAAACCAGCTTTATGGAGTGCAGCAATCAAAAATCCAGTCGCAATGCCTACACTTTCAGGCACGTAATAATTTTTATATTTAGATCCATCATCAAAAGTTCCAAATCTTTCTGCAAAAATGATAATTAGCCATGGAGCAATTTCTAAATGCGGCTTATTTGCATTTGTACCAATTGGCTCAAGTGCTTTAATCCACTCATCACTTGCACCGCCTGAGTAAAATTTATTTTCTTCAATTTCTGCTGCCTCTCTTATTGTTTTCTTAATGTCCTTGTTCGATATAGCAACAAAGTGCCATGGCTGGTGATTAGCTCCGCTTGGAGCAGAACCAGCAATCTGAATTGCTTTTTGAATAATTGCAAAATCAACACTTCTTTTCGAAAAGTCACGAACAGTGTGCCTTTTGAGCATATACTCTCTGAAACTTTCTATTGAAGACATCATTTCAAAATCGGACATTGAAACTTTATGAGGGAGAGGTAATTTTTGATATTCAAGATTTTTTTTAATAAACATAATAATTTTAAGTAACAATTTTTCGACTTTGATTTGAAAATTTCCTCCAAAGGCTGTTCCTTGAAACTTTTCCAATTATAGCAACAGCATTAATAATATCTTGCTCATCTAAGTATATTGGAGAAAAACCAAACCTAATTAAATTTGGAGATCTAAAGTCGCCAATTAAATTTTCTTGAATAAGTGCCTGCATAAATGCATATCCATTTTCAAGGCTATATGAAACTTGATTTCCTCGAAAATAAGGATCTCTTGGACTGACTAAATTTAAATCTATTGATAACTTATCTATTTCAGAAATAAACAACTCTGATAATTCAATTGATTTTAATCGTAATTCGTTCATATCAATATTGTCCCAAATATCCAAGGCATGCTTTAGAGAGGCAAATGATATAATTGAGGGAGAGCCTATCTTCATTTTTTCTATACCACTTGATGGGAGATAGTTTAAATTAAATTCGAATGGATTTTTGTGTCCATGCCAACCAAATAAAGCTGGCTCTACTTTGTTTATATGATTTGGAGCAATGTAAATAAATGCAGGTGAGCCTGGGCCACCATTTAAATACTTATAAGTACACCCAACTGCAAAATCTGCCTTTGTTTCACTGAGTTTAATTGGTAAAACCCCAGCAGTATGTGCAAGATCCCAAATGACCAAAGCACCAGAGCTATGAGCAAGATGAGTAATATTTTTCATGTCGTAAATTCTACCTGTTCTGTAATCAGCTTCTGTAAGCATAATTACGGCAACTTCATCATTAATATGCTCAATAATATCTTCG
Source organism: uncultured SAR116 cluster alpha proteobacterium (assembly GCA_902612965.1). Classification (GTDB taxonomy): domain Bacteria; phylum Pseudomonadota; class Alphaproteobacteria; order Puniceispirillales. Next base: position 48,489 of record CACMFN010000003.1, on the reverse strand, counting down.
GGCTTTACTATTTTAAGTTCATGCTTATCACCTAAAAGTTTTAATAATCCTTCGGCAATATAAATATCGGCAGGAAAGTTACCATTGTCTGTTAGTACATATCTTCTATTTTGATTTAGTTTCAGTGCACAAGTTAAAGCTTGAAAGACCTGAGTGGAGAGTGTGTCTCCTACAATAATAGTGTCTTTATCTGCGCCTACTATTTTAGCTATTTGATTTCCTATTTTTTTTGATTGTTCGAACCAACCTTTCGAGTTCCATCCCTTAACAAGTTCTTTTGCCCATTCCTCATCAACAAATTTTTTTACTTCATTGCCCATGGATTTCAGAGGTGGTCCAAGTGAATTACCACATAAATAAATAGTACCCTTAGGAATAGAAAAGTTTTTCTTTAGGTTCAAAAAATTAGACTTCATCTTAGTTACGATAGTTCATTTCTAATTTCCCATAATTCAGGAAAAAATTGATGAGATGTTACTTTTTCTAACCATTCAACCCCAGATGATCCACCTGTCCCAGACTTGAAGCCAATAATTTTTTTCACAAGAGTGTAATGCCTCCATCTATATATTGAAAATTGCTCATCAAAAGATATTAAGCTTTCACCAAGTTTATATTTTAAATTGGCATTGCTAGGTTCTCGATACACAGACAACCAAGCATCCTTGACTGATTGGTTAAACTTGTATGTTTCCTTCCAATCTCTATCTAAAACTGCCTCAGAAATACTTAAACCTTTTCTATTTAGATAAAAAATAACTTCATCATACAGACTAGGTGTTTCTAAGTTTTTTTTAATTTCTGGCCAAACATGAGGAACATTTTTATGGGCTGAAGCCATTTTTTCACTTTTATTACCTAATATAAATTCAACATGACGATACATAAATGAAAGTTGACCTGATGCAGTGCCTAAGTAATCTCTAAATTGGTTAAAGCCTTCAGGTTTAATTGTAGATAAAATATTCCATGCGTCTGCTATGAATTTTACGTACTCTATTGATCGTTCAAGTATAGTTATTGCATTATTAATTTCATCGAGTTTTATTTGCTCTCGAGCATTAAAAAGTTCAAAGTGAAGTCCTTTAAATAAAATCTCCTTTACCTGACCCATAATATAAAAGCACATTTCATCATAACCTTCAGATCTTGGATGTTGTAGCGATAAGAGAAGGTCTATACTTTGATAATCAATATATGGATTTGATTTTCCTTCATAATTTATCAAAGGATCACCCATAGTCTGCTTAGATGTTTTATATCTGCTCTTATCCGTTGAAAAACCAATTTTTCTAGGATGAGGAGATCCGTCTACTTTTGAAATATCTACAACTGCTGGTGTTTTGGGTTTATATTCAGGCATAATTTAGTCTTGAAAATCGAGTAACATTTTTAATTCCATACCTAATGGAGTATCATAATCAGCTAAATCTAGTATCACATCAAAATGATTTTTATTTTTCACTTCTAAAGTTCTTACAGGAATTTTATGTTCAATCAATTTATTTGCAAAAATTTTACTTTGTTTTTTGAATTGATCAGTTTCTATTTCACCCCATGCAACAATTGTTGGAGGGAATTCTTTTAATTCATAGAATAATGGACTATTTCTCAAAGCTTCATCTGGATCTAAACAAAGGGCCTCATCAACTGATGTCTTAATTAATGGTTGAATGTCGTATATTCCTGAAACTAAAATATTTCCAACGTGATTGTATAGAGGTTTTCTTTTCAATGAATACATTGCTGCAAGATGCGCGCCTGCTGAACTGCCAGATATAACAATTTTTTTACTATCAAATCCTAATTCATTGCAATGCGAAAATATCCACTCAATTGCAGATTGGCACTCGTAAACAATTTGATCAATTGTTGCCTTTGGAGCCAAAGTATAATTTATTGCAGCAAATCCTATTTTATTTTTATTAGCATGAATTGCAGGGAAAAAAGATTCCTCCAAAGATAACTCTTGCCAATACCCTCCATGAATAAATATAAGAAGAGGCTTAAGTTCATTATTAGGAGATGTGTCGGATACAGTAATCTCTATTTTATGACCAGAACTTTTACCATATTGATAAATTTCAGATTTGACTTTTGATCTTGCAATATGACTTTTGTTTTTATATTCATCAATTAATGGTTTGTAATTACCTCCAATCATAGAACTGGGGGAATATTCAGTTTCTCTTTTCTTTAAAGAGTGCTTCAACCAACCTAATTCATTTTTATCTCTAAATATTTCATTTTGCCAATTATTTTTCATAAATACTTACTTTAAGGATTATTCATTAAAGATAATAATGATTATTATTCAAATTTGGAAAATTTATAATCAAAATTCGATTAGCCGCTCACATAACTTTGATGTAAAACTTTAAGTAATTTTTAAATTTCACTATGATTAAGCAAATTTTAATATTAAAAAAATCAATTTACAATTTGCTCATCTTCATGAATATTTTTTCTGGCTTGCAAGCAGTCTGATAAATAGATTTAAGCTTTTAATTATTTTTAGAGATAGGTATAACGTTTTCTGTTTCAGCTGATACATTATGAGTTTCATTATCACCAGAAATTAATTTGTCGATTTGTCGCTTTACTAATACTTTATAAATAAAATCTCTAAAACCAATATATTGTGACTTGTAATTTTGAGGTAAATTTGAAATCTTTTTAGATAAACCCTTCAAATCATTTTTAAAAACAGCTAGATCAGAGATTGTGGGACCTATAACAACGTCCACTTCTGATAGTGCGTCAACAAGCTGATTTATATGAACCTGCTTTGGTGGAACCTTATTTGGTATAATGATTAGATGCGGCGAACCGGATCCTTGAAGTTTTTTAAGACTGTCTAGCATTTTAACAAATTCAATTGTTGCTAAGATTTCAATTTCACTTAAGTTACACGGTATTAAGATTGAATCACATTGCATAATACAATTTACGAGCTGCCTTGGGGGATGTGCCATAGTATCAATTAAAATTATTTCCTCTTTAACTGAATATGTCTTTAATTTCTGATCTAAGAGGCTTACACCTAAATTTGGTGATGCATGGTTAAATGGAATAAAATCCAATTCAATTTTTGATGACACCTGATTGAGTATACTTAATGAACTCTTTTGACTATCTGTATCAATTAATTTAATTTTTCCATCAAATCTAGTTTGAGATAGACCTAATGCAGACAAAATACAAAGTGTGGACTTCCCAACTCCACCTTTGGAATTCAGGAATGCAATTTTATAACTGTTCATACTTTGTATCCTCACTAATAATTTTTGAAACAATATTTGCAGATTGACTGTAAATTTCATTTATGGACTCAAGTTGAGCTATTTTATCTTCGTATATTTTTTTATTTTTATAAATTTTTTCCTGAAGCTTGATCAGTTCATCGTCAACTTTATGCAAACTATCCTTAATCTGAGATCTTTTTTCAGTTAATTTTCTCAACTCGCCTATAAAAATTGAAAGATTGTCTTTTGTAGGTTCCTCTAATAAAGCTTTATGGTCGTCATTTCTTGTACTTAATCCAGCTAAGTTTTCAATCTGCTTCAAATTAATTTTAGCTTCATTTAAAAACTCTGGTCCTTCATCAATACTAATATCTCTAACATCTATATTATCTTCAGATGGATTTATTTTTTCCTTAGAATTTAAATTTTCATTATTTTCATTTGGTAGATTTGTATCTGTTAGAATATGAGAGAAATTATCATGAAGTTTGAATTTAAGATCTGAAATTGCTTCTTCTCTTAAGTTACTTTCTTCTTGCCTAATTTCATCCTTAGGAGATAAATTTTCAACATTTGATAAACTATCTTCATCATTATTTTGCATTGATTGAAGATCAAGTTTTTGAAATTTCATTTTCCGTTTTACAGAATTCACATAAAAATTTGACATAATGATTTTCTTTCAAATAAAAATATAATAATAACAGATAATTAACAAACTTACATCACCTACATGTTGAAAAGTGAACCCTATGTAATCATATATATTGTGTTTTACGAATTTTAAGATTTTTAGTTTTTTTTGAATTATAAAGATAAATAATATGTTTTTTCTTCCACTTTTTGATGAAAATCCCTCAAAGAATGTGCCCTTAGTCACATGGTTTTTTATTGGCTTGTGTTTTATAATTTTTTTCTACCAGTTTAATTTAACTGATTACTTAGAGTTAAAATTTATTTACAAGTATTCTTTTATTCCATTTTTTTTTAATGACTTTAACAACCAAAACCCAGTCAGCTTCTTAAATCCTTATTTAACTCTTGTAACATCCGCATTTTTACATGCTGGTTGGATGCATATTTTAGGCAATATGCTCTACTTATGGATTTTTGGAGATAATGTCGAAGACAGTATGGGAAGTGTTAAATTTTTTGTATTTTATCTTTTATGCGCAATTGGTGGTTCTCTTCTTCAATACTTTTCAAATCCAACATCTGATATTCCAATTGTTGGAGCCTCAGGAGCAATTGCAGGTGTCCTTGGAAGTTATTTAATACTTTATCCTAAAGCAAATATAAAAGTTTTTATGTGGGTAATAATTATAATTAGAACTGTAAATGTTCCTGCTTGGATAGTCTTAAGCATTTGGATTTTAGGGCAATTTTTCTCTATTTCAGCTGGTAGTTCTTCCGATGGAGGAGGTGTAGCTTATTTTGCACATATTGGAGGGTTTATCACTGGTATGGCATTAACCCCCCTTATGAGGAAAAAGGGTACACCATTATTTAATGAGCAGTTAACCTCACCATGGGAAATATCCAAAGCTAATAAATCAGATATTAAAAGAACATTTACTCATAACAGAAGTTCTTCACTACCCTCATTTAAAAGGACACGAAGTTCTCTGCCTAAATTCAGGAAATAATACCCTCACTTGATAATTGTGAATGTTTCACCAAAGTCTTTAATTAATTTTTTAACTTTTTCTGCTGCCCTGTTACACATATCTTCATTTATAGACCGCACAACAATATTGGTACCTATTACACCTGATTTAAACCAAGGGTAACAGCCTATTTCCAGATCACTTTCAGTTTCCTCAATTTCACCAATACCCTTTGCGAGGTTCCCCTCCCCAATTTCACATGCAATTGAAACAGAAAAAGTTTTTTTGCCAAACTTGATATTTTTTAATATACCGTCGAGCATTGCCTGCATGATTTTTGGCACCCCTGCCATAACGTAAACGTTTTGAATATTGAACCCTGGTGCCGCACTCACTGGGTTGTCAATGAGGGTTGCTCCCTTTGGTATATCAGCCATTTTCAGTCTAGCTGAATTTAATTCTATATTGGTACCCTTGTAGTGTTCTTGTAATCGCCTTAAAGCCTCTTTATTACGTTCTACTGAAACCTCAAAAGCTTTCGCGATTGATGGCGTTGTTATGTCATCATGTGTTGGGCCAATACCACCAGACGTAAACACATAGTCAACCAATTTATAAATCTCTTTAATTGTAGAAATAATAGTCTCTTGATCATCTCGGATAATTCTTGCTTCAACCAGTTTAATTCCGTTTTGCTCGAGTTGTTCGGCCACCCATGCAATATTCTTGTCTTTTGTTCTACCAGATAATACTTCATTCCCAATTACAATCATGGTAGCTGTTGGTTGCTTATTGCTTGTCACTAAATTCTCCTTTAAGTTCACAATTAAATTGGGATTTAAATTTTAATGAAACTACCAAATACTTTAAGATCAGGAAAGCTAATTAGACGTTACAAAAGATTTTTCGCTGATATAGAATATGAAAATAATAGTATAACTGCCCACTGCCCCAACCCAGGTTCAATGACTGGACTTTGCACCCCTGGCCAGGATGTCTTGTTCTCATTATCAGATAATAAAAAAAGGAAATTACCTTTCACACTTGAGTTTGTAAAATCTAATAGTCATTGGGTTGGCGTAAATACACAGTACCCAAACAAAATTGTGGCGGAGGCTTTAGAAAATAAAATCATTCCAAGATTAAAAAAATATACATCAATTCAAAATGAATTTAAATTCCGCGAAGGAGTGAGATTTGATTTTCTCTTGAAAGGTGAAAACTTAAAACCTTGCATCATAGAAGTTAAGAATGTTCAACTAAGAAGAGACTTAACTAGTGAAGTCGGGGTCGCTGAGTTTCCTGACTCAGTTACCGAAAGAGGGTCAAAGCATCTTAAGAATTTAGTCAGTGCAATTTCTGATGGTTATGACTGTGTCATGCTTTACGTTGTCCAACGAATGGACTGCCAAAGTTTTGCAATAGCAAATGATGTTGACCCTGAATACGCAAAAAATTTTGATTTTGCAAAAAAAAATGGTGTGAAAATTGAAGTATGGGCTTGTGATATATCTTATAAGGAAATAAAACTGTCACATTCCATTAAAGTAATTTAAATAAATCATATGAATAATCATTCAATAAAAATTCATGGACCTGACAATTTTGAGAGCATGAGGAAAGCAGGGCAGTTAGCTTCAGAAGTTCTCGATTACATTACTCCATATGTTAAGCCAGAAGTAACAACAGGCTATTTAAATGACCTTGCGCATGATTACATTTTAAGCAATAACGCTATCCCTGCCCCTCTAAATTATAAGGGATTTCCAAAATCGACCTGTATTTCAGTTAACCATGTTGTTTGCCATGGAATTCCAGGAGATAAGAAATTGCAATCAGGCGACATATTAAATATTGATGTGACTGTTATACTTGATGGGTGGTATGGTGATACAAGCAGAATGTTTTTTGCAGGAGAACCTTCTGTAAAAGCAAAGAGACTTTGCGATGTAACATACAAATGTCTAATGGCAGGAATAGAAGTTTCTAAGCCAGGAGCGACACTTGGTGATATTGGGTACGCTATTCAAACCTTGGCAGAAAAAGAGAGATTTTCAGTTGTTAGAGATTTTACAGGTCATGGTCTAGGCCGGGTGTTTCATTGTCCACCATCCGTATTACACTTTGGAAATCCTGGAGAAGGGATAAGGTTAGAGCCCGGAATGATATTTACAATAGAGCCAATGATAAATGCTGGAGGGTACGCGACTAAAATTTTATCTGACGGATGGACCGCCGTTACAAGGGACAGATCACTTTCTGCTCAATTTGAACATTCTATTGGAATAACTGAAAATGGAGCAGAAATTTTTACTTTGTCAAAAAAGAGTTACGACTTTCCACCATACAAGTAAATACTTCAATACAATTGTTTTTAAATTTTCTATTGCTTAGGGTTTATTTTTTTCTTTATAGATCCAACAAATGTCCCCATAAATTTATACATATTTTCATTGGGTGGAGACTTTTTGGCTGCTTCATCTGCTGCTTCTTTAATATTTTCATTTGCTTTATTAATATATGGTTTAGCTTTAGTATACGAAGCCTCAGCAGCTTTTTGAACCTCTTTACGAAGTCTTGGATTAGAAGCAACTATTCGAGCTGCCATAAATAATAGTCTTGATAGAGCCATATCTAAATATAAAAAATTTGCAAATTCAATCTAACTCTTGCATAAAAAAACTTCAATATTAAAATAATCTTCAAAGCAATCCTTAAAGGAAAATAATGATACCTAGATACTCACGTCCCGTAATGAAAAAAATCTGGGATGAAGAAAATAAGTTTAAAATTTGGTTTGAAATAGAGGCTCACGCTGCTGATGGGATGGCAAGTAATGGAACCATTCCAAAAGAGGCAGCTAAAAAAATATGGGAATTAGGAAAATTTGAAATTGATAGAATTAATGAAATTGAAAAGGAAACAAAGCACGATGTTATAGCGTTTTTAACAAATTTGAGCGAAAACATAGGACCAGAAGCACGCTTTCTTCATCAGGGCATGACTTCATCTGATGTGCTGGATACAACTCTTTCAGTTCAAATGGTGCAAGCTACAGATATATTACTAGAAGGATTAAAAAAACTACTAAGCTCAATAAAAAAACGAGCAGTTGAACATAAAAACTCAATTTGTATTGGAAGAAGCCATGGCATACATGCAGAACCCACGACGTTTGGTTTAAAACTAGCCAGTTTCTATGCGGAATTTGATCGCTCCTATGAAAGATTATCGAGGGCAAGAGATGAAATTTCTGTTTGTGCTATTTCAGGTGCTGTTGGCACGTTTGCGAATATTGATCCTTCAGTAGAAACATATGTTGCCTCAAAAATGGGATTGAAGCCAGAGACGATCTCAACACAAGTAATTCCCCGTGACAGGCATGCCTCATGGTTTTCATGTCTGTCAATAATCGCCTCCTCAATTGAACGACTTGCTGTCGAAATACGAAGTCTACAAAGGACAGAAATTAGAGAAGTTGAAGAGTATTTTTCATCTGGGCAAAAAGGCTCATCCGCCATGCCTCATAAGAGGAACCCCGTTCTGACTGAAAATTTAACTGGCATTGCACGCATTGTTCGGGCAAGCGTGATCCCAGCTATGGAGAATGTTGCTTTGTGGCATGAAAGAGATATCTCTCATTCATCTGTCGAAAGAGTTTTTGCACCAGATGCCTCAATTGCTTTGGATTTTGCCGTAGCTAGAATGAATAATGTTATAGAAAATTTGCTAATTTATCCAGAAAGAATGAAAGAAAATATGGATCAATTAAAGGGCTTGGTTAATTCTCAGCAAGTCTTACTTAAACTGACACAATCTAATATTAGCAGAGAAGATGCTTACTCAATTGTACAAGAGATAGCCATGCAAGTTTGGGATGGAAAGGGTTCATTTTTATCACTTTTAAAAGAAAATAAAACAATCAAAGATAAAATCAGTGAAGAAGAGTTAGTAGAGCTTTTTGACGAGAACTATCACACAAAAAATACAGATTTTATTTTTAATCGTGTTTTCAAAGATGAATAATATTGAAAGAAAGGATTTGATTTACAAAGGTAAGGCTAAAGACATTTTCTCATGTGAAGATGAAAACTTAGTCATACAATATTTCAAAGATGATACAACTGCCAACAATGCTCAAAAGCATTCAATTATTTTAGGTAAAGGTGAAATTAATAACGTTATCAGTGAAAAACTAATGATAAGCCTTCAAAATATTGGAATTCCGACACATTTCATAAAAAGGCTAAATTTGAGAGAGCAACTTGTAAAAAAGGTTGAGATAATACCTGTTGAATTTGTTATCAGAAACATTGCTGCTGGAAGCATATCAAAGAAGTTTGGATTGCCTGTAGGCAAAGAATTCAAAAAACCAATTGTTGAATACTATTTCAAAAATGATGATCTCGGCGACCCAATGATGTCAGAAAATCATTTAATCGAATTTGGTTATACTACAGAAGAAGAATTAAAAATTATTACAAATTATTCATTGCAAATTAATAAATATCTCAAAGATTTATTTCTGAAAATTGGTATCAAATTAGTTGATTTTAAATTAGAATTCGGAAGACTAAACTCTCAAGAAAAAAAAGAAATTGTTTTAGCTGATGAGATTAGCCCTGACAATTGCAGACTCTGGAATGAGCAAGACAATGCATCGCTTGATAAAGATCTTTTCAGGCAAAGTAAGGGTGATATAAAGGAAGCGTATATTGAAGTTGCAAATAGATTAGGTGTTTTGACACAAAAAGTTTCATCAAAAATATCAGAAAATAAATTATCACACTAGGATTAAAGAATTGTCATATGAAATTCAAAATTAATATTTTTCTTAAAAAAGGTGTCCTCGATCCAGAAGGTAAAGCCATAGAAAATGCGCTTTTAAATAATGGATATAATAAAGTTAATAATGTACGTGTAGGCAAAACAATATCACTAGATATAAAAAGTGATATCAAATCAGATGCACTTGAACAAGTGACACTTATGTGCAAAGAAATGCTCGTCAACAATGTTATAGAAGACTTTGAAATAGTACCCTCCGAAGAGGACAAATGAGAGTAACTATAATAACTTTTCCAGGTTCAAATTGTGATCGTGATGTTTCAGTTGCAATAAAAAAAATAACTGGGAAAAATCCATCCAATATTTGGCATCAAGAGAATGAAGTTCCTAATTGCGACTTAATAATACTTCCAGGAGGTTTTTCTTATGGAGATTACCTGCGTTGCGGAGCCGTTGCTGCACACTCACCTGTTATGAAAGAAGTAAAAAATCATGCTGCAAGAGGAGGAGCCGTTCTAGGAATTTGTAATGGGTTTCAAATACTTCTTGAAGCAAAGTTACTTGAAGGGGCTCTCATCAGAAATTCAGGATTAAAATTTGTTTGCAAACAAGTTGCCCTTAAAATTAACAAACAAATTCATTCTCCATTTCTACATCACTTCAAACAAAATGACATAATCCATTTGCCAATAGCGCATAATGAAGGAAATTACTTTGCTGACAGTGAAACACTCAAGCAAATAGAGGATAAGGGCCTTGTAGCCTTAAGGTATCATATTTCTTCAGATGGTAATTCATTTAACCCAAATGGTTCAATTAATAATATTGCTGCAATACTATCAGATAATGGGAAAGTCTTAGGAATGATGCCTCACCCAGAAAGGTACGTCGACAATGAACTAGGCGGCCTTGATGGATTTGAATTTTTAAAAAGTACTTTAGAACAGTTATCATGAGCAATTTGCGCGAAGATCTTTCAACTTTTGAAATCGCAGAAGACCTCGGCCTTAAAAAGGACGAGTACGAGCAAATTTGCTCACTCATGGGTAGAATTCCTAACATTCACGAAATCTCAATATTTTCTGCAATGTGGTCTGAGCATTGTTCTTACAAATCATCAAAGAAATGGTTGAAGACTTTACCAACTAAAGGTGAAGTTGTGATCCATGGCCCGGGTGAAAATGCAGGCGCAATAGACATTGGCGATGGCAAGGCAGCTATATTTAAAATAGAATCTCACAATCACCCGTCATTTATAGAGCCCTATCAGGGAGCAGCTACTGGTGTTGGTGGAATACTCAGGGATATTTTTACAATGGGCGCAAGACCTGTAGCACTTCTAAATGCATTAAGATTTGGATCTATTGAAAATAATAAAACAAAGTATTTACTAGAGGGGGTTGTTTCAGGCATCGGAGGATACAGTAATTGTATTGGCATACCAACTATCGGTGGAGAAACTAATTTTGATAAAAGTTATGACGGCAACATCCTTGTAAATGCAATGGCTATAGGAATTACTGAAAAAGATAAAATATTTTTATCAGCTGCTAGGGGAGTAGGATATCCATTAATTTATGTAGGAGCAAAAACGGGAAGAGACGGAATTCATGGCGCGTCTATGTCATCAACCGAATTTGACGATAAAACTGAAGAAAAAAGACCAACAGTTCAAGTGGGTGACCCTTTCACTGGTAAATTATTAATGGAGGCATGCCTTGAGTTAATGACAACTGATAGCGTAGTAGCTATTCAAGATATGGGAGCTGCCGGGCTTACATCAAGTGCTGTAGAAATGGGGTCTAAAGGAAAATTAGGAGTAAAACTTGATTTAGATCTTGTCCCTCTTAGAGAGGAAAACATGAGCACGGCGGAAATTATGCTGTCTGAATCTCAAGAGAGAATGCTCATGATTATAAAGCCAGATAAAATGGATAAGGCGAATAGCATTTTCAAAAAATGGAATTTAGACATTGCTAAAATAGGTGAAATTACCAACTCTCAAAATCTTGAAATATATAAAAATAATATTTTAGATGCACAAATCCCTATAACTTATCTAGTCGATCAAGCACCTGAATACGATAGAGACTGGACGACACCAGAAAAAGCTCCTAAACTCCAAATAAAAAATGCTCCTATTAAATCTGTATCCAAGGTTATTGAAAAACTTTTCAATTCTCACAATCTTTGCAGTAGGAATTGGATATGGGAACAATATGATACATCAGTTATGGGTGATACAGTAATACCTCCAGGTCAAAACTCTGGTGTAATCAGAGTACACGGCACGAATAAAAAATTGTGTGCAAGTGTTGACTGTACACCGAGATATGTGAGTGCTGATCCATTTTTAGGTTCAATGCAGGCAGTTTGTGAAGCATATAGAAATATTATCTCGGTTGGCGGTAAACCACTCGCAATTACAAATAATTTAAACTTTGGAAATCCAGAGAAAAAAGAAATTATGGGGCAAATTATTCATTCTATTAAAGGTATAAGCGAAGCATCTTTAAAGCTTAATATACCTGTAATTTCTGGAAATGTATCATTATATAACGAAACTAATGGTAAAGCTATTTTACCTACACCAGTTATAGGCGCAGTTGGCGCAATTGATGAAAATAAACATTCTGCATCTTTATCAAATGCATTTGACGGTAACAGTATTTTTGTTATTGGCCAAGATAACAGTCATACTGACGGTTGGGTTGGGCAAAGTATTTACGCTCAGGAAATTTTAAATATAGATAAAGACTACGCGCCGCCACCTGTAAATATTGAAGCCGAATTAGTAAATGGTAATTTTATTTTAAAAGCTATTGCACAGAAACTCACTAACTGCGTTCATGATATTTCAGACGGGGGACTGGCAATAGCGATTTCAGAAATTCTGCTTTCATCAAAAACTAAAGGAATTGGCGCAGTAATAAATAAAAATTATAATCATAATTCAGAAAGTTTTTGGTTTGGAGAGGATCAAGGTAGGTATTTAGTATGCACTTCTAAAAATAAAGAAATAGAAGAGCTTGCCGAAAGTAAAAAAATTAAAATTACGAATATTGCTACAATAAACTTGAGCGACAGATTGACCTTTTCAAATGAAGATTACATATGTATAAGTGAATTAGATGTGAAGCATAAGAATTGGTTTAAAAACTTCATGTCATAAAGAAATTTAAAAGGGGTTGTTTAAATGGCAATGGAAGCATCTGAAATTGAAAAATTAATTAAAGATAGTTTGCCTGATGCTATTGTAACTATCGAAGACCTGCGTGGAGACGGCGACCATTATTCTTGTCATGTTATTTCTAAAGAATTTGAAGGCAAAACAAGAGTAAAGCAACATCAAATGGTTTATGAATCATTGCAAGGAAGAATGGGCAATGAACTTCATGCAATGGCCCTACAGACCTCTGTACCAAAGTAAGGAAAGTTATTATGGATGAAAATACAAAAAATGAAATTGAAAATGAAATTCAATCTAATGACGTTGTGTTATATATGAAAGGAACCCCAGTTTTTCCTCAATGTGGTTTTTCAGCTTCAACTGTAGGCGTTTTAAATCATTTAGGAATTAAGTTTAGTACAGTTAACGTACTTGAAAATGAAAATATCAGGCAAGGTATCAAAGAATACGCTAATTGGCCTACAATACCACAACTATACGTCAAAGGTGAGTTTGTCGGTGGCTGTGATATAATCAGAGAAATGTACGAGAGTGGCGAATTAAATGAGTTAATATCCGCAAAAGGAATAGAAACTAACTAATTCTCACTATCTAGAATAATATTCCACAACTAAATTCGGTTCCATTTGCGTCGCGTAAGGCACGTCTTCTAATAATGGTACACGCGTAATGGAGCCAGACATTTTTTTGTGATCAACATCACAATAATCTGGAACGTCTCTCTCTGGTGAACCAATAGCTTCAATCACCATTGGTATTTGGTGAGATTTTTCTTTTAAACTAACAACATCTCCAACTTTAACCATGGCTGAAGGGATATTGCATTTTTTGCCATTTAGTAAAATGTGACAGTGATTAACTAACTGTCTAGCTGCAAATACTGTAGGTGCTAACTTCAATCTGTAAACTATTGCGTCTAGCCTGCATTCGAGAATACCAATCAAATTCTGACCTGTGTCACCTCTTCTTCTCTCAGCCTCAGCAAAATATTTTCTAAATTGCTTTTCACCAATATTGCCGTAATAGCCTTTGAGTTTTTGTTTAGCCATTAATTGCACACCAAAGTCTGTAGGCTTTTTTCTTCTTTGCCCATGTTGACCAGGAGCATAACTTCTCAAATTTACAGGTGATTTTGGTCTACCCCAGAGGTTAACACCAAGGCGTCGATCAATTTTATATTTTGCCGACTTACGTTTATGTTCTGACTTAGGCGCCATACTATTCTCCAATCCAGTTTAAGTGGTTTTTATTTTTGTTCCGGTATTTCAAATTAATGAAGGGTCCTATATAGCACCACATTCCCAGAAGTGTTTGCTTTATATATTAAAAGGCCAATTTGTCAATAATATATTAATTTTTACCGTTAGTTAAAAGTTTTTTCTCAATAGCAGAAATGATCCCATTAAGGGTTCCCAGTTCTTGCTGGCTTAAATTTGACCTTACGAACATAGATTTTAAATTATTCATAACAGAAGGCTGCATCTCTTTTGTAGCAAAGAAGTTATTCATTTCTAGGAATTTTTCTAATCTTGAAAAAAAGTAATCTCTTTCACTTACAGATGAAATAGGTGTTTTATGATACAGTTTAGGATCAGATATATCTTTATACTCTTCTTCTGATAATGAACTTTTTAAGTGAATTTTTTTCCATTCCCATGACATTAAGAGGACAGCTTGTGCAAGGTTCAATGAAGAAAAATTTATTTCAGTAGGTACCTTTACTAAAGCATTTGAAACAGATATTTCGTCGTTGGTTAGACCTGACTGCTCAGGCCCAAAGATAATGGCTGATTTCTCATTTTTTTCACTGTAATAAAGTATTTTTTTTACAGCATGCTCAGGACCAAATTCAATTTTCGTAATGTCTCTATTTCTAGCAGTCAAAGAAACAGTGTATGATACATCATGTAATGCTTCAGCAATACTTTCAAACACCTGAATATTTTCAAGAATACTGTCTGCACCTGCAGCCATAGACTTAGCACCTTTATTTGGCCAACTTTCTCGAGGGCTAACGAGCCTGAGATCAGATAAACCGAAATTTTTCATAGCTCGCGCAGTTGACCCAATGTTCTCAGGTATTTGCGTTCTAACAAGTACAATTACTGGATATGGTATATTTGATTTCAAAACAGTGTTTTAATTTGCTGGTGCTTCTGGTGTTATACCTAAGGATAATAATCTCCAGGTGAGAGAGTCATAAAGTGCCATGACTGAGGCATCAATAATGTTCGTTGACAATCCAACTGATCTCCACCGATCACCGTTATCATCTTCACACTCAATTAACACCCTTGTTGTAGCCTCAGTACCTGAACCACTATCAATAATTCTCACTTTATAGTCTACTAGGCTGACTGAATTTAAACTTGGATAAATTTTAGTGAGTGCTTTTCTTAGAGCTGTGTCAACTGCATTAACCGGTCCATTCCCTATTGCAACTTCATGGAATGACTGTCCTCCCACATTGAGCGTAACAGATGCCTCAGACTCAACTACTAAATCCCCTTTCGCGTTAAATCTTCTTTCATCCATGACACGAAACCTGCCAATTACAAAATAATCGGGAACTTTTTCAAGAGTTCTCCTTGCCATTAATTCGAAACTAGCTTCAGCAGTATCGTAAGAAAATCCTTTAAATTCATTTTCTTTTATATTCTCAATGAGTTTGTCTAATCGGCTGTCTTTCACATCAAATTTTAAGCCTAACTCTTTTAATCTTGCGATAATGTTTGATTTTCCAGTTTGATCTGAAACTACGAAACTTCTTTGATTGCCAACTATTTCTGGTTCTACATGTTCATAAGACCTACTGTCTTTCTGAACACCTGACGCATGCAATCCTCCTTTATGAGCGAAAGCCGCTTCTCCAACATATGGCTGTGTTAAATTTGGTGACCTGTTTAATCTGTCATCAATGAGCCTAGACAAGTGCTTAAGCTTATATAAATTTTCTTTTTTAATTCCAGTTTCATAATTTAATTTGAGCATTAAATTAGGAATTAAAGCTATTAAGTCAGCATTCCCACATCTCTCACCAAGACCGTTTATTGTACCCTGCACGTGACGAACTCCAGCTTCAATTGCGGCTAAACTGCAAGCAACAGCAGTTCCTGAATCATTGTGACAGTGGATCCCCAATGGCACACCAGGAATGCTTTCATTAACTTCATTTATTATTCTAGTAATCTCATGTGGAAGAGTGCCTCCATTGGTATCACAAAGAACAACCCATTTTGCCCCAGCTTCAAAAGCAGAACGAACACATTCTAACGCAAATTTTTTATTATTTTTAAAGCCATCAAAAAAGTGCTCGCAATCAAATAGTGCCTGCTTGCCTCTTTTATTAATCTCATTGATAGACTCACTTATCATGTCAATATTTTCTTCGAGGGTAATATTTAGTGCTTTACTTACATGAAAGTCCCATGTTTTTCCCACCAGGCATACAGAATCAGATTTCCCACTTAGAACCGCATTTAAACCTGGATCATTGGCAGCACTTGTGTTTGGCCTTCTAGTCATTCCAAACGCGACAAAATTCGAAACTTTTAATTTTGGTGGAGAGCCAAATAATTTATCATCAGTTGGATTTGCACCTGGCCAACCACCCTCTATGTAATCAATTCCTAAATCATCTAAAGCTTCACTAATAGCAATTTTATCAGCAAAAGAAAAATCAACTCCTTTAGTTTGCCCGCCATCCCTAAGTGTTGTATCAAATATGTAAACGCGTTCCATTTAGAAATCTCTATATATATAAATCAACAATGTAATACTATATTATTTATAATAATTGTACCTTAACTTTTTAATCAACTCGCCATTTCGTTCCTGAATTACTGTCTTCAATCGAAACACCCATTTCTTTTAGTTTATCTCTTATTTCATCAGCTAACTTAAAATTTTTATCGCTTCTTGCTTTATCTCTTTCCGCAATTAAATTATTAATTTCATTTTCGTCATCCCTGACATCCTTTGTAAACCATTTCGAAGTGTCGTAATTAAGTAAACCTAGAATTTTTGCACTTGATTTGAGTAATTGTCCTG
The DNA here is from genome assembly GCA_902612965.1 of uncultured SAR116 cluster alpha proteobacterium. GTDB lineage: Bacteria > Pseudomonadota > Alphaproteobacteria > Puniceispirillales. The sequence goes on along the minus strand of CACMFN010000003.1, from coordinate 31,609 downwards.
CATTCTTATTACCTTTATTGTATTCACTTGCTAATTCATGAAGCCTAGAAATTGCTTGAGGTGAATTTAAATCATTAGACAGACACGATAAAAATTCCTCATCAATTACGTTGTCATACTCAAAATTTTCTGATGCACGATACAGTCTATCCAAAGCAGACTTGGCTTCTTTTAATGCTTTGAAACTAAAGTCAATCGGTGACCTGTAGTGACCAGAAAGTATTGAATAACGAATGGTTTCACCATCTTGTTTCTTTAAAGCATCTCTGACAGTTATAAAATTTCCCTCAGACTTTGACATCTTCTCATTATTCACTGTTATATAACCATTATGCATCCAATACTTCGCCATAAACTCTGTATTAAAAGCGCAACAGGATTGAGCAATTTCATTTTCATGATGAGGAAAAATCAAATCTAAACCACCAGCATGAATATCAAATTGTTTTCCTAAGTATTTTTCACTCATTGCACTGCACTCGATATGCCATCCTGGCCTACCAAATCCAAAATCTGAATGCCAACCTAGTTCTCCTGTTTTTGACGGTTTCCACAACACGAAATCAGCTGGCTCCTTTTTATAGTCACTTACTTCAACTCTTGCTCCATCAATCATTTCACTTAAATTCATACCTGAGAGTTTGCCGTAATTTGGCATAGAAGAAACAGAAAAGAGAACATGGCCATCTGATAAATAAGCATTTCCGCTCTCTAATAAAACTTTGATCATTTTCAGCATTTCTTGAATATGTTCAGTAGCGCGAGGTTCAAAATCTGGTTTTTTGACAAATAATGCATCGGCATCATCTGAAAAAGCCTTTATAGTTCTTTCGGTCAAGTTATTAATGCTCTCTTTATTTTGATTTGCATGAACAATAATTTTGTCATCAACGTCTGTGATATTTCTAACATACGTAACCTTTGGGTAAATTAATTTTAGAAACCTCACTAGAACGTCAAAGATAATTAACGGCCTTGCGTTGCCAACATGAATATAATCATAAACCGTGGGCCCACATGCGTATATGCGAATGTCATTATCATCTAATGGTATGAATAATTCCGTTTTATTTGAATAAGTATTAAATAATTCAAAATCCATTACGATTTTTTTCCAGACATCCGTGAAAGAATTTTATCCTTTCCTATTAATGGGAGTAAATTAGATAACTCCGGGCCGTACTCAAAACCAGTAATAGCTTTTCTAAGCGAAATAAAAAGATCTCTACCTTTGTAGTCAGTGTTGCCAGAAATACTTTTACACCATGATCCCCAACTAGTGTTATCTAGATTTTTTTCAGGGAAAAATTCTATGGCTTTTTCAATTAAATTTGAATTATCAATAATTGGGTCAATTTCACCGTAAACAACATCCCACCAAATTCTCGCTTCATTTAATTTATTTAAATTGCCCGAAATTGTCCGCCAAAATTCCTCATTTATATCTAATCCTATTTCAGTTAGTCTACTTTTAGCCTCTTTAAATTCCATGAATTGAATAGATTTTTTGTTCATAATATACAAATCATTGGAATCAAATTTGGCTGTGTTCCTACTAAACTTAGACAAGTTAAAGTCTTTAATTAATTCATCAGTATTAATAAAAACTTTCATTGGATCAGAAGTTCCTATCTTAGCTAGCAGAGAAGACAGAGTGATACTCTCAAAGCCTTCTTGTTTTAATTCACCTAAATTTAAGCTACCAAGTCTTTTTGACAGTCCCTCACCCTCAGAGCCAGCAAGTAAAGATAAATGACCTAGTTCCGGAACTTTTCCACCTAATGCTTTAAACAACTGTATTTGAGCAGCTGAGTTTGTAACATGATCCTCACCTCTTATAATGTGTGAGATATTATGATCAATATCGTCAACCACAGAAGCTAGAGTGTATATCGGTCTTCCATCCTCACGCATAATAACTGGATCAGATAATGACTTCATATCATAAGTGCAATTACCTCTCACCATGTCAATCCATGATACTTCTTCATGAATTAGCTTAAATCGCCAGTGAGGAAGCCTACCTTCTTTTTGGAATTTTTGGTGATCATTGTCTACTAAACTTAATCCTTGTCGATCATATACTGGAGGATTTCCTGACATTAATTGTGCTTTTCTTTTTAAAGATAGTTCTTCTTGAGTTTCATAACATCTATATGCTCGACCGATATCAAAGAGATGTTGCAGTGCATCATTATAGTTTTTTAATCTAGAAGATTGTCTGTCTGTCTTTTCCCAGAATATACCTAGCCAGTTCAAATCCTCTTTTATACTTTTCTCGTATTCTGGTTTTGACCTTTCTTGATCTGTGTCATCAATTCTTAAAAGCATTTCACCATTTTTGGATTTGCAAAATAAATAATTTACGAGAGCAGTTCTTGCATTACCAACATGTAATTTTCCGGTGGGACTAGGAGCAAATCTTAATTTAACTGTCATAAATTTTTCCTAAAATTTATTTGTAAGAGGGTACATTCTGTCTCTTCCAAATGCTTTTTTTCCAAGTTTTGGTCCAGGTGGCGCTTGAAATCTTTTATACTCAGAAATTCTTAGCAACTTTAATACTTTTCTGACAACTTCCCTTTCAAAACCTTTTTGTATTATTTCCTCTTCGCTTTTCATTTCCTCTATATTTAGAGCTAATATTTCATCAAGTATTTTATAATCAGGTAAACTGTCACTGTCTTTTTGATTTTCCCTTAATTCGGCTGTAGGTGGCTTAACGATAATATTTGATGGTATTATATCAAGCTTTGGGTACTTAGAGGACTGAGGTTTATTCTTATTTCTCCAATTACAAAGCCCAACAACGTCTGTTTTCCAAACATCTTTCAGAGGTGCAAAACCCCCTGACATATCGCCATATAATGTAGAATAGCCAACTGCAGATTCAGATTTATTGCTAGTTGAAATTAACATATTTCCAAATTTATTAGATACAGCCATTAAGAGTAATGCCCTCAATCTAGATTGAATATTTTCCTCAGTAATGTCTTTTTCTAAAGAATTAAAAGTTTTTTTAAGAGTGTTCTCTACAGAATTATAAAGTTCTTCAATGCTTAAAGCTTCTAGTTTTATATCAAGTCTATCAGAAATATCCTTTGCATCATTTGTTGAATCTTGCGATGTAAATTTTGAGGGCAACATAAAGCATCTTACGTTCTCTGGTCCTAGTGCGTCAACTGCAACAGCGGATACCAAAGCGGAATCTATTCCCCCAGACAAGCCTAAAATAACATTTTTAAAACTATTTTTGGTAACGTAATCTCTGAGTGACAGCATGATTGCAGAATATAGTGATTCATAGCCTGTTTGATCTTTAAATATATGCTTAGATGAAATTTTTAAGGAACTTGAATTGTTTTCAATCTCTATTACTCCATCAAAAGTTTCAAACATTGGCAATTTGCAAGCTAATTGTCCATCACTATTAACTGCAAAACTTCCTCCATCAAAAATTAATTCGTCCTGACCACCAACTAAATTGAGGTAAATTAAAGGTATGTCGTTTTCTACTGCTCTTGAAACAACATTATTAACCCTTTTCTCCATTTTATCGATATTATAAGTTGAGCCATTAATAGATAAGATAATTTCAGCGCCTGACTCTTTTAAACATTCACAAACTTCAGGATCCCAAATATCTTCACAAATTGGCACACCAAATCTAATTCCTCTGATTAAAATTGGACCTGGTAAATCACCAGGGACAAATTGACGATTGTCATAAAATTCATGTTCATTAGGAAGTTTAGCTTTGTCTCTGAAACCCAAAATTTCACCATTGTCCAAAATGAAAACAGAGTTTCTTATTATCCCATCATCATTTCTAGGGCATCCGACAATAATTGCTGGACCATTTAAAGTTAGTTTAGCTAATTTGCTAATATGCTTTTCTATAGAAGAAATAAAATCATCCCGAAGCACTAGATCATCAATTGGATAACCAGATAAAAACATCTCGGGTAAAGCAATTATATCTATTTTAGATGCACACGCTCTTTTCCAAGCGTCTTCTAATTTTTTATAGTTACCTTTTACGTCTCCACCAATTGGATTTAATTGAGCTAAAAGAATTTTTAATTTTTTTTTCATTTATTTTGATTTGAACTTTTTTTTGTTTTTTGAAGGAATTCACGCCCAACTTTAACAAGAGGTTTCCCATCATATTCTATTATATCTGCAGTTGCGTATGTTTCAGACCAGCTATCTGGTAAAAAGGATCCTGTTCCAACCACATTTACAGGTGTTGATGCAAGGGCAAAAACTCTACATTTTTCAGGGTCAAATCCACTTGAGCAAGTGATACCTACTTTCTTGAAACCTTCTTGGTCAAGTTTCTCTCTTAAGTGCCAAACTGATGCTGCTGAAACTCCACTTCCTATTAAATATTTTAACTCGTTATCTGTTCTGTAGCCTCTCAAAGCTTCAGGCGCTCTTCTATCAAGAACAGCGTATGACTCAGGAACATCAAGACCTTCAACGTACCTACCTCCGTGTGTGTCTAACCTCAGTGATAATTTACCCAATTTCGCCAATTTCTCGAAAAAATTACATACTTCCAAACCATCAGTAATCTCTTTACCAAAGTAATCAATCAAAACAGTAAGTGGTTCATCAGGATAAATTTCATGAAACATTTTTGCTGCTTCAATAGTTGAACCAGCGTAACCTATCAGTGCATGTGGCATAGAGCCAATACCCTTTTTTTTACCAAAATAATGAGAAGTGGCATCTGCTGCACATCCAATAAACCCCTTTGCGCCTAACTTTCTAATAGCCTTTTCAGATCCAACAGATGCGCCATAGGACATAAGATCTGACATTTCTGATCCAGCGCAGTGCCGCGCATCCATTGCTATAAATTCTGTTTGTTTCATTTCAATACACATATTATAAGCATTGTATGCTGCTACACATGGCGGACCAAGCTTCTGAAGGAAAATTGTTTCTAAGTCAACAATACACGACATTTTACCTGTTACATATAACATAGGTTCACCAGCTCCAACCCAAGAGCCTTCACGAAAATTTTCTCTTATTTCAATTGTCTCATTTCTGTCAGAGATTACTTTTTGCAACCAGTTTAATGCTAATTTTGGAGCATATGTTACAGGCCTACGCATAAATATTGCATAGGTAACTTTTGCGTCACCTTTTTCCTGAACTATTTTTCGAGTTCTTATAAAATAACTATCAGTATATGGGGTATGTTTTTCCATAATCAATTCCTGTAATTCTTAAAATTGATTTTTAACTGCCTTTTCCATTACGAAATGATTTTATCAAATCGGACACAAGAAAAGCTAATTCTAGAGATTGAGAACCATTTAATCTTGGGTCACAGTGAGTATGGTAGCGAGAGCCTAAGTCACTCTCTTTAACTTCATTAGCACCACCAAGGCACTCTGTAACGTTTGATCCTGTCATCTCAAAATGAACTCCGCCTGGGAGAGTGCCCTCAGACTTATGAACAAGAAAAAAGTTATTAACTTCATTTAAAATTTCTGCAACACGTCTTGTTTTATATCCATTTGACGCTTTTATTGTGTTCCCATGCATTGGATCACAACACCAAGTTACGTTTTTACCATTAGCCTTAATATTTTTAATTAGTTTTGGTAAATGTTCATTTACTTTTTCAGAGCCCATTCTACAAATTAAAACTACTTTTCCGGACTCATTGTTAGGGTTAACTTTATCCAAAAGTCTTATAAGGTCATCTTTTTCAAGTGATGGTCCACATTTAATTCCAACAGGATTTTGTATACCAGATAAATATTCAATATGACCATGATCAAACTGACGGGTTCTATCACCAACCCACAGCAAATGTGCTGATGTTGCATACCACCCTTTTTCAGCCGTAATTGTATCTTCTCTAGTAAGAGCTTCTTCATAATTCAATAGAAGTGCCTCATGACTAGTAAAAAAATCAGTTTCCCTCAATTGAGGCACAGAACTGGAAGTTAGGCCACAGGCTTTCATAAAATTTAAGCTTTCAGAAATCCTATTTGCAATTTCTCTATATTTGTCAGTTTCCGGAGTGTCATTTAAGAAACCCAAAGTCCATTCATGTACTTTTTCTAAATTTGCCATACCACCTTGAGCAAACGCTCTGATTAAATTTAAAGTTGCCGCAGATTGTTCGTAACCATCAATTAATCTCTGTGGATCTGGTTGCCTTGCAGTTTTGTTGAATTCCATGTCATTAATCATATCACCTCTGTAACTGGGTAATTCAATGCCATCAATAATTTCAACATCAGATGATCTGGGTTTTGCAAATTGTCCAGCAATTCTTCCGATTTTAATAATTGGAATAGATGATCCATAGGTTAATATTACAGCCATTTGTAATAAAACTTTAAAAGTATCTCTAATACCATTGGCTGAAAATTGACTAAAACTTTCAGCACAATCACCACCCTGCAAAATAAATGCATTACCCTTTTCCGCGAGAGCTAGAGACTTCTTCAAAGCCTGAACCTCTCCAGCAAAAACCAGTGGCGGTTTAAAAGATAATTTTGCCTCAACTGAATTAACCTTACTCTCATCAGGGTATGTTGGCATTTGAACTACTGGGTAATTTCTCCAGCTATTTGGTTTCCATGTCATAGCAATTATTTAAATCAATTTTTTAAATAGGGTCTTATCATAAATAAGTGAAATAAAAAAGCTTCGGTTTGATTAATCTCTTTTTGACCGCATAGTTACAAACTCTTCCGCTGCGGAAGGATGAATTCCAACTGTTAAGTCAAAATCACTTTTCTTTAATTTTGCTTTAACTGCAATTGCAATACTTTGCATAATTTCAGGTGCATCAGATCCTATCATATGAGCTCCAATTACTACATTATCCTCTTTACGAACAATCAGTTTCATGAAAGATCTCTCTGTATTGCCTGAAATAGTATTTTTAAGAGGTTTAAAATTACTTGTATATATTTCACAATTTATTCCTTGATTAACAGCTTCTTCTTCTGTTAAGCCCACAAACGAAATTGGTGGCTGTGAGAATACTGCACAAGGAACATTATCATACTCAAAAAATCTTTTTTTATTTCCAAATTCTCTATCAGCAAATGCATGGCCCTCACCTAAAGCAACTGGTGTCAAATTTATCCTATCTGTAACATCACCAATGGCAAAAACAGTTTCAATATTTGTTCTTGAATTTTCATTTACTAAAATTGATCTATCATGAGAAATTTCTACACCAATATTTTCTAGTTTTAAATTATCAGTATTTGCTTTTCTTCCAGTAGCAACTAAAAGCTCGTCCGAGAATAAAATTCTTCCATCATCTAATTCAATATCTAATTTTGAATTTTTAGAAACTTTTTTTATTTTTGTTTTTGGATAAATTTTAATTCCCTTATTCAATAATTCTTTTTCAAGACATCCTCTTATTTCATTATCAAACCCCCTAAGAGGCAAATCAGATCTGTATATAAGGTTAACATTTGATCCAAATCCCCTGAAAATAAATGCAAACTCAATAGCTATATAACCACTTCCAAGTATTGAAATATTTTTTGGTAATTTAGGTAACTTCAGAGCCTCATTTGAAGTAATAGCATGCTCTTTAACACCACTTATATCAGGGGTCCAAGGGTGTCCCCCCGTTGCTATCAATATTTTTTTTCCTTCAATAACATTGTCATTAACTTTAACCCTTGTTGGGCTAATAAAATTTGCAACTCCTTTAATAATTGTACAGCCTGAGTTTTTAAGAATATTGTCATATATTCCAGCAAGCCTATCTAGTTCCTCTTTTAGAGATTTATTAAGTAAGTCCCAGTCATGAGAACATTCATCTATTTTCCAACCATATTTTTTTGCATCAGATATTTGTTTGTTAAATTCAGATGCATAAACCATGAGTTTTTTTGGTATACAACCTCTCAGAACACAAGTCCCTCCGGGCCTATCTTCTTCAATTACAGCAACTTTTGCTCCGTAAGAGGCAGAAATTCTAGCTGCTCTTACTCCACCAGATCCAGCACCAATTACAACAAGGTCATATAATTTATTTGAGTTATTCATAAAAAAGTAAAGTTTTTTGCATAAAGTATATATAAACAAAAATAAACTATATATAATTTATTTTATATAAACAAAACTTGAAAGTTTAATTATGCCAGAAAATTTAAATGATTTAAAAAACCTTGGCAAGGAAAGCAAAATACCTCAAAAGCCAGACATTAGTTTTCTGGAAAAAGTAAATAACCCAAAACCCAATGTTACTTACTCTGTTAGATTTACATGTCCGGAGTTTACTTCTATATGCCCAGTTACAAGCCAACCTGATTTTGGATATTTAATAATTGACTATGTGCCTAAAGATTTCCTTGTTGAGTCAAAATCATTGAAGTTATACCTACTGGGATATAGAAATCATGGTGCTTTTCATGAAGACTGTTCAATATCTATAGCACAAGATATTATTCAAACTATCAAACCTACTTGGTTAAGAATTGGAGCATATTGGTACCCTAGAGGTGGCATTCCAATTGACGTTTTTTGGCAAACAGGAAATCCTCCCAAAGGGTTATTTTTACCTGAACAAAACTTTCCACTGTACAATGGAAGAGGCTAGCTAATCCTTTTAGCAAACAACCTTTGAACAATTGATTTTTTTGAATTTTCTATTTTTAATCCTTCAAAAAATTCTATTGTATCAAAATTATCTGGTTTAAATAATAGTAATTCATTTTTCTTTAATAAATAATTTGGATTTGAAGGTCTGCCATACTTTTCATTTCCTATAGCAAATGTTTCATAGATTATATATCCATTGAGATCAACTAGACTGAAGATAGCATTTAACTTTTCTCTGAAAAGATAATTAGTTACTAATACTACGTTGAATTTTTTATCTGAAAAAGACCATTTATGTTGATTTTCCAAATCTTGGCATATTGTTTTTATATTCATATTGTTTTTTAAATTGTTTAAAAACTCATTGTTTTTATCAACTGAATATATAAAAAAATTTTTAGAAAACTCTATTGAATGTCTACCTCTACCACAAGCTATATCAATTAGTGTTCCTCCTGGCTCAATCCTAGCTATCATTTCAATCACCCATTTTGATGGAGGGCTTATAATATTATTCATTTTTATGGTGCCCTCTTATAAGGATCTCTAGATTGTTTAAAAAATTAGATTTATATTTTTTTAAAAAGGGCTTGCTTTTAGACAAATGGAAGGGGTCAGCTGATCTAATTTCAGTCATCAAGTTTCTTTTTGAAACTTCATTTGCAATATTCGTTTTATTAAGTATTTCACCACTGTACTTTAATACTGAGGCAAATTTTTTAATGCATTCATGTGCTAAAAGTATGTCATTTGTAACTACAATATCTTTTTCAGATAATAAATCTAAAATATATTCATCCGCTTCATTAAATCCCTGACCAACATATACATTCTTGATTAAAGTGTGCTTGTAGGGTCTAACCCCTCCGTTAGAAACAACAACTACATTCAAATTATTTCTTATTGCAACTTTGTATACTTCATCCTTGACAGGACAGGCATCGGCATCAATTAATATTTTAAACATTACTCAAATTCAAAAATTATATAAATATAAACAAACCATAAAAGCTTAATTGTATGAATGCAAAAGACTTATCCATTGCGTTGTTTGTTCCTTTATCATGGGGACTGGGTTTTGTTGCGGCTAAAGCAGGCTTGGGCCACTTTCCTCCACTTCTACTTATGAGTTTAAGATTTTTCATTTCGTCAATTTTAATTGTATGGTTTTTGCCCATCCCTAAAGAGTATTTATTAAAAATTTTTTATATTTCCTTAGTATCTGCAACACTTCAATATGGATTAACATTTTCAGGTTTGAAAATTTTAGACACCTCAACTGCGGCACTTTTGGTTCAAACCGAAGTTGTTTTTGGTATAATAACAGCTGCAATTTTTTTAAAAGAAATACCTACAAAGAAGCAATTATTAGGTATAGTGATCGCTTGTAGTGGAACTATTATACTACTTGGAACTCCTTCAGTTGAAGGAAAAGCTTTAGGAGCTTCATTAGTCTTATCAGGAGCATTCTGCTGGTCATTAGGCCAGGTTATGGTTAGAGGACTTAATGGCAAAGTTGACGGATTTACTTTAATTTGTTGGATTGGAATTTTTTCTAGTCCTCAAATGTTTATTATGTCACTACTAATTGATGGCAACCCAATACCTATTATTATTTCGGCTAGTGTCATTAATTGGCTTACAATTTTATATTTGGGAATAGTAATGACAATTTTAGGCTATGGAGCATGGTTTTACATTATTTCAAAACACGCAATGCCAGTTGCCATGCCTTTTTTATTACTCATACCTGTAAGTGCAATTTTTGGTGCAATGATTTTTTTTGGAGAAGTCCCATCCTTAGAAGTTATGTTTGGTGGATTTATTATAATTTTAGGGATAGGTTTAATTATAATTGAACCAAAACATTTTTCCAAAAAAAATAATGTTGGATAATTTACAAGAGTATTTTGAAACACCAATAGAGATAGTTTTTTCAAAAAAAAGAAAAACTATTTCAATACAAATAAAACCAGACAGTATAAGAGTTTTATCAACTTACTGGATTTCAAAAAATTCAGTAAGGGAATTTATTCTAAAAAATGAAAGCTGGATTAGGAAAAAATTAGCTGATCAAAAGTTAAGAGTTAAGCCAATTACTAATTTAGTGAATAATGAGAAATTAACTTTATGTGGAAAGAGTTATACATTGAAAGTTAATTCAGAACCAATTAAAGAACCTGAAATAAGAAGTGAAACTATAATTATTAGCAACAATTTTAAAACAATAAAAACATTTGGTAGTATTGAAAGCCAAATTCTAAAGCTGTTAAGAGATTTTTCTTTCAGAATTTTGCAAAAAAAAACATTCGAAATTTCTCAAATTATGAATGTCAGATATAATTCAGTAAAAATTAAGAATTATAAATCTCGTTGGGGCAGTTGCTCATCCAAGGGGGATATATCCTTTAATTGGAAAATTATTTTTGCATCAGAAAACATTATTGAATACTTAGTGGTTCATGAATTAAGCCATTTAATTCATTTTAACCATTCAAAATTATTTTGGAGTAAAGTTGAAGAGTTTCAATATAATTATAAAGAAAATAGAAAATGGCTTAAAGAAAATGGTTATAAGTTAGATTTATAAAAAAAACGCCCGCAAAAGCGGGCGTTATTAATTTATGTTTTGACTAAATAATTAAGCAGTCTTTTCAGATGATGATGTAGCAGCTGCCCAAATCATTAAACCAAAAGCTATCTTATTTACAAAATCAGCAATATTGTAAATCGCGTTAAGTGATGCAGCATCAACTTGGTTTCCTGCATAACCAAAAACGTAACCTAATGGGTAAATTGCCCAACCAACTAAAACAATAAGTCTCATTGTTCTAAAAGCTGATTGTACTCCTTCAGGTGCACTTGATAGATTTTCCTGAGCGTCCCCAGCAAAAATTGCATAGAGAATATAAATCCATCCTAGCATACCAACGATGAAGGCAAGCCATACATTCACATATCCAACTTCACCTACGTAACCTGCAATAAGCATTACCAGTGAAGCAACTAATAGATTCCAGAATACTCTACCAGCAACAGCTCCAACAGCTGCAAGTATCAAATAGAATTCTACAATTTGAAGTGGAACAGTTAAAATCCAGTCAATATATCTGTACACTGTTGGTGTATCAGCTGTTTCAATCCATACTGCTCTCATATAAAAATAGTGAACAGCAGCAATCATTGTAACAAGACCAGCAACAACTAAGGATGTTCTCCATTTTGCATCAACTTTCATTGATTCCATAAAGAAGAAAACAGTAGCAGCTACCATTCCAATTGAAATAATCCAAAAACTCATTCCAACAAAATCATTAGCCTCAAGATTACCTGATGCAAAAGCTGCAAAAGGAATTAAACTAACAATACCAGCAGGAATAAGAAATTTTGCTAATTTAGAAATAACATTAATCATTATTTAAAACTCCCGATTTGTCTAATCAGTACTATATTATTCCTGATTAAAAATTCAATACAAAATTAATTTTATAAATCTAATGCTTTTTATAACAAAAAAAGTATAATTATCAATAGATTTTAAATATTTCTTAGTAACAATTATAAAAATTGCATAACTTATTTAAAATATTAGATTAGATATGCAGTTATTTCATCTCAGGGGTTGGATATGCTTTCAGATAATGTATTAATTAGTTCTTTTATTTTTTTTATAACATGCGGTGTAGTGTGGTTAATTATATCACGTATAGAAAAATCAAATCTTTCACCAAGAATCAAAAGAGTTTTATCATACGGTTGTTTTGCTGTTATTTTTGCCTTAGTAGTATTTATTTTTAATCATCATTCAGAAAATTACTTAGCCCTAAATACTTAATTAATGACAAAATTCTCAGCTGTTAACTTCACTCTTGCAGGTGCAATATGCATGAGTTTTGTTGGTTTGCTGATACGGCTTATTGAGAGCGCTGATGGATTTCAGATTTTATTTTATCGTTCAATAGGAATGAGTTTAGTCATACTCACCTTAGTATGCGTAAGAAGAAATAAATCCCCTTTTAGAGTACTAAAAAGTTTAGATAGAAATGATTTCTTTATGGGCATTTGTTTTTCTTTAGCATTTTTGACATATGTTTTCTCAATGCTTAATACATCAATAGCATCAACATTATTTCTGCTCTCTATGTCTCCAATTTTTGCAGGTTGTATAGGTTGGTTTTGGATTAATGAAAAACCCCACAAAGTAGTTTGGATATCCATGCTAATAGCTTTAATTGGAGTTGCAATTATGATCAAGGATGGACTTGCTGATAGCAAATCATTTGGAAATATCCTTGCTATTTTTTCAGCAATATTTTTTGCATTGGGTTTGGTTCAAGCAAGAAAAAGTAAGAAGACGGATGTCTTAGGAGGAACATTTTTAGGGGCGCTATTTTCATGTTTTTTAGGGCTTTTAATAACAGTATTACTTAAGAATAGTATTATTATAGGTAAATATGATTTTTATATTTCATTGATAATGGGAGTATTCACAATAGGCCTTGGTATTGCTTTGGTCACTTGGGCTACTCCATTTTTACCAGCTGCTGAAGTGAGTATACTTGTTATGCTGGAGAGTATATTGGGTCCTGTATGGGTTTGGTTGTTCTTAGGTGAGATAATTTCATTTGCTGAATTGATTGGTGGATTTACTGTAATATCAGCTGTTATATTAATGGTATATAAAACACGTTCAGTTTAAAATAAAATGTCGTCTTATATAAGACGACATTTTTTGGGGAGGAAATTACAATATCATTTGCATTTCGCATGCCACAATCATAATAATATTGATATTTTCTAAATTTATTTAAGTAAATTTTAATAGACTGAAAAATTAGTATGGTTTTCAAAGAGAAAATTTTAATTCGTGAAGATAATAATGGTATTTGCAATTTAATTTTGAATAGGCCAAGTGCCCATAATGCACTTTCATTTAAATTGTTATCCTCTATTAAAGATGAAATAAATTTAATTAAAGAAGACAAAAGAATACGTGTATTAATTATAAGTGCAAATGGTCCCTCATTTTGTTCAGGACATGATTTGAAAGAGATAAATTCTAATAAGAATAAAAATGATTATGACAAACTTTTTAATCTTTGCAGTGAAGTAATGCTTTCATTATTAAAATTAAATATCCCAGTTATAGCAAAAATACATTCAACAGCAACTGCTGCCGGTTGTCAGTTAGTAGCAACTTGCGACTTGGCAATTGCATCAACTAATGCAAAGTTTGCAACTCCAGGTGTAAATATTGGTTTGTTTTGTTCAACTCCAATGGTTGCACTTTCAAGGAACATCTCAAATAAACATTCTATGGAAATGCTTATAACTGGAGATTTAATTGATGCAAAGACAGCTCAAAATTTTGGATTAATTAATAAAGTTGTTTCCCCAGAAAAACTGAACAAAGCCGTAATGGAAATAGCTAATAAAATTCTAAAAAAATCATACACCACGATCGCTACTGGCAAACAAGCATTTTACCACCAGTTAGAGTTAGGTATTTCTAAAGCATATGATTTCACAAGTGAAGTTATGGCAGAAAATATGATAGAATATAACGCTCAAGAAGGTGTTGAAGCTTTTTTGCAAAAAAGAAGTCCTATTTGGAAAGATTAAATAATTTTTTTTTATCTTGAAATTGTTTTTTCATTAACAAAATTGATTTTGAACAATTTAATATTTTTTCATCAAAATACATTTGGTGATTTTCATCAATGTTCAATAAATCATATCTATAGTTAACCATAATTCCAGCTGAACTGTTTAGAGCTTTGGCTGATGTATCAGCACAAAAATTTATTCTATCTAAAATGGCACCATTTCCTAAATGAAACCGAGTAACACTATCATTTGGAAATCCGTCACTTCTATTAGAAACAAAGAAATAATCTAAGGTATTTTTTAAAATCTCATCTTTATGTGAATTGAGTATTTTTGTTGAATTTGTTCCATTTATTTTATTAAAAAGAGAGGGGTTTTTAATTTTTAACCATTTCATAAATCCTGGGACTGGTGACAAAGTTACAAATTCTTTTATATTTGGATAATCTTTTCTTATAGCATTAGCGACTTGCTTAATTAAAAAATCACCAAATGAAATTCCTTTCAAACCAATTTGACAATTAGAAATGGAATAAAATACTGCTGTTGTTTCACCTCCTCTTGTTAAAATTTTTCTATCCTTAGAAAGAACATCATCAATTTTTTCTGGCACTTTATCCATTAAAGCAACGACAACAAATATTAGTGGCTCGTCTTGCATGGATGGATGAAAAAAAGAAAAACATAGTCTATCATGAGGTTCCAATCTCTCTCTCAAATCCTTCCATGAGTTAATTTCATGTACTGCCTCATATTCTATAACTTTTTCTAAAATTAATGCTGGTGTTGACCAATCAATTTTTTTTAATATTAGAAATCCGCTATTAAACCAATTTTTGAAAAGTTTGAGAAAGTCATTGTCCACACGTTTTAAGTCTGGATATTTTTTTAAAAATGAAAATAATTTTTCTCGTAATTTAACTAATCTAATAGTTCCTTTGTTAGATGAATTAAGTTTACTTAAAATTTCGATTCTTTTTGGCTGAGAGGTTTCTAAAACAGCTTCTAAATTTTGAGGTGAGTTATTTTGATTATATTTTTTTGCCTCTTCTAAAAGCTTTGAGCCATCTATATCAAATTTTTTTGAAATATCTCTAAAAAATCCTAAGAGTCCCTTATCATCAAGATTTTCAATTTTTCCAAAAAGTTGTTCAGAAACTATA
The DNA here is from genome assembly GCA_902612965.1 of uncultured SAR116 cluster alpha proteobacterium. Lineage (GTDB taxonomy): Bacteria > Pseudomonadota > Alphaproteobacteria > Puniceispirillales. Next base: position 16,235 of record CACMFN010000003.1, on the reverse strand, counting down.
TTTGAACTTGCTTCGCCTCTAGCTTTCAAAACCTTTTGAAGAAGAGCTTCTAAAGAAAAATTATCATTTATATCAACACTATTTTTGAAACTTTTAAAAAGTGTCTTTTTTTTGAGTAAGTTATTAAGCATTTCATTTAAAAATGATGCTTTTGACATTTATTTATTTACCTTTCCAAACTGGATCTCTTTTCTCTGCAAATGCTTTGGCACCTTCAATTTGATCTTCACTCCCATATAAAGTTTGTATAGTGGAAAATTCTTTTCTATTCATCTTATTTAAAGTCTCTTGAAAAGAGTGATTTTCAGAATACCTAGCAATTTCTTTAATAGCAGCAAATACAAGTGGCGGCCCAGATGCTAAGTGATCAGCTATTTCTCTTGCACGATCCATCAAAGTGTCTTTATCCACGATCTCATTTACAAGCCCCCATCTATTAGCCTCTTTTGCATCAATCCATCTTCCGGTAAATAGGAGTTCCATTGCAATATGATAGGGGATTCTTTTGGGTAACTTAATTGTTGCGGCATCTGCTATTATACCTGATTTTATTTCAGGCAAAGCGAATGAAGCATGTTCAGCAGCAATAATAATATCACATGATAGAGCCCACTCTAAACCTCCACCACAGCATATACCATTGATTGCTGCTATAACTGGTTTGTTTAAATTGGGTAATTCTTGAATGCCAGCCCAACCACCTTCACCATAATCAGTCGTTGGCTCTTCCCCTTCAGCAGCTGCTTTTAAATCCCAGCCAGCACAAAAAAACTTTTCACCTGCTGCCGTAACAATTGCAACCTTGTAAGAAGGGTTATCTCGAAACTCGACAAAAGCCTCACCCATTTTTCTACTCGTCGCTCCATCTATTGCATTTGCTTTTGGTCGATCCAAAACAAGTTCAAACACTGAACCTCTTCTATTAATTTTAACTGGATTATCTGTCATTGACTATCTCCTTTTCTAAGCGCCCAATGGCCTAAGTAAATCTCTTGAAATAATGTGCCTTTGTATTTCACTGGTCCCATCATAAATTCTTTCGACTCTTGCGTCCCTCCAAAATCTCTCCAAGGGGAGATCATCCATTAAACCCATACCGCCATAAATTTGAATAGTTTGATCCGTCACTTCTGCAAGCATTTCTGAAGCATATAATTTTGCTTGAGCAACTTCTCTATTAGCTGACAAATTATTATCTAATCTCCAAGCTGAATTTAAAGTTAAAAAATCAGCAGCATCAATTTTGGTGATCATGTCCGCTAATTTAAATGACACACCTTGAAATTTTCCAATCTTTTGCCCAAATTGTTCTCTTTCTGAAGACCATTCAAGAGCGTAATTAAATACTCTCCTAGCTCTTCCGACACACATCGCTGCAACTGTAATTCTTGTTGCATATAGCCACTCATTGGCTACATCAAACCCTTTGTGCAGTTCTCCAAGGATTTTTGAGCTTGGCAAACGGCAATTATCAAATGTTAGTATGCAATTTTGATACCCTCGGTGAGAAACTGAATTGTAACCGTCTTTTATTTGAAATCCAGGAGTACCTCTATCCACAAGAAAACATGTAATTAGTTTCTTCTTCCCTTTAGGTGTTTCTTCTTCTCCAGTAGCAATAAAAACAATTACAAAATCAGCAATATTTGCATGAGAGATAAAATGTTTTGTACCATTAATTATGAAATCTTCCCCATCTTTTTTGGCAAAGCATTTCATGCCTCTAACATCTGATCCAGCACCTGGCTCTGTCATAGCCAAAGCATCAAATTTTTCACCTTTTATTGCTGGAAATAAATACTCTTCTTTTTGTTCCTGATTACAAGCTAATAATATATTGGACGGTCTACCCCAAAAAATAGTTAAACCTTGGCTTCCCCTACCAAGTTCTCTTTCTAAAAGTGCAAATGATAAATTGTCTAATCCACCACCACCTACATCTTCTGGCATATTGGGCGCAAAAAAACCTAATTTCAAAACTTTGTTTTTGATTTCTTGACCTATTTCATCCGGTACTAAACCAGTTTTTTCAACTTCTTTTTCAAGAGGATATATTTCATTTTCAACAAATGTCCTCACTGTATTTACAACCATTTCCTGTTCGTCAGTTAAGCCAAAATTCATTAAATATCCTATGCGTTATTTGTATGTTTTTTATTATATTTAATATCATAATTATGAATTTAATTAACACATTAATTTATTAGGTTGACGTAAATTTTTTTTAGTTTCAATCTCATATGATTAATTAATTAATTTAATAAATTATGGAAAACTCATTTTATAACTACCCACTTTTAATAAAACAGTTATTAATCTCTCCCTTATCATCAAACCCTGAACAAGAAATAGTTGATAATGAAAATCAAAGATATGACTACAAAAGACTCAATACCAATATTCATACCTTAGCCAATGCTTTGAGAGAATTAGGAATTAAAAAAGGAGACACTATTGGCGTTATGGCCTGGGACACAATCAGGTATCTAGAGTTTTTTTTCACAATTCCTATGATGGGAGCAATATTACATACTATAAATATTAGACTCTCAGAACAGCAAATTCTTTATACTATAAATCATGCAGATGATGATATACTTATAGTTCATAATGATTTTATTCAGGTTATAGATAAAATCAGAAAAAAAATTTCAAGACCAATTAAGATCATCCTTCTTAATAGTAAGAAATATAATCTCAGTGATAACAATACTTATCTTTATGAAGACTTAATTAAAAATAAAAAGTTGAAATTCAAATTTGAAGATTTTGATGAAAATACAACAGCAACAAAATTTTATACTACAGGCACTACAGGTGATCCAAAAGGAGTATCCTACTCACATCGTCAACTTGTTATCCATACATTAGGATTTATTGCAGGTTCATCAGTATCAAATTATAGCCATAGATTACATAATGAAGATGTTTACATGCCTCTTACACCAATGTTTCATGTTCATGGTTGGGGATTTCCATATATGGCAACACTATTAGGTATTAAACAAGTCTATCCAGGTAGATATGAGCCTAAAAGGCTATTAGATCTAATAAAACAAGAAAAGGTAACATTTTCGCATTGCGTTCCTACTATTTTACAAATGCTATTGAATGAGAATAAAAAATTAAATTATGATTTATCTAAATTAAAACTAATAATTGGGGGCTCTGCAATGTCAAAAAGCCTAGCTGAAGAGGCTCAAAGTCAGGGTATCAATGTCGTGAGTGCTTATGGTATGTCAGAAACATGCCCGTTTCTTACAATAGCTCAAATGCCATCAGAGGCCAGAATATCTAGTCAAAAAGAACTGATTAAAATGAGAACCAAAACAGGTAAACCAGGGCCTTTAGTTGATTTACGTATTGTTGATGAAAACTTTAAAGATGTAATTAGAGACAACAAATCAACTGGTGAAATAGTGGTTAGAGCTCCATGGTTAACAAATGGATATATAAAGGATGAAAAGGCATCTAAAGAATTATGGAAAGGTGGTTATTTACATACTGGAGATGTCGGGTATATAGATGATACTGGATCTTTAATTATTACAGATCGAATTAAAGACATTATAAAATCTGGTGGTGAATGGATTTCATCTTTGCAAATTGAAGACATTGTTTCTAAGTGTAAAGGTGTTAAAGAAGTTGCTGCTATTGGTATTAAAGATGTCAAATGGGGCGAAAGACCAATAATAATAGTTGCTAAAATTGTTACAGAAAACGCAGAAGATATAACTACAAGAATTAAAGAAAGAATTTCAAATGAAATAGAAAAAGGGCTTCTATCCAAATGGGCAATGCCAGATAAAATTGAATACGTAAAAGAAATTGAAAAAACTAGTGTTGGAAAAGTTAATAAGAAGCTCCTCAGAGAGAAGTATAAGTTCATCAAAACTAATGAATAATAAATTAAAATCACTTATTCAAATAATATAAAGAAAAATGATTTCACAAAACGACCAAGCAAAAGGTTTACTATTAACCGCTATTGGGGTTCTTGCAATTGTTCCGGATAGTATTTTAATCAGATTAATTCAGGCTGATATTCTTACAATTACTTTTTGGAGAGCATTAATTCCTGGAGTAATTATTTCAACTGCAGTTCTATTATTCTATAGAAAACCTACTTTATCTTTTATTAAGTCCCCTGGAGCAAGTGGAATTATATTTATTGTTACACATTCAATAGGTACTTTATTATTTGTTGTAGCAATCGAATTAACATCTATTGCAAGTGCATTATTTATAATAAGTACATCCCCAGTTTTTGCTGTAATAATAAGTAGAATTTTCTTAAAAGAAAAAATTTCTTTAAGAATGATTTTTACTATTGTTGGAGCACTTATTGGCATTGGATTTATTACATTTGGGTCATTTAACGAAGAAGAATTTTTTGCAGTAGGTGATGTTGCTGCTTTAGGGGTAGCTATTTGTTTGGCAATAAGTTTAACAGCTGCAAGAAGTGCAAGTAATTTCTCAATGATCCCAGCAGTTGGTGTATCATCTATATTGACCCCATTATGCATAGTTTATTTTATAAACCCATTTAATTTATTATATCTAGATTGGATCTATATTTTACTTCTAGGGGTTGTCTTTGCTCCAATAGCTACTTGTTTAATTGCCACTGGTCCAAGATATATAACTTCAGCTGAAGTTTCATTGCTTTTGTTGTTGGAGGCTGTATTAGCTCCAATTCTTGCTTGGCTAATATTATTTGAAATACCTCATAGCAGCACTATTTATGGTGGATTAATTGTTCTTTCAGTTTTAATTATTTCAAATATAATTGCATTGCGACAAAATAGATAATTTTAAATAAAAGGATACTGTATGACTTGGAATATATATTTATCAGGTGAAATCCATACTGAATGGAGAGATGAAATCAAAAAAGAGGCATCAAAAGAAAAAATGAATATTAATTTTACAGAACCGGTTACTAATCATGAATTTTCAGATGATTGTGGGGTAGTTTTGACCGGCCCAGAAGATAATAAGTTCTGGCATGACCATAAGGGTGCAAAAATTAATGCCATAAGAACTCGTAATCATATTGAAAATGCAGACATAGTTATAGTTCGATTTGGCGACAAATATAAGCAATGGAACGCAGCTTTTGATGCTGGGTACGCTGCAGCTCTTGGAATACCAATCATAACCATACACGATGCTTCAAATCAGCATGCGCTAAAAGAAATAGACGCAGCTTCATTAGCGGTAGTTAGCAGTCCTTCTCAGATTGTACCTATTCTAGAATACGTGATAGACGGAAAGTTATAAATTTTCCGTCTAACCGGTATTTATTATACCTGATTTAAAGCCTGATCGAGGTCTGCTATTATATCGTTCACATCCTCAATTCCGACCGACAACCTAATTGCATCTGAAGATGCCCCTGCACCATCTCTTTGCTCCTCTGTAAGTTGGCGGTGAGTGGTAGATGCAGGATGCAAAATTAGACTTCTAGTATCACCTATGTTTGCTAAATTTGAATGCAGATCAACAGAATCAATTAGTTTAACTCCAGCGTCATATCCTCCCTTTACACCAAAAGTGAAAACTGCACCTTTACCTCTTGGAAGATATTTATTAGCAAGATCATAAAATTTATTTGATTTAAGCCCAGGATAAGAAACCCAAGATACCTTGGAATGACCCTCTAACCACTCAGCAACAGTTTGTGCATTTGAGCAGTGTCTTTCCATTCTTAAAGGAAGAGTTTCAACTCCTTGTAGCAAATTCCAAGCAGATTGCGGACTTAGCGTAGATCCATAATCTCGTAAGCCAACCATTCTCGCCTTCATAGTAAAACCAAAATCGCCAAAAGTTTCTGCAAAAGTTAAACCATGGTAGGCTTGATCTGGTTTAGACATTCCTGGGTATTTATCATTTTTATGCCAATCAATTTTACCAGATTCAATTAAAATACCGCCCATGGTGTTACCGTGTCCACCTATAAATTTAGTTGTTGAGTGTACAACTAAATCAGCCCCCCATTCAAAAGGCCTCAATAAATATGGAGATGCAAGGGTATTATCTACAATTAGTAAAACACCATTTTTATGGGCAATATCAGCAATTTTCTCTAAATCAAGAATAATTCCACCTGGATTTGCAACGCCTTCACAGAAGATAAACTTGACTTTATCATTCATTGCTTTTTCAAAATTTGCAGGATCAGTTGGATCTACAAAATTACATTTCCAGCCAAGCTTTGGAAAGCTGACTCCAAACTGAGTAACTGAACCTCCATAAAGATTTCTTGAAGCAATAAATTCATCCCCTGCTTCCATTAGAGTTGCAGCAGCTATAAATTGTGCCGCATGCCCTGAGGATGTTGCAACTGCACCTCTACCACCCTCAAGTTGTGCAACTCTTTCTTCAAAAACTGAAACCGTCGGATTGGTCATCCTTGAATATACATAGCCAAATGTTTGAAGGTTGAATAATTCTGCTCCATGCTCTGCATCATCAAAAACAAATGAAGTTGTTTGATATATTGGGGTGCCTCGAGCACCAGTAACAGGGTCAGGCCTTGCTCCAGCATGAACAGCTAATGTTGACATGCCGTATTTCCTTGATTGCCCCTCACTACCAGGAATATTTGAGGTTACATCATCTACATTTTTTCTTTTAGTCATGTTTAGGCGACTTCAAAGTTTTTGAAGTTATTATTCCTGAATTAACCCCTAACCAAGATAATTCACCTGATAGTCTACCAAACTCAATTTTTGGGCACCTATCCATAATCACTTCTAACCCTGCCTCTTCAGCTAATTCAGCAGCATAATCGTTTCTTACCGTTAATTGCATCCAAAGATATTTAATACCTCTTGCGTCTTTATTTTTGATCACATCTTTTGTGATATCTAATGCCTCTTCTGAAGTTCGAAATATATCGACCATATCCAATTTATGAGGCACATCTGCAAGTGAGCCATAAACCTTTTCTCCCAATACCGTTTCACCAGCCCTTGCAGGATTAATTGGAATAATTTTAAAGCCCTTATGCTGTAAGTAGGTCATTGCGTAATAGCTCGGTCTTCTCCAAACAGTACTAGCACCTACTAATGCGAAGGTTTTTACGTCTCTTAAAATTCGTCTCAATTTTTGGTCAGTATAGTGATTATGATGTTCCAAAAAACGAAGACTGTCTTTGTCCTTAGTTATATGGTTTCTTTCGAGCATTTTGTTTCCTTGGTAAAATTTTTGTTAAATTAACCTATAATAAAAAAGTCTTAAATGTAAACTTTGATTTGAAAAATTAATTAATTCACAGAATGTTTTATTTGAAAATGCATAACGCTAATAAGAAAAATTATTTAGCTATGCAATTCGAACAAATAAGCTTTCAATATTATTGAAGTTTTAAAAATTAAGTTTTAAAAAATTTTATACTAACAATCTAAAGTAAAATCTTTTTCCCATTGAGTTAGGCTTCTTGAATAATCATTCCATTCAATATTTTTAATTTTCAAATAAGCATGATAGAATTCATCGCCTAGATAAGATCTAAGAGGTTTATTTCTTTGAAATTCTCTTATTGCATCAATAAGATATAATGGAAGTTTTTTTGCATTTTTTGCTTTTTCACTCTCATTATACATATCAATATCTAATCTTTTTCCTGGATCAACTCTATTTTCAATTCCATCCATGCCAGAAGCTAAAATAGCAGCTGCCATCAAATATGGATTAGCGGCTCCATCAGCTAGCCTAAACTCAATTCTTCCTGGCCCTGGAATTCGAACCATATGGGTTCTATTGTTACCACCATAAGTTACAGTATTTGGCGACCATGTCGCACCTGAATTAGTTACAGGAGCATTAAGTCTCTTATAACTATTTACTGTCGGATTAGTAATTGCACACATTCCAATAGCATTTTTAATCAAACCTCCCAAAAAGTTATAACCTAGGGAGGACAAACCTAATTCTCCTTTATCGTCATGAAATAAATTTTTTGAAACCTTACTATTCCATAAAGAAATATGCATGTGACAGCCATTTCCAGTTAAATGACCAAATGGTTTTGGCATAAAAGTAGCGCGCAAATCATGTTTTTCAGCAATTGATTTTACCATGAACTTGAAAAAAGAATGTCTGTCAGCAGTAGTCATTAGATCAGAATAATCCCAATTCATTTCAAATTGACCATTAGCGTCTTCATGATCATTTTGATATGTACCCCATCCTAAACTAATCATGTTATCGCATATCTCAGAAATTACATCGTAACGTCGCATGAGAGCTTGTTGATCATAGCATGGTTTTCCTGCAATATCTTTTGCATCTGATATGCTCTCTCCATCATTGGAAATCAGCATAAATTCGGGTTCAACACCCCCCATCATCACATATCCAGCCTCTTTAGCCTTTTGTATCATCTTACTCAGTATAACCCTTGGAGCTTGGTCAACAAATTTGTCATTCATTGATAAATTTCCTGGCACCCAAGCAACTTCTTTTTTCCATGGGAGTTGAATAACTGAGTTTGGATCCGGTAAACAAAACATATCCGGATAAGATGGCGTCATATCTAAAAATGTAGCAAAACCTGCAAAACCCGCACCCTCATCTTCCATTTCAGCAATAGCCGGTGTAGGCACTAATTTCGATCTTTGAACACCATTAAGATCTGAAAAATTAATAAGAAAATATTTTATTCCATTTTTTTTTGCAAAAACTTCTAATTTGCTTCCCATCGTTTTCTCCCATAGTTTAACTTTATTTACCCGGTATCCAATCTGTTCCTGCTAAAGGAACTTTAGCCATAGCAGAAGCTTCGAGTGTCAAAGCATTCAAATCTTCAGGCTCTAAGTTTCTAATATGACTTTTACCGCAAGCTCTTGCAAGTGTTTGTGCTTCCAAAGTTAAAACTTTTAAATAATTAGCTAGTTTTTCACCACCTTTTTTTGGGTCTAATCTTGCAGCAAGTTTTTCATCTTGAGTTGTTATGCCTGCTGGGTCATCACCTGCTTGCCATTCGTCATAAAAACCTGCAGTAGTTCCCAATTTATTATACTCTTCTTCAAGATCTGGGTTATTGTCTCCCAAAGCAATTAAAGCTGCAGTTCCTATTGAAACAGCATCTGCTCCAAGAGCAATTGCTTTAGCTACATCAGCCCCAGATCTTATGCCACCAGAGACAATTAGTTGTACGCCTTCTCTATGCATGCCTAATTCTTTTAGTGCTTCAGCGGCCATTCTAACTGCTGGAAGAGTTGGTATTCCGACATGTTCAATAAAGCATTCCTGTGTAGCACCTGTTCCACCTTGCATGCCATCGACAACAATTACATCAGCACCCGATTTAACAGCTAAGAGCGTATCATAATAAGTTCTAGTTGCGCCAACTTTAACATAAATTGGCACTTTCCAACCTGTGATCTCTCTTAGCTCTCTAATTTTAATTTCAAGATCATCTGGCCCTGTCCAATCAGGGTGTCTACATGCACTTCTTTGATCAATATCTTTTGGTAGCGTCCTCATATCAGCAACTCTGTCAGATATTTTTTGCCCAAGAAGCATACCGCCTCCACCAGGCTTTGCGCCCTGGCCTATGACTACTTCAATAGCATCAGCTTTTCGCAGATCATCTGGGTTCATTCCATATCTTGAAGGCAGGTATTGATAAACTAACTTAGTAGAATGACCTCTCTCTTCTTTAGTCATCCCTCCATCACCTGTTGTTGTACTTGTACCAACTGATGATGCTCCACGACCAAGCGCTTCTTTTGCATTTGCAGAAAGTGATCCAAAACTCATTCCTGCAATCGTAATTGGAATATCAATACTTAGAGGTTTTTCAGCAAACCTTGTACCTAAATCAACATTAGCACCACACGTCTCTCTATATCCCTCAAGAGGGTAGCGTGAAACACTTGCACCTAAAAAAACTAAATCATCAAAATGAGGTACCTTTCTTTTGGCACCAAAACCTCTGATTTTGTAAATTCCATCACTAGCAGCTTTTTGAATGTCTGCGATTGTCGCTCGATCAAATAAGTACGATTCTCGTCCATTAGAGTTTTTTCTCATTTAATAAATCCTTATTTTAATAACCATCTATATTTTTCACATCAAAATTATACAGTTTTCTGGCCGACCCTAGTCTTTTAAATTTTTTTGGATCATCTTTTATATTTGCCTTATCTAGTAATTTCTCAAGTCTTAAAAAATGCTTCTCGTTCATTTCTTTTTCAATACAATCTGCACCAAGTTTTCCGTAATTTCCTTTTATATAAATAACAGTCTCATAAATAGAGTCACCAAGACCATCTTCAGCATCTCCACAAATTACTAAATTACCAGCTTGAGCCATAAAAGCAGAATTATGTCCAACTGATCCACCAACTACAATGTCTATTCCTTTCATGGAAATTCCACATCGGGCTGATGCATTCCCATTAATCACTAACAATCCTCCATGCCCTGTTGCACCCGCAGACTGGCTAGCGTCACCTTTAACTACAACCTTACCGCTCATCATATTTTCTGCTACACCAACACCTGCATTTCCATTTATTGTAACGATTGACTGTTGGTTCATTCCTGCGCAGTAGTAACCAACATGGCCATCAATTAGCACATCAATTTCATTATCTAAACCCGTAGCAATTGCGTGGGCGCCCATTGGATTGATTATGTTGAAATAATTAAAGTTATTTCCATCTCTTTTCTGGAGCATCCTATTCAATTCTCTAACTTCTGTATTTTTTAAATCAATTTTTTTTGTTTCATCCATTACGCACCCCAACTGTAAACCTTTCCAGGACTTGGTTCCCAAACATTAGCGTTAGAGATATTCGGCAACCTTGACAGTGCTCTAAATTCAGAAGCCATTCCAACCCAGTCATCTGTTTCTGCAATAACTGCAGGTTTACATGCAATTCTATCTCTTAAGATTGCAAACCCATTTTTAGTACCAACGGCAAAAGTGTAAAAACCATCTAAGTCATCTAAGGCATTCTCGAGGGCCTCTTTTAAGCTTAATCCCTCTTCCATTTTAAATGAAATATAACCAGCTGCTACCTCACTATCATTCTCAGTCTGAAAAACAATTCCTTTTTCTTTGAATAGCCATTTTCTTAAATCATTATGATTTGATAAAGAACCATTATGAACCAAACATAAATCAGAACCTGTGTTAAATGGATGTGCACCTTCAGTAGTTACTGCACTTTCAGTTGCCATCCTTGTATGTCCTATCATGTGACTTCCAATCATATTTATAACATTAAACTGTTCTAAAACATCTAAGGGCATGCCAACCTCTTTATAAATTTCAAGACTTTTCCCTACACTGGTTATGTTTATATCTTTAAAATTTGAGTTGATAAATTTCCTTATTTCTTCAGGCTCAAGCTTTGTTTTAAAAATAGCATGTGATGAAATCTTTGAGATTTTGATTGAAAGCTTCAATTTGCTATTAATCAACTTTTCAACTTCTTTCCAATTGAGGTTTTTAGATGAAGAATGTAAAGTAACCTTAAATTCATCCTCAATTTTATCTCTATAAATTGCAAATCCAGAACTGTCAGGACCTCTATCACCCATTTCAGTTAACATAGGACTAAAGAGACTGCCAAGCTGAGAATGTAACTCTTTATTTTTAAGAAAAATTCCAACAATTCCACACATTTATTTGTCTCCAATTATACAAACAATAATTTTAGTTTGATTAGCATAAAGAGCAAAGCAATTATACCAATATTTAAATAATAGTTAATTCTTGAGACTAGTTGGTTTTTTTTTACCAGCCAATGAAACAATAATTCCAGCAATAATTATTAAAAAAATTCCTAATAGCTCAAAATTTGTAATTGATTGTCCTAAAATTATCCATCCTGCTAAACCAGCAAAGATAAAAAAAGAATACTCAAAAACATTTAAATAACTTGTATCGGCCATTTGATAGGCTTTAGTTAACAACCATATACCAATCATACTTCCAATCGATTGAATAAAGATTAATATCCATAAAACAATCGATCCATTTGACCAACCACCTATAAAGAAAGGTGGCACATTAAAATCTTCAGGATTTACATTAAAAAAACTAAAATAGATAATTCCTAACAAACCAAAAAATCCAATTATAGAAAAAAAGAATACTGTCAAAGTTAAGGGGCTTTCCTTTGAACATAATCGCCATGTCGTAACGTTACCCATGGCTAAAAAAATTCCACCAATAATTGGAAGAAAATTAAAGTATGAAAATTGTTCACTAAGAGGATCTAATATAACCCAAACGCCGATACTTCCTATTAGTACAGCTGAAATTCTTCTAACTCCAATTTCTTCATTATAAAAAAAATAGGAAATCAACAAAACAAAAATAGGAGAAGTAAACATACCTGCTCCAACTATAGCTATTGGCAAAAATGATAGACAGCCAAAATAAATTAGCATTGAACTAGTATACAAGACACTTCTTAAAAAAACATTACGTAAACTATATATAAATATCTTTTTAGAACTTAAATATATCCAGATTAGTAATAAGCTAATTACAATTATACTTCTTGAAAAATGAAACTGCCAAAGACTACTTTCTTTAGAAATGAATGGTATAAGAACATCATTAGGACCAATTACAACAAAAGCTAAAATGATTAATAAACCACCTTGTAATTCAGGTGTTAAATTTTTAAATATTTTTTTCATTAATCAAAAAGATTATTGTAAATATTTCTTAGTTTCTGCTTTTGCACTTTTCCCATAGCATTTCTAGGTAGTTCCGAAATAAATATAATTTTTTTTGGTTTTTTGAAATTTGCCAATTTGTTTTTTATTGAACTGGTTATTTCAATTTCCAGATTTTTTTTATTATCAGCTACTATTATTGCAACAACCGCTTCCCCAAAATCTCTATGAGGAACACCAATAACTGCAGATTCCTTTACATTAGGATTTTGATCTAATAATAGCTCTACTTCTTTGGGGTAAACATTTAAGCCACCAGAAATAATTAAATCTTTATCTCGTCCTATAATTGACAGATATCCATCAGAAGAAAATTTTCCTAAATCACCTGTTACAAAGAAACCGTCTTTTGTAAAGCTGCTATTAGTTTGTTTTTTCATTTTCCAATATCCAGAAAAGACATTACTCCCTTTTATTTCTATCATCCCAATTTTATCAACACCTAACTTTTCACCATTCTTAGGGTTAGTTATCCGGACATTAATTCCTGGCAAAGGAAAGCCAACCGTTCCAGCTTTTCTTTCTCCATCATATGGATTTGAGGTATTCATATTTGTTTCTGTCATACCATACCTTTCAAGAATTTTATGACCTGTCTTGCTTTCAAATTCTTTATGTGTCTCAGAAAGAAGAGGCGCTGAACCGGAAATAAATAACCTTATATTTTTGGTTAATGAATGATTTAAATTTTGGCTTTGAAGCATCCGCGTATAGTATGTGGGTACACCCATCATAACTGTTGATTTTGGCAATTTCTCTATAACTGTTTCTAATTCAAATTTTTCAAGAAAATTGATTTTAGCACCACTAAATAAACAGATATTAAAAGCAACAAACAGCCCGTGAATGTGATATATTGGTAATGCATGAAGCAAAATATCATTATCAGAAAATTTCCATATTTTAAAAAGTGATTTAGTATTTGAAACTAAATTATTATGAGTAAGCATAGCCCCTTTTGATCTTCCGGTTGTACCCGAAGTATATAAAATAGACGCAATGTCATCTTTATCTCTTTTAATTGGCTCAAATATATTTTTTTGAGACTCTACTTTTTCTAAGAATGGTCCGGATAAATCATTTTCTAATTGAGCAGTCTTAATATTTTTATTTGAGATTTTTTTAATACTCTCATAATTTGCTATAAATAATGAAGGTTTTGAATTTTCAATAAAGTAATCAATTTCAGGAGGTGTATAACTTGTATTTACAGGAATATAAATACATCCAGCTCTAATAGTAGCTATGTAAATAGCTAAACAAATTACAGACTTCTCTAATTTTACTAAGACCCTATCATTTGCTTTAATTTTTGAAACTAATAAAAAATTAGCAATTTTATTACAGAGTTGATTAAACTCTTTAAATGAATATTGACTGTTCTCTGTTTGTATAAAAATTTTTTCTGATTTCTCAAAATTCGAAAAAAGTTGATCATTCAAAAAATTTTCTGACATAATATTAAAACATAAAAATTATGAAATTTATTTTAGTCTTTTAGCGATGGAAAGTTTTCTTTGCATTTCACGCAAAACTGGTTTTTCAATTAACTTCCCGTCAATTACAAGAAGTCCCTTTCCAGATTTTTCAAACTCATCTACGATTTTTTCTGCTTGTTTAATTTCAGTTTCTGATGGAGTAAATACATCGTTAAGTATTTTGATTTGTTTGGGGTGTATTGAACCTTTGCCACTAAAGCCCAGATTTTTAGCTAGTATGGCTTCTTTCTTCATACCATCCATATTTTCTAAATCTAGATACGGCACATCTAAAACATCTATGCCTGCACTCGCTGCCGCATGAACTATTTTAGATCTTGCAAATAATAAATTTTCCCAGGTATTCTCACACCTTAAATCAGCTGCCATATCAACACCACCAAAAAATAATGCAGCTATTCTTTTACTTGATAGTGCAATATCATAAATACTTTCAAGTGCCTGATTAGTTTCCATTATAACATGTAATTCTGTTTTTAATTGTGCATCTGTAAGAAGGTCATCAATTAATTTTATTTCGTCTGGGGACTGAACTTTTGGAAGCATAATAGCTTTTAAATCTATGCCACTCGAAACAAATGCCTCTAAATCTAATAATCCGTGTTTTGTTCTTTGGCAGTTTATTCTAACAACTATTTCAGTACTTACATTTGTGTCTAATGTCTTTAATGCTTTTATTGTTGTGGCCCTTGCTTCATCTTTATCATGCATAGCAATTCCATCTTCGAGCTCAATACAAACTATATCAGCTCCAGAAGCAACCGCTTTTGGAAACATTTCAGGTTTCAAACCAGGTGTGAAGATAAAACTCCGTCTAGGTCTTATTTTTGAATAATCCATAGAACCTCCAAATATAATTTATTTATTTCAACTCCAGAATTTATCATTAATAATAATTTGTCTCTTATCATTTTTAGTTAAGTTCAGAAATAAACTATTTTTTTCATTCCAGTATTCCCTATCAATCATACCAATTGCAACATTTACTTTAAAATCAGGTGACCATGCTGCAGATGTAATCTGTCCAACCACTTCACCGTTAGAATTTAAAACTTGTAGGCTATAGGTTATCGGTTTAATAGGCTCACCTGTAATCTCAATGGGCTTTATAAGTCTTTGAGGCTCAGTTTTTGTTCGCAAAATATCATAAGCTAAGCAACCTTCGCTCACACCAGAAGATAAAAATTTTCCTAAACCAGCCTCATATGGTGTATTTGTTTGATTTACGTCATTTCCATATGATAATAATCCACTTTCAATACGTTCTATCAAATTTGGACACCCTGCCCTTACGTCTAGATCATTACCTAAACTAAAAAATTTGTCCCACATATCTTGGCCATTCATAGATCCATCTACATATACTTCAAAACACATTTGATGAGACCAGCCTGACCTAGCAACAATCATTTTCTTGCCATTGAAGAAAACTTTTCCATGCCTAAAAAATTTTAATTCTGAAATTTCTTTTCCAAACATTCTTTCGATCAAAATTTTTGATTTTGGGCCTTGTATAGAGATTATATTCACATCAGATTCAAAGATATTTACATTTAATCCCATTCCTTCAGCTAAGCCTTTAAAATAATAAATTACATCCGAGTCTGCTATTGAAATCCAGTATCTATTTTTGTCTAATTTTACTGCAACTGGATCATTTATCATTAAACCATGCTTATCAACCATTGGAATATAGTAACACTGATCATCTTTCATTTTACTGATGTCTCTTGGTGTCACCATTTGTAGTATTTTTGTTGCATCTGGGCCTATTATTTCTATTTGTCTCTCAACTGATACATCCCAAACTTGAACAGCTGTTTTTAAATGATGATAGTCATTTTCCAAAGTATCGAATACCGTGGGTAACAACATATGATTGTATACACTGTATGACTTAACACCTGCTTCTTCTACTCTTTTAGAGTATGGAGTTCTCCTTATTCTAGAAGAGCCAGAAATAGTAGGTTGATGCATGATATTTTAACCTTGAATAATATTAAGTTTGACTGTTATTATTAATAA